>NZ_QFWH01000002.1:0-300000 GCF_003149375.1 Vampirovibrio chlorellavorus
GAAACAGCCTCAGTACGAAGAGCAGCCGGTCTACGATGTTCGGGATACATACGGGGTTCGTGATACGTATGGTGTGCGCCCCGTCTACGAGAAACAGCCTCAGTACGAAGAGCAGCCGGTTTACGATGTTCGCAATAAATATGGCGTTCGTCAGATATACAAACCCGAACCGGTTTACACCGATCGACCGGTTTACCGGGATGTCTCCAAACCGATTTACGGGACGGATTATGGCATTAAAATCGAAAATAGCTCACCCTATTACCCACCCGTGGTCTGCTATCCGCCGGTGAAGAACCCTCCGACTGGTTACCCGCCGGTCGTGACACCCCCGGTCGTTAAGCCGCCGGTGAAGACCCCCCCGACTGGTTACCCGCCGGTCGTGACACCCCCGGTTGTCAAGCCGCCGGTGAGCAAACCTCCGGTGAATAATCCGCCGGTTGGTTCTCCTCCGGTGAGCAAACCTCCGGTGAATAATCCGCCGGTTGGTTCTCCTCCGGTGAGCAAACCTCCGGTGAATAATCCGCCGGTCGGTTCTCCTCCGGTAAGCAAACCGCCAGTGAATAAGCCGCCGGTCGGTTCTCCTCCGGTGAGCAAGCCTCCCGTGAATAAGCCACCGGTTAATTCTCCACCCGTCCAGAGGCCCCCTGTGACTCAGCCGTGGGGTAACGGCGGCCTCTTCACAGGCGCTGGTCAATGGGCCCCTTACTTCGCAATGGTTTTTTATCGGTTCCTTTTCCACTGGATGCGGAATTACGGATTCTAGCAAACAGTCAAGCCCTGACCAGAACATAAGGTTCAAGACAAACATCCGAGAAAAACGCCGGGTTGCCTTCGGGCTCCCGGCGTTTTTAATGGGCAAGCCCTCCCACGGCGGCTCTGCTAGAATAAGGATTCGGCCTGCTCTGGCGTTGAAACCGGACGGTGTTGGGTACTCAGGAGCGTTTAGGGGAGGGTTCAGGGCACTTGCGGTTCACAGTCGGACAAGCGTTGGGCTTCTGGCCTTTGGTGCTGTTCGCCCTCATTCCGGGGTGGAAAATGGCCAGTGGACATTTGTCACGGGCCTGGCTGATACTGCTGTTGACCTTGTGGGGTGTATTGGGACTGTGCTGTGTTTGCGGAAGTCCCTCCGACTGGGCCGGGGGGGCCGGGCTATGGGCTGTCCTGGGGGGCTGGTATTACTTGCAGCGCCGCTATGCCGGACAGTCCGGGGTACTGGGGCTATGGGCCTGCTCGGCTTTTACCCTGCTGACGCTTTGGCTTTCCTTTACGACCGGATTGGCCCTGATGGTGGCCTTGATGGGCTTTTCCGGCTTGCATTGCCTTTTGCACGAGCGGGAAGAACGGGCCGTGGGGTATGGGGTGGTGCCCCGGCGGGCGGTGTTCAGCCGTTGGGTGCGCTCGTGGGGTATGGCCTGGGCCCTGCCCGTCCTGCTCGGTTTTTGGGGAGGGCAGTTCCTGCCTCTTGACTTGAACTCAGCGGTTTGGGGTTGGCATGGCTCGTCCTCCTCTGGCCATGGCGTTCAGGTGCCGTGGGGGTATTTCTCATCCTTTCATCAGGAGTTTACGGCTCTTTGGGGTGCGGTGGGCGGTTCTGCCAGTCCCGGGAATCGGTCTGGCCCCATATTCGTCGCCATACTGAAAAGCACAGGGCTATTGCTGATTGGGCTGGTGCCCATTTTGGGCGTTCTGGGCGGGGGATACCACATTCCGGGGCGATTTGTGTACCGCTTGCTCCAGCGGCCCGATGAAGAGTTGCTGTTGTTTTGGTTGTGTGCGCTGGCCCTGATTATGGCCACCGGCGGGCATTCTACCTCGGGTGCCATTGTGGCCCACGGATTTCTGGCGTTTTTGCTGGCATTTTGGGTGGGTTCGTTCAGGAGTGCCAAACGAGGCCCTCTGCGTTGGCTGGGGCAAGGGGGCCAGTAGCCTCGGATGAGTCTTGATTGTGCTTGTGGCACAATGGGGGCAGGTCTTTCCTAGAAAAAAGTGTGTAAAGAAAGGGCTTCTGATGTCGCGGATTCGACTGGTTTCCTGGAATGTGAATGGTATTCGGGCCGCTATTAAAAAGGGATTTTTCGACTGGCTGGCTCAGGATCAGCCCGATATTCTGGGTCTGCAGGAAACCAAGATCAGCGCCGAGCAACTGACCTTGGATATGGTGGCGCCGCAGGGGTATCACACCTTCTGGAGCCATGCCAACAAAAAGGGCTACAGCGGGGTGGCCATTTTCACCAAGGAAAAGCCCATTTCCGTGACCGAAGGGCTGGGCGTTCCGGAGTGGGATACGGAAGGCCGCACCCTGATTGCCGAGTATCCCAACTTTGTGTTGTATAACATCTATTATCCCAACGGGGGGCGGGGCGATGACCGCTTGCAGTACAAACTGGGTTTTTACGATGTGTTTTTTGAGCATATCGAGAATCTGCGCAAGCAAGGCAAAAAGGTGATTGCCTGCGGGGATTTCAACACGGCCCATCATCCCATTGATCTGGCCCGCCCCAAGGAGAACGAGAAAATCTCCGGCTTTATGCCCATTGAGCGGGCCTGGGTGGACAAGTTTGTAGAGCATGGCTACATTGATACCTTCCGTCATTTTTACCCGGACCAAAAGGACATGTACTCCTGGTGGAACATGCGCACCTTTGCCCGGGAGCGCAATGTGGGCTGGAGAATTGACTACTTTTTTACCAGTCCCGATCTCAAGGGAAACCTGGTGGACGCGGGCATTGAAATGGACGTGCAGGGCTCTGATCATTGCCCGGTGACGTTGACCCTGAAATTTGACGAGTAATTGTTTGGCAATTCTGTCTTTGTTTGGACTTGATTTCTCCAGCGCTTCTTATTGAGATGATTTTTGAGAACTGTTTTACTGATTCAAGCCCTGGAGCCCTTTTTACCCATGAATACCAGCCTGAGCAAACTGTTGATCAATAGACAATCCGCACCTGTCCACCCCCCGGAAGTGGACAACAGCCGCTTGAGGCATCTTGCCGACATGGCCGAGCAATTCGCTGAGCAAGGCGATGCGGAGCAACTTCACGAGCAGGATCGTGGGCATGGGGCTCGCAATGCGGATCAGTTCCAGGCCTCCTGGCAAAAACGACCCAGCGGCAGGGCCGGTAACGATTTTCACCCCTATCGACGAGAGCCCCTCAAGTCAAACTCAAGCGCCTTCAAGGCACCCGTGTCCCAGGCGGCCATCAAAATCCAGCAGTCCACGTTGTCCTTACTGGATGCCATTCTGCGGACACCCAACCCGAAAGACCGCAGTCAGATGCTGGACAGTATTTTGGGTACCGGACATTGCAAAACGACACAGGTTCGCAGGATGGCCCTGGCTGGTATGGTGGGGAACGCCAGGAGCATTGCTAACCGGCTGGATCATCCGGATTTTGACTTGAAGGCAAGCGGTCCGGCGCTGCAAACGCTGGTGGCTTTAAATCAGGCGGTCATGCTGGGGCATCTGGATGTGGTAAAGGTCATCCTGAACCACCCCAAAGTGACGCCCGAGTTTGTGAATCAGCCGGTTCCCCAGAACAATAATAAGCCGCAGTCCATTTTGTTGACGGCCCTGGATTGCGGTCAGGATGAAATTGCCCGCTATCTGCTCGGCCATCCAAAAATGGATGTCAATCAGCCTTCCGGGGATTTGTCTATGACCCCGCTGTACAAGGCCATTGTTAAAAATCCTGCCCTGGTCAAGGACATTTTAAATCACCCTCAGTTGAATTTATCGG
This sequence comes from Vampirovibrio chlorellavorus, assembly GCF_003149375.1. Taxonomy (NCBI): domain Bacteria; kingdom Bacillati; phylum Candidatus Melainabacteria; class Vampirovibriophyceae; order Vampirovibrionales; family Vampirovibrionaceae; genus Vampirovibrio; species Vampirovibrio chlorellavorus. The sequence continues at coordinate 3,741 of NZ_QFWH01000002.1, forward strand.
CTCCTGCCGAGCGACCCCAAGGGGCTGTAGCTTTGGTGGCGGCGGCCTACTTCAACCGACCCGAAACTTTTGATCAGTTGTTGGCTCACCCGAAACTGTCCAGGGATATTGTAAATTGCACCAACCCCAAGGGTGAAAACGCGCTATTCAAGATACGCTCGCATTCTCGCACCGAATTTGTCCAGACGCTTCGCCAGCACCCCAAATTCGATCTGAACTATGCGGCTTCCGCAGGTAAAACGGCGCTGGTGAAGGCAGCGGAAGTCGGAAATCTGAAAGCCGTGCAGCAGTATCTTCAGGAGGACAGTCTCGATCTGCAGGCTGAGGATCAGGATGTTGAAGCCCTTTTTGCCGCAGGCGTGGAGGGGCATTCCGCCATTTATGATCTCCTGAAATCTTCCACCGGATTGTGGCCTTTGCACCAGATGCCTGAGTCGCCCGAATTTTCCCAGTTTTAGGGATGGGCTGGCTCGCTTAGCGCTCGGACAGCACGCCCTGATAGATCAGCAAATCCTGCACGGTTTTGACGGCTGCGTTTTCCGCTTGCAGTTTTTCAATCAGGGCAAACAGAATGGCCGCGCTCATGCGCACATCGGCTTCGGCCCGGTGCGGATTGGGGTTGTGGTAGCCCACGGCGGTGGCCACCACAATGCCTTCGTAGCTGGGTAAGCTGGGCAGGGCTTTTTGGGCCAGCACCTTGGTGCAAAAGGCTCGGCTTAAATCGTAGCGATCGGCAAACACATCCAGCCCGCTCTGGCTGATTTTTTCTTTCAAAAAGCCGATATCAAAGGAAACGTTGTGTCCCACGATGATGGGCGATGGCCCCAAAAAGGCGGAGAGTTCGCTGAGGGCCATGACCAAAGCCGGAGCGTTTTTAACCATATCGTTACTAATGCCGGTCAGCAGTTCCACCTCTTCCGGGATGGCTTCGGTGGGCTTGATCAGGGTGGAGTACTTGCCGATTTCCACCCCGTTTTTATACTGGATGGCGGTGACCTCGGTAATGGCGTTCCGCTTGGCGTTCAGCCCAGTGGTTTCCAAATCCAGCACGGAAAAAACGGCATCGCACAACGCCACTTTGGAAAGCGATACGGTGGGCTTTTCCTCGGCCACGACGGGCCCGGCCAAACTGCCAAACAACGACTGCTGCATACTTACATCGATCCTTTTGTCTAACACAACCGCACTTGGGCAAGTAAAACACGCAACCCGTCAAACACTACTGTGAAGCCAGGTTTGAGAGGGCAATGGCGTTTTGCGGTTGCTTTCCAATCTTACTTATTGTGACTCGTTTACTTCCATTCAATGAAAGAATAGACGAATGAATCCAGAACTGCGCTTTCAAAAATTCTTTATCCAACAAATTTCCAGAAAGATTTCTGTAGAAAATTTCCAGAAGAAGGGTCAGGCCATCGGTTTTGACTATGCCCCTTTGGCCTTTTTGTCCGGTTAAGCATCACCCCGTTTCTGTTCGCGAATTCAAAAACCATACGGACACCTTGCGTTTTTGTGGCAGAGCAGCAACTCCCTGCACTTTTTTGATGCCGGAAGTGATGACACGCTGTCGCTTAAAAACGCTAACTCTATATCCCTTGGCAGCAGGGCTTGAATGACCTTGCCCGACTGCGGTACGAACGGATAAAACGCACTCGGCACTGTCGCTGAGCGGGTTTAGGACTGTTTTAATTGCGCCCCGTTCGATGAATCGATCATAACCGACCTTCGATGAAACTACGAAGTGTAGTAGCTGGCTTTTTTACACATTTTATTTCAAGAGTCCGAAAGCGCAGAGCTGCTCCGGTTTCTCATTGTAAACCCCGAATCCGAGACACGCAAAACGCCTGTTACGGGCTATAATATCCCTCATGCGGTTAATCCCCCAGCGAGCCAAGAGAGGTAAACGGAATGGCAGACTCCCATGCCCTGAACTTGATCCAGGAAGAGCGATATCTGGAGTTCAATAACTACGTGGATAACGCGGGGGGCGTGGTGGATTTAACCGGGGCTCACTTACGGGCGTACGACTTGCGCAAGTTCAAACTGCAGAAAGCGGACTTGAGTGGCGCTTATTTGCGTTCCGCAGACTTGCGCTCACTGGATTTGAGTCTGGCCAGGCTGGATGGGGCCAGCATGAAGGAGGCCAAGGTCAGTGGGGTGTTGTTCCCCCGTTACTTATCGGCTCAGGAAATTCAGTTGAGCCTGACCTTTGGAACCCGTTTGCGGGCCGATTTACAGTTGATGAGCTTGGAGTAAAGGCTGGCCGTGTCTCATTTCACCTATCAGGAATTGTTAGAGGCCTCTCAGGGCAAAGCGGGTTCTCCTCACGCTCCGTTTGAGCGGGCCCGTTTGTGGACGGATACCCGTAGTATCCAGCGGGGGGACTTCTTTTTGCCCCTGTCCGGGGAGCGCTTTGACGGGCATGATTACCTGGCGCAGGCTTTTCAGGCGGGTGCGGTGGGAGCCTTTGTGGCTGCGGACCAACTGGCCACGCATCCAGAATGGCAAACCTTTCCCAACCTGATTGCGGTGGCGTCCCCGGTGATGGCCTATTTGGCCATGGCCCGGCTGCACCGAAACAAGATTAATCCCAAAGTGATTGCCATTACCGGCAGCTCCGGGAAAACCACCACCAAGGAGATGCTGTTCGCGGCGCTTTCCCCCCTGAAAAAGACCCAAAAGACGGACAAAAACTTTAATAACGAAGTCGGCGTGTCTCAAACCCTGCTGGCCCTGGAGCCCGACACCGAAATTTTGATTGTGGAAATGGGCATGCGGGGCCTGCGCCAGATTTACATGCTTTCAGAAGCGGCTTGCCCGGATGTGGCCATCATTAACAGTATTGGCCCGGCCCATATCGGCTTGCTGGGCTCTCTGGAAAACATTGCCAAGGCCAAGCTGGAGATTACCGAAGGCCTCAATCCGGCCTCGGGAAAGCTGGTCATCAATCAGGAGGCCCCCCATTTGGCCGATTTGACCCCCACGGTGTGGTCTGGCAAGACGGTGGCTTACAGCTTGGGTGAGGCTCGGAATGTCACCCCTGTCCTTATCGAGGGGCAGCCGGGCACTCGCTTTGACTATGCAGGCGTCTCGGTGACCTTGCCGGTACCCGGGGAGCATATGGTGGCCAACGCCCTTGGGGTGCTAAAAGTGGGGGAGGCATTGGGCTTTACGGCAGCCCAACTGGCTCCCGGATTGTCTGCCTTTAAGCCGGAGAAAGGGCGGGGAGAACGCAAGGCCCTGAAAGGCTACACCGATGTGTGGGTCATTGATGACGCCTACAACGCCAACCCGGACAGTGCCAAGGCTTCTATCAAGGCATTTTTATCCACGGCCCAAGCCGATCAACAGCATTTTCTGGTGGTGGGCGGTATGAAGGAACTGGGCCATCTCAGTCGCCAGTATCACGAACAACTGGGCTTGTGGCTGGCTGCACAGCCCCACATTGATGCCCTGTTTACTTTGGGCGAAGAAGGGGCCTGGTTGGCGGAAGCGGCTGGCAATGCCCGCTTCCCGGTGCGCCATGCTCAAAGCCTTTCGCATTTGGTCAGCCAGCTTACCGGTGGCTCCTTTACCCTGCAAAAGGCCATTGTCTACCTGAAAGGCTCCCGGGCCTACCAGCTGGATCAACTCCCGGCCTTGCTGGAGCAAGCGGCCTTGAGCCCCGCTTCGGCCACTCAGGAGGCACGCCCATGAGCGTGGAACGGGTGGGGGCCGCCGTGGCTATTTTGACCCCGTTTCTGGTCAGTTTGGCCTTGGGGGGGCCGTATATTCGGTTTTTACAAAAGCGCTATATGGGTCAGTACATCCGGGAAGATGGCCCTCAGAGCCATCAGAGCAAGGCCGGGACGCCCACAGCGGGCGGGGTGCTGATTCTGTTTTCCCTGCTGGTGGGGTTGGCGGTGCTGTACGCATTGATGGGCACCCATTTTTTCGCTCCGGCGGTGGGCGTGGCCCTGGCCGTGACCCTGGCTTTTGGTCTGCTGGGCTTTGTGGATGACTATCTGAAAATCTCCAAAAAGAAAAACAAGGGCGTGACCGGCTATACCAAGCTGGCCGTTCAGGTGGTGGCCGGTTTGGGGGCGGGCTGGTACGCCTTACAAAGCCTGCCTCACGGTGGAGATGTCAGCGTGTTTGGCTGGTTTTCCATTCCCTTGGGCTTTCTCTATCCCTTGCTGGCGGCCTTTATTGTCACGGGTGCTTCCAATGCCGTGAACCTGACCGATGGGCTGGATGGCCTGGCCAGTGGAACGGCCTTGATGACTTTTATTACCCTGGCCATGATGCTATTGGCCACAGGGCAGGGGGCGCTGGGCCTGTTTGCCCTGGGGGTGGCCGGGGCCTGTCTGGGATTCTTGATGTTTAACCGCAATCCGGCCCGTATTTTTATGGGAGATACCGGCAGTCTGGCCCTGGGAGGGGCCTTTGGGGCGCTGGTGGTTCTGGGGAAGCTGGAGTGCTGGGCCTTGTTGCTGGGCGCCGTCTTTGTGGTGGAAACCCTGTCAGTGATTTTGCAGGTGTACTCCTTTAAAACCACGGGCAAGCGCATTTTTCGGATGAGCCCCCTGCATCATCATTTTGAACTGGGCGGCTGGAGCGAGAATCGGGTGGTTTACAGTTTTGTGACCTTCCAGTTTTTTTGCTGTACCCTGGCCGTTTTTCTGTACAATTTTGCTATGTAAGTGAAGGATGGCTATGGCGACACAGGATTGGACTGATCAACCGCTCACGGTATTGGGGTTGTCTCGCAGCGGGGCGGCCGTGGCCCGCTATGTGGCCCAGCGGGGCGGTCGTGTTTTCCTGAGTGAGACCGTTCCAGCGGCCCCGTACAATGAAGCTCTCCGCCATGAGCTGAGCAGTTTGGGGGTGACCGTGGAAATGGGCGGTCACAGCAAGCAGTGCTTTACCCATGCCAATCTGGTGGTGGTCAGTCCGGGGATTCCGCCCAGCAGCGAGGCCATTGAGCAACTGCGCCTGAGCGGTAAAACGGTCATTTCCGAGGTGGAGTTCGCCTATCGTCAGGTTCCATCCATTCCCTTGGTGGGCATTACCGGCACCAACGGAAAGTCCACCACCACCACGCTGGTGTCCTGGATTCTCACTCAGGCGGGCAAGCAGGCCCCGGCTTGCGGCAATATTGGCGTCCCCATCACCGATGTCATTAACGGGCCGCTCCCCGATTATCTGGTGGCGGAGCTGAGTTCCTTTCAGCTGGAGTTTTCGCCGACCCTGACGGCCAAAGTGGCTGTTTTTACCAACTTCAAGCCCGATCACCTGGATTGGCACGGCTCTCTGGAAGCCTATCAGGAGGCCAAGCTGAAGTTATTCACCGGCCCGCAATCCCCGGAATGGTCCGTGGTACTGGCCGATGATCCGGTCAGCCAGCTGATTGCCAGCCGCACCACCAGCAAAATCCTGTGGTTCTCCCGGGATCAGCATCTGGTGGCCCAGTATGCCAACAAGGCCTATCTGGATGAAAGCCAGACCGTGGTCATTCATTTGGAAGGACAAGCCCCGGTGCGCTTGTTCCCGGTGGATTCCCTGCAACTGATTGGGGATCACAACTTCGAGAATGTGCTGGCCAGCGCTTCCGCTGCCCTGTTGCTGGGCATTGAGCCCGTCCTGATTGCCCGGGCCTGTCAGTCCTTTCAGGGGCTGGAGCATCGGCTGGAGCGGGTGGATGCGTTGGGGGCCAAGCAAGTGGTCTTCTACAACGATTCCAAGGCTACCAACACCGATGCGGCCATTTCTGCTCTGCGGGCCTTTAAGAACCGCAAGGTCATCCTGATTGCCGGGGGCTACGACAAAATGACCCCGCTGGATGACTTTGTGACCGCCGCGCAGGCCAACGCCAAGTCCGTCATCCTGATAGGGGCGGCCAAGGAGCGCTTTGCCCAGGCCTTTGAAGCCAGTGGATATCACGCCGTGGAATTCGCCGAGGATTTGCCAGCGGCCATTGCCCGGGGCTATCACCTCAGCGATGGGGAGCCGGTGCTGTTTGCTCCGGCCTGCTCCAGCTTTGACATGTTCAAAAACTTTGAAGAACGGGGCCGGGCCTTTAAGGCGGGTGTGCAAGCCCTGAAAGCCCAAGTGCAAAATTCGGTGAGATCCTAAGCCATGAGTCGAGCCTACGCCCAAGCAGCCTCTCGTTCGGTGAATCCCACCCGGTATCGCACTGGCGGTGACTTTGGCCCCGGCGAACGCTTTGGGGATGGCGTTGGCAATGGGGCCCGGGCTGGCGCATTTGATCAGACCCTGATGTACACCACGGTGGCTCTGGTGGTGGTGGGACTGGTTTCGGTATTCACGGCCAGCGCCGCTCAGGCCGATTTGGAAACCGGTAACAGTCTGACCTTGCTCTTCAAGCAATTGATTTCCGCCGTGATTGGCGCTGGGGCGCTGGTCTTTTTCATCGGCTTCCCTTTTGAGCGTCTGAAACGCTTGGCCCGCCCGTTTTCTCTGGTTTGCGTGGGCCTGTTGCTGATGACCATGTTTATGGGGACGACCGCCAACGGGAGTGAGCGCTGGATTATGCTGCCCTTTGGCTTTCAGTTTCAGCCATCCGACTTTGCCAAGGTGGGGGCCATTGCCCTGATGGCTCAGGCCACCAGCGAGCGCAGCATCTGGAGCATGGGAAGCTGGTTGAACTTGCTGATGGTGGGGATGATGATCGTCCTGATTTTGCAGCAACCCAACCTCAGTGTGACCATGATTTTGGGTATTTTGACCTTTGCCATGATGTTTGTGGCCGGTCTGTCCCGCAGCATTGTGCTGGGTACTTTGCCCTTTATTGTTTTTCTGGCGTATCAAAAAATTCGCCATACCGAGTATCAGTGGAAACGCATCGTGGGCTGGCTCGATCCGTGGAAGGACGCCCAGGACGCTGGCTATAACCTCATTCAATCCTACTACGCCATTGGCTCGGGCGGATTGTTCGGGGTGGGGCTGGGTAATTCCATCCAGAAGCTGTATTACCTGCCCTTTCAGCACACCGACTTTATTTTTTCGGTAATTTGCGAAGAATGGGGCTTTTTCGGGGCGTTGATTGTGATGGGCCTGTTTGCCTTGCTGGGCTGGCGGGGGTTCACCATCGCCTGGCACTGCCCCAGCCGCTTCGGCAAAATGCTGGCTTTTGGCCTGACTTTGGCCATCGTGTTGCAGGCCATGATCAACATTAGCGTAACCATCGGCCTGATGCCGGTGACGGGCGTGACCCTGCCCCTGATCAGCTACGGAGGCACCTCCATGATTGTAACCCTGGCCATGATTGGCATGCTGCTGAACATTTCCCGCACGCACCCGCTGCCACAACCCCAAGAGGAATTTTAGGCGGTGGACATGCGGCTGGTGGTGACCGGTGGAGGCACGGGTGGCCATATTTACCCGGCCTTGGCCGTGGCCGAGCTGATGCGGAACGATCCTGCGGTGGCCTCGGTCACTTACATTGGCAAAACCGGGGGGCTGGAAAGTGAATTGGTGCCGCAGCATGGCATTGAGTTTCTGGGCATCAGTTTCTACGGGATGCCCCGAGGGAAAAGCCCGTTGCTGCCGTTTCGCCTATTGGTCTGGCTGGCCCGGCTGGAGCAGGCCAAGCGCAAGGCCCGGATGTATTTATCGGAAATCAAACCCCACGTGGTGTTTGGCACGGGCGGCTACGTCAGCGCCCCGGTGCTGATGGCCGCCCACGACCTGAAGATTCCCTATGTGGTGCATGAGCCGGATGCCAATCCCGGGTTGGTGAACCGGCTGATGGGCAGACAGGCGGCCGTGATTACCACCAGCTTTACGGAGGGGGCCGAATTGCTTCGTTACAGGCCCACTCAGGAGATTCTGGTGACCGGCAACCCCATTCGGGGGAGCATTGGGACGCTGTCCCGCCCGGAGGCTCAGAAGCTACTGGGGCTGGACTGGCCTGAAGACAAGAAAGTGCTGTTGGTGACTGGCGGTTCTCAGGGGGCCCGGCGGATCAATCTGGCCGTGGTGGAAGCCTTGCCCCGCTTGCTGGATGAATTGGGGCTGGCGGTCATTCATATTACCGGCAAAAAGCTGTATGACGAAACCATGGAGGCGCTGGATGCGCTCGATCCTGCCCTGAAAAGCCATGCCTGCTATCAGGTGCGCCCTTATTCCGGGGAGATGGCCGCCCTGCTGGCCGTGGCCGATGTGGCCCTTTGTCGGGCCGGTTCACTCAGTTTGTCCGAGATGTACGTGTGTGGCGTGCCTACCATCTTGGTGCCCTACCCGCATGCCGCCGCTGATCATCAGCGCAAGAACGCTCAGGCTTCCGTCAGGGCCGAGGCCTCGGTGATGATTGAGGACGCCGAGTGTACGGGGGCATCCTTGTTTCAGGAAATTAGCGGGCTACTGAAAAATCCGCACCGTTTATTGGCCATGAAGTCCGCTGCCATTGGCTTGGGACACCCGGATGCCACCAGCCAAATCGTGAGTGGTCTGAAAAAAATTGCCCATTTTCCGTAAAAGTTGCGCAAAGGCACTTGATCCCGGATGACCCTCTGGATAGAATGTTAAAACTTTCAATCAATCAGTTTGATTGGGGCGTCGCCAAGCGGTAAGGCACCTGGTTTTGGTCCAGGCATTCAGAGGTTCGAATCCTTTCGCCCCAGCTTTTTAAAAAAGCCTTTGGTTTTGCCAAAGGCTTTTTTGTGACTGATTAAGATATTGGGGTTTACTTTTTAGCAGGCTGTTCAGTTTGCTCCTGATCGGCCTGAGGCTCAGCGTTGGGCGTTTCTGCCCCTTTGCTGATGTTTAATGCGTTGAAGGTTGCCTTGGCGCCTTCCGAGCTGCCGCCTTCATTATCTTGTAAGTAGACTCCGGCTTTGAAGTACATGTCACTGTTATTGAAACTGGGGTCGAGTTTGACTTTGGTTGTTCTTCCATTCACGCTAAGCCCTGCCGTGCCATCCGGGGTCACGTCGATGTTGTAGTTGAATTTCTGACCCTTGGGCACATTCTCTGCCAGGACATAGCGTTGACGCCCGGCGCTGGGGGAATTACTCTCCAGGACGCTGGCTTCCACGGTTCCGTTTTCCCAGTGGAGCATAATGGGAGGGCGGCCTGAGCCTCCCCGTTGATGCAATTGACCTACAGACACTTTGCCGTTTGAGGGGGTTTGATCCACAGAAAGTGTGGCGGACAGGCTACGCGGGCCTGAACTCATTTTCCACCCCTGGGCCTCACCCAGTTCGCTGCGGGTGGTATCGGAGTTTGCGCTGGTTGCCCCGTTCACCGGGGAGAAAAAGGTAAGCGCCCCATTTTCCTGTCTGAAATAAGGGCTTTGATAGCTGTTCAGGTCTTTGCCCTGCACCATATCCGGCCTTCCTTCCTGACCCGTGGGGAGCATGAGTTTAAAGCCAGACAGGTCCGTGATGCCGGATGCACCACCTGGATTGCCGTTTGGTGCGCCTTGCTGAACAGCGTTTGGCTGTCCGGCTGACGGTTGGGCGCTTGCCTGTCCGGCTGACGTTTGGGCGTTTGGCTGCCCCGCTGACTGGGCGGTGCCTGGTCTCACGGATGATGGGGCATAGCCATTTAATACCTGGCTTCTGCCTTGTTGGGCCAATAATTGTGACAGTACCGCAAAGGGATCACCCTGGCCCGGGTCAACGCTGCCAAGGTTAGGTGTCGCATTGGTGGTAGAAGCACCGCCGCCACGACCTGAGCTGAAAAGCCTGAGCATACTGGATTGTTGCATGATATTTGCAATCATGGAGAAAAAACTGAACATATCGTCCACCCGTTGTGGGGATGGCTGGAAATTATTCACTAGGCTGACACGGTTGGCACCCATGTGTGGATAATCCTCTTCATTTGCTAAAAGACCATGATGATAGGGCGCTGGTTTTCACAACACTTCCGAGAATGCGCATGAAGCATTCTGCAGGGTGAAGGACCGTCGATTGGTGACTTGGCTGAACGAATTGCGCCACAACAATAAGGGGTGTTTAACCCGCAGGGGTCGAACACAGCGCCTCACTGATTCTTGCAATAAAATAAAAACAAACAATAGAAAAAGATTGATCTTGGCTTTTTCGGGCCATTTCCATTTCTTGCTTTTGTTTAGAGGGTGGTACGTTACAAGTCGAGTGAATTCATGGCAACAAAATCGGGTCGGCTGTTTTTATGCGAATACATGTGATTTGAGTGATTCAGATCGCTTTGGGGGACACGAGTATTTAGGGGTATGGCGACTGTGAGCTATCACGTCAACGCAGCCAATGGCTATGGATTGCAACCGGATCCGGTGACGGGTCAGTTACCCGTATTGCCGGGGGTTCCAGCGGGCTCGGGTGCGCAATATGTGGATTTGACGGGTCAGGCCTATCAGAGCGCATCGGGTACGCCGGTTACCCCACAAAATCTGATTACCCGGATGGACCAGGGGGCCAAGACCTCCAGCACGTCCAGTACGGGACTGGCCTTGACTTCCGAGTTGGCCGGGGCGACTCCCTACGTTCAACCGTCCGGGGCATGGCAGAGCAAAGCCATTCCGGCTTCCGGCTTCTCTGCCGTGACACCTGCTGTCAGTGGCGGGCCCTCCAAGGACGAAGGCAAGGCCGAGGAAAGCCGGGGAAAAAGCGAGGAGTCACGGGCGCAGAGGGATATGCCCGGCGTTCAGGATTCCGGGGATTCTCCCGGCAAAGCGGCCAAGGAAGGTATGCAGGGTGTCAAACAGGAATTGGTGAACGCTGGAAAGGAACTGATGGGTTCCCCGGAAGCAGGCCAGATTCAGCAGTTGACCCAGTCGCTCAGTCAGCAGAGCCAGCAGCTTTCCCAGATTGAAAAAATCTCCAAGCAATCCAAAATGCTGGATAAAAGCTCCAAAATGCAGGACAAGGCCAGCACGATTCTGGACAAAATTGGCATGACGCTGGAAAAAACTGGCGAAGCCCTGAGCAACGCGGGTCAGGGGATGATTTCCAGCGGGCAGTCCATGTTGTCCAATCCCTTTACGGCTGCGGCGGGTGCGGCCCTGATTGCCGCCGGTACCGCCCTGAAAATTGCCGGACTGGCTATGAAAGCCGCCGGAAAGGCCATGCAGGCGGCGGCCAAGGCCTTGGCTAAAATTGCCAAAGTGCTGTCTAAAATTGTTGAAACCCTGATGAAGGTTTTAAACAAAATTATGGACAAGCTGAACAAAGTGCTGGGCAATATCAGCAAGCGACTGAAAGATTTATTGAACCGCGTGCGGGCCAAGCTCAAATTGAACGGGGCTGGCGGCGGAAATTCGCTGGAAGCGGGCAAGGGCATGGGCTCTAAATTGTCCCCCGGCGGGGCTAAACCGTCCGCCAAGGTGGAAGCCGCCGCTGATGTGAAAGCCCCCGGTAAAAAAGTAGAACCGGCTGGAAAGCCAGGTCAAGGCAAGGCACAGTCTGCCCCGGATGAGGAGTCATCGGGTGGATTCGGCAGCTTTGTGAAAGAAACGGCCACTGATCTGGCCATAAATCAGGCCGTGAACATGGGCACACAGGCCCTGAGTAACAAAATGAGCGGGCGGGCTACCGCTGGCTCAGCGGATGAGATGGTGGATGCGGCTCAGGCGAGCATGGCTCCTGCTATTCCTTTGCCGGGCATGGGGCTACCGATGCCGTCCGCAGGCGGGTTTACCGCCACCAGTCAGCAATCCGTTTTACCGGCGGTGGGCGGTGCATTTCCCATTCCCGGGGCCGGGTTTGGCCCGCAGTCCTTTCCACAGCCATTTCAGCCGCCCATTCGGCAAGTGGGTTAAAAGTCGGGCGATAGAATCTCTTTGAGATCCTCAAACGAGAGCATTTTACCCACGGAGCGATCGGCGGCGATGATGGAATCCACCAGATCCCGCTTGCGATCCTGGAGCTTGAGAATTTTTTCTTCCACGGTGCCCTTGGTAATCAGTCGGTAGACGAACACGGTCTTGGTCTGTCCAATCCGGTGAGCCCGGTCGCTGGCCTGATCTTCCGCAGAGGGGTTCCACCACGGATCGTAGTGAATGACATAATCGGCCCCAGTCAGGTTTAAGCCCGTACCCCCGGCCTTCAGGCTCATCAGGAAAATGGGAATGGAATCATCGTTGTTAAAGCGATCCACCATTACGTGGCGATCCCGGCTTTCCCCGGTCAGGTATTCGTATTTAATGCCCTTTTTATCCAGCCAGGTGCGAATGATTTTAAGCATTTCCACAAACTGGCTGAACAGCAGAATACGGTGCCCTTCGCTGATCACTTCCTCGATCATGTCCTTCAGGGCATCGAATTTGCCGGAATCCTTCAATCCGCCGGACAATTCCTCGCCCATAAGTTGCGGGTGACAGCAAATTTGCCGCAGTCGCAACAGGGCCGCAAAAATGGAATTGGTGGAGCCGCCCACGCCTTTTTCGGCCACGTTGGCAAACACTTCTTCCTTGGTTTTTTCCAGCACTTCCAGATACAGTTCCCGCTGGGCTTCGGTCAGTTCGCAGTACTGTACCGCTTCAATCTTGGGTGGCAGATCTTTGGCCACGTCCTGTTTCAGGCGGCGCAGCATGAACGGGAAAACCTGCTTTTTCAGGCGACGCTCAGCGTCCCGGTTGCCCCGTTCTTCAATGGGGAACACGTAGCGGTACTTGAAATCGTCCTTGTCGTACAAGAAGTTGGGCATCAGGAAATCAAAGACGGACCACAGCTCCATCAGGCGGTTTTCTACCGGGGTACCGGACAAAGCCAGTCGGTGAGAGGCTTGTAATGCTTTGCTGGCGGCTGCCGTCTGCGATTCGTAGTTCTTGATATTCTGCGATTCATCCAGAATGACGTAGCGGAACGGGTATTCCTTCAAGGCCCGAATATCCCGGCGCATCAGGGCGTAGCTGGTAATGACCGCGTCGGCCTCTTTAATTTTTTTGTATTGCACATGGCGATCGCTGCCGGTCAGGTTGACCACCGACAATTCCGGGGTAAACTTGGCGATTTCGTTCACCCAGTTGTACACCACCGAAGTGGGACAAATGATCAGCGACGGCATGTGGCCATCCTGATTTTTGGCGTGTTGCAGCAGCACCAGCGTTTGCAGGGTTTTACCCAAGCCCATGTCATCGGCCAAAATGCCGTTGAGGCCGTAAGAATACAGGAACCACAGCCAGTTGAACCCGGCCTTCTGGTATGGGCGTAATTCGGCCTGCACTTGCGGCGGCTTCTCGATTTCTTCCATGGAAGTCTGGGAGGAAATCACGCTCCAGAACTTGGAGAATTTCTTGCTGAGATCCAGCTCAATGCCCTGATCCACCAATTCGGCAATTAGCCCGGCCCGGAAGGTCTGGATTTGGTAGGTATCCTGATCGATATTCTCGGCATCGAAGAATTGCAAGGTTTTGGTGATGTGTAAAATGGCGGCCAGTGGAATTTCAATGTAGCCCACATCCTTCATAAAGAAGTATTTTTTTCCCTGCATCAGGTGGCGTTGCACTTCATCCAGGGTCATTTCCTTGTCCCCGATGATGCAATCAATCTTCAGGATGAACAAATCCACGGTCTGGGCAAACTCAATGCGACCCCGCAGCTTGAGGGGATGATCAGAGGCCTTCAGCGACTTCATGTCGTTTTCAAACTTGGCCTTCCAGGCATCCTGCTCCTGCTCCATGCGGCTTTTCAGGGTCAGGTTGTAAAAGTCGATGGCCTCATCGCCTTCGGCGAAAAAGTGGTTGGTCTGTAAGGGTTGCAAACCGGCGTCCAGCAGTTCCTGATAGGCGTCATGCTCGCTTTCAATGTCCCGTTTGACCCAGTAGATGTTCTCGTTTTCTTTTTTCTTGTCTTTCTTGGTGATCATGACATACGGGGTTTCGGGGGCCTTTTTACTGAAGGGCACCTTCACGCCATCGTAGTCAAAATCCAGGCTGACCCGAATTTTCAGGGTGGCCTCATCCAGCAGTTCCACGGTGACTATTTTGGTGGGCGGTCTTTTCTTGAGATCCACCTGATGCACAATGTCCGCCAGATCCATGTCCACCACTTTGCGCAGTTGAGGCAGATCTTCGTACATAAACTTGCCGCCGTCGGCATCTTTAATGTCCGTAAAGCTGGATTTGGTCAGGTGATTGGGCAGATCCGACAACTTGTTGGAGAGTGGGTAAATGCGATTTTTGTACAGCCCCCAGGGCACATCTCGGCCAAACAGGGTGATTTCTTCCAGCGGGTAGGCGTCATAGGGTTCCTGACGAATCCAGTGCAGCGACACCAGCACGTTACCGGCCATGGAGACATTCACGGACATCAGCAAAAACAGGGGATCATGCTCAAAAGCCAGTCGCTGACCGTTGGTGTTGCTGACTTCTTCCACTTGGGACAGCAACTGCATCAGGTTGTCGCCTTCCGCCACCGGGATATTAAACCAGCCGTGATCCGGCTTGCCTTTGGCGTATTTCAGAATGAACTGAACGGTGGTGATTTCCCGCTTCTGGACTTTGCTAAAGCTGTCTTCCCCTTGCCGGTTGCCCTGATCCAGGGCCTGTTGCAAGACTTTTTCCAGATTGTGGATGATTTTGCCGCTGGCCCGATCTTCCACCTTAATGCCAATTTGCTTGGGCTTGTGGTGCTTGTCCGGCTTGATGATGAAGCGGTAACTGCCTTCAAAGCTGCTGGAGTCTAGCACGGTGACCAGCTCATCCTCAATGGGCAGGCGGTAATACTTTTGCCAGTAATGGCGCTTCACCGCTTCCAGTGCTACGGACACCGAGTGCTTGCACCACACTTCTTCCAGCGGACAGTCACAAACCGGCTCAACGTGATCTTTCTTGAACTTGAGCTGGATATTGTAGGCCTCTTTGAACTTGCCTTTGACTTTGGCCCGCACGCCAATGGCATCCAGGGTAATGTGCTGCAACTGGTTCTCTTTGAAATAGCTGTAGCCCCGACGCCAGCTGCCGGGCTTGGCCTGTTGTTTGATGTAGCCAAAATTAAAATCGATGAGGGTATCCAAAGTCTTCATCAGACGGTCTTTTTGTCCCAAAATCAGCTTACTTCTTTCTTTCTGCGGAAACAGTCTCGGCAAATGCCGGAAAAGGCCTTAATCAAGCAGGGAATGTGTCAGTCTAATACGGCGCGCCCTTAAAAAACGTTTGATCCTGATTGAATGAAGGAACGGAGGTCTTTCAAGCGGGACATAGTGTCCGGTGTTTACCAGCCATTGGCGATAACATGCTGCCCACCGCAGACAACCACATACCCCTGCTTCATATTCTAACAGCATTGCGTGGGATTTCAATGCGTGAAATTGCGGACTGGCTGGCCTCTTTCCTGCGGGGCCCTTTAAGAAGGGGGAAACGGTATAGGGTCCAGCGTTTTGGCCTTCAAGTGCCGCTTGTTCACAGCGCCGGTGGGCTTGATCGTTAGTCCGTCCTGAACCTCAGTCATGCCTTAAAAAGTCAGTTAGCCTAAAAATCAGTCAGGAGCGTCACGTTGGGGTGCTGTTTGAGCCAGGAGGCCGGACAGTTGATATCGGGCGGGGTTTGGGGATGAAAGGCCGTGGCCACAATGTCCTGTTTCCCGGCGCCGGTAGCCAGCATTAAAATATGGCGAGCCCCCAGAATGGCTTTTAACCCCAGGGTAATGGCCTGCGTGGGGAGTCCCGGTTGAGTGGGGTCGGCAAAGTTGCTCATGCGGGTCAGCGGGGCTAACGCCACAATCCGGCTGGGGGAATCCGGTTGGGAGCCAGGCTCGTTGAAGGCGATGTGTCCGTTTTTGCCAATGCCCAGAATGACCAGATCGGGCCCCTGATTCTGGGTGATCAGGGCCTCATAGGCGGCGGGGCATTCAAAATACTGGGCCATGTAGAATTTTTGGCCCCCCACAAAGCGCCACAGCTCGTTTTGCATAAAATCGGCGAAGGTCTGGTAGGGCAAGGGGCCATCAAACTCAGGCCGTACGTATTCATCCAACTGAAACAGGCGGCTTTTTTCCCAGTTGATGTCGTTTCGTTGGCGGAGTTGGGCGTACATGCCCAAGGGGGTATTTCCGGTGGGAAAAACGATGGACGCGCTGGGCTTTTGGGCCAATTGCTCGGCCACAATGGCAGCAGCCTGTTGGGCCACGGTGTTGGCGTCGGGAAGGTGAAGCCAGTGCAGGCCACGCGCGAAGGGGGCTTGGGACATGGTCGGTTGTTTGGGTCTTTCCAGGCCAGGGGCCACCGGGGATACAGGCGGTTTCACGGAGACCGCATACGTTTGATCATACATGGGATCTGGCACCTTTGGCTGAGTGGGATTTTAAAAGCGTGTAAATGGAGGAGGGAACAAAGGGAGGAGGGAATAGACGGAGGAGGGAATAGGGGTGGACGTCTTTGAGCGTGGCGGGTTCCAAGGGCATCGGCAGGCGCAGCTTTTTGTGATTAAATAGGGCATATTGACCCAGAGCCAACCATGCCACCCATGACCGAGCCATTGCCTGAGACCTCGACTTCGCCGCTGGAGCCGGTGCAGCCTTCCCTGAAAGGGGAGTATGC
This sequence comes from Vampirovibrio chlorellavorus, assembly GCF_003149375.1. Classification (NCBI taxonomy): domain Bacteria; kingdom Bacillati; phylum Candidatus Melainabacteria; class Vampirovibriophyceae; order Vampirovibrionales; family Vampirovibrionaceae; genus Vampirovibrio; species Vampirovibrio chlorellavorus. The sequence goes on from NZ_QFWH01000002.1 coordinate 20,202, forward strand.
CCGCCAGGGGGAATTTCACCGCAACCTGAACCCCAACTGGAGCTATTACCCGGTTTATATCAACAAGGTGGAATTGATTGACGAGCTGTTGCGCCGCTATGGCTGCCAGTCCGGCAAAATTCTGGATGCTGGCTGCGGTGAGGGCGTTCTGGTGGAAAAGTACGCCCGGCAGGGTTGGGAGATTGTGGGAGTGGATAAAAACTACGCCTCGGCCTATGTGCAGGAAGGCAGTGTAACGGCGCTTCCCTTTGCGGATAATACCTTTGACACCCTGATGTGCCTGGATATGCTGGAGCATTTGTATTACAACGAACAATCTGTCGCTATCAGCGAGATTCGCCGGGTGGTGAAGCCCGGGGGCACCCTGATTTTTTCCTGTCCCAATCTGGCCCACTTTACCAGCCGCCTCAAGCTGATGTTCCGGGGGCGCTTGTTGCGAACCGCTTCGGTGGGCCATCATCCCGGCGATCGGCCCATGCTGGAGTATCAGGAACTGTTTGAACGGGCAGGCTTTCGGGTGGTGGAGCGACAGGGAATCTTCCCCACGGTGCCGCCCATTTACCGCTTTGTGATGCGGCATCCGGCCAAAAGCCCGGGTCTGTTGCGCTTCTTGCGCAAGCTGCCGTTTCCGGTGAACTGGAATTTTCAGGTTCTGTTTGTCTGCCAGCTTGAAAAAGCGCTGTAAGAGAGGGGATTGCCCGAATGATTTTTACCCCGACCCCGCTTGCTGGCGCCTTTGTGGTGGATATCGAAAAGCTGGAGGATGAGCGCGGTTTTTTCGCCGAAGGCTGGAAAGATGAGGTCGCAGCGGCCCACGGGATTTCGGTGGTCTTTAACCGCACCAATATTTCCTACAACCGCAAGGCCGGAACGGTACGAGGGCTGCACAGCCAGCGGGCGCCTTACGAGGAGGCTAAGCTGGTGCGTTGCATTCAGGGGGCCATTTTTGACGTGATCGTGGACATCCGGCCCCACTCTCCCACCTACCTTCAGTGGTATGGCCTGGTGCTGAGCGCTGAGAACCATCGCATGTTGTACATGCCGCATGGCTTTTTGCACGGCTTCCAAACGCTGGTACCCGATTCCACCGTGTCTTATCAGGTGGCAGGCACCTACCAGCCACAGCAGGAAGTGGGGGCCCGGTTCGATGATCCGGCCTTTGGTATTGACTGGCCAGACGTCGGGGAGCGGGTACTGTCTCCCAAAGATCAGGCCTGGCCGCCTTTTCAGCCGCAAGCGCAAGCCATTTTGAGCTGAGGAGGGCCGTTTTATGAACGCCTGGGTGTTGCTGGTATTGGCAGGTCTACTGGAAGTGGGCTGGGCTTTGGGTTTAAAGGCCACCCACGGCTGGACGCGTTTGTGGCCCAGTATTTTTACGGCAACGGCCATGGTCCTCAGTCTGGTCTTGCTGTCTCAGGCCCTCAAGGTGCTGCCCATCAGTCTGGCCTACCCGGTGTGGGTGGGGATTGGGGCGCTGGGTGTGGCCGTGGTGGGTATGTTCTTTCTGGGAGAATCGGTCTCGGTGATCAAGGTGATCTGCATTGGCTGTATCGCCCTGGGGATAGCGGGGCTCAAGTTGAGCAGTTCTTGAAACGGCTGATAGACTTGTTGTGAGGGTTTTTCAGTCCATTGGGCCGGGTGGGATGACGGTTTGTTTTTGAACCCGACTGTGTTAATATTGCCAAGAATTTTAAAACACAACTATTTTGAGTGCTTCGTCAGTTTATTGTCAGACAATTGGGATGTCAGGAATGGGAATGGAGATCAGGCCATTGGGCCTCCCTCAAGGCATATTGGGTGATCCTAAAAGGGGTGTGAGTGTGATGATGACACGTTCTTTCTTTGCGCCAAGGGTGGCCGCTGGCAAGCTACCAGTCAGGGCTCCGGGGCCGGTGGTTGTTGATGCTTCCGGGGGGAGCAAGCAATGGGTGCGCCAAGCCCATACCAAACGTCTGACCTCTTTGTCCAGCGAGGAAATGGCCCGGTTCGCCCCGCTGCTTTTGCCATCCGCCTTTCTCTCTCATCCGGGGAAGGCAGTCGAGCCTGAGTTTCAGCCCATCATTCTGGTGGAGAATGAGGAGGCCAGGGATCATCTGCGGTTGTTGCGGCCCTTCCGCAAGTTGATGTCCTACAACGCGGAAAATTTCTACCAGTCTTCCAAAAACGCCCATATTAAGTCACAGGCTTCCATTCAGGCCCTGGCGGACGTGATTAATCAGGAGGAGCCGGATGTCATCGCCTTGCAGGAGGTGGGGGACAAAGGCCTGTTGACTCAATTCAATCTGAAGTACCTGAACGGGCGCTACCCCAATGTTATTAGTAAGCCGGTGTGGGTCAAAAGTCAGCATCAATTGGCCTTTATGACCAAAGGTAATATTCGTGTAGTGGACACCAAAAGTCATTGGACGGAATTCTGCAAACTCTCCCACGGGGCGGCGGTGCGTGATTTTTTAGAGGCCACCTTTGAGACGGAAAGCGGCTATCGGTTTACCGTATTCAACGCCCACCTCAAGTCCATGCGCGGGGATGAGCTGAAGACTGCCCCGGTTCGTATGAAGGAGGCCACTGCCGCCGCCGCCATCCTGCGAAAGCGCCTGGAGGCCGAGCCTGACGCCCCCCTCTTCCTGACCGGAGATCTCAATACGCATCATCACAGCGAAGCGGGCCGCCCGGTCATCCAGACCTTGCAGCGTCTGGGTCAGGCGGAGGGAGAAGAGGCCCTGTCAGAAGTGATTCTCAAGGATCATCAGTGCATTCCCACCAACCGCTCCCATGGTTACCCGGATGCCAAGCTGGATTACACCTTTACCTCCAAGGCCCTCACACCGCTGGTGCGTCAGGCTTATGTGGCCGGTTCGTTTGAGGCGTCCCCCTGGAAGGAGGCCTCGGATCACCTGCCGCTGGTGACCGTTTTTGAAGAGGGGCAGTCCCAGACCCGGCGTTCTCTGGATCTCTTGTCCACGCCGCCCCGGGTGGAGCCTCCCGGCAATCCCGGTGGAAAAAAACGCAAGTGGGAATTGATTGCCTGACCCGTTCAAGGGTAAGATGGTCTTATCAGGAGAAAGTGTGTCGGCTCAATTCAGGACAAGTTCCGGGCGGGCACCGATTAGACACCGGCCAGATATCGGGCAGACAATGAGTTAGGAGTTTGGCATGCAACGTTCACAAACAACCGGGGCTGAGTTACAGGTGGCCCAGTTGGCCAAGGCCATCGATCATACCAAATTGACGTTTGCGCCCGGCGAGGACGAAGAGGCTGCCATTGCCCAATTGTGCGAGGAGGCCCTGACCTACGGCTTTTACTCGGTCTGTGTGCAGCCCCGACATGTGGCCTTTTGCAAGGCCCGTCTGGCCGACTCCGGGGTCAAAGTGGCCACGGTCATTGGCTTTCCCTCGGCTAAAGTCAGGCTGGAGGCGGAGAGGCTGCAGCTCACCATCGGGCGTCAACCGCTATCGGATAAATTGTCGCAAACCCGTCAGGCCATTCTGGATGGGGCCGATGAGCTGGATGTGGTGATTGATGTGCCGCAGTTGAAAGTGGATGCCCGCCGTGGGTCGGAGGTGGCCCGTCTGGGGCTGAAGTCCATTCAGGAGGCGGCTCAGGGGCGGCCCATCAAGACGATTATTGAAACTGACTTGCTGAGTGATGAGGAAGTGGTGCTGGCCAGTCGCTGGTGCGCGGAATTAAGACTGCTGATGGTCAAAACTTCCACCGGTATGGTGGAAGGGGGCTTGGGAGCCACGGTGGAAACGGTGAAGCGCATGGTGAACACGGTGCTAAAGGTTTACCCAAAAACCAGGGTGAAAGCCAGTGGCGGTATCAAAACCCGGGCTCAGGCAGAAGCCTTGCTGAAGGCGGGAGCTGCCCGGCTGGGCACCAGTTCCGGGGTTCAAATTGTGGCCGGAGAAGCCCTGCCGTTGGAAACGGTGGCAGAAAATCACTATTAGGTCGGGCGGGTGGCCCGCATTAAGCGATCTGGGCCAAATGACCTTCCAGGATTTTGAATAGGGCCTGACAGTCTTTCTCTTTCAGATTATGGGCCACGCCGTCCATTTTTTTAAACGGAAGGCCAAGGTCGGCGGCCATTCTTTGGGCATCCCGATAATCCAGTTCCCGATCGGCGTCTCCGCTGATGATGAGCGTATTGAGCTTTTTAAACCGGGCGGCCTCCTCCAGCTTGGCCTGGGTATTCAGGTCCACCCGCATCTTGCGGGTGTCAAAAAATTTATCGATGATTTTTAAGGCCACCGGTTTGGGTAATAAAAACAGACGATCGGCGATTTTCTTTTTCTGATAGGTGACCCCATCGCTCAATTTGGGAAAGCTGTTGAGTAGCACCACGCATTTGGGTTTTTTGCCCTCAAATTCGTTGTTGGCGTTTTGGGCAATGGTGGCTGCCATGTGAGAGGTGATGTGCGTTCCCAGCGAGTAGCCGACCAGAATTTGCTGCTCAAGCGGGATTTTCTTGTGCTTGCTTAAAAACTTGCACACTTCCACACCGGACTTGTAACAGTTCTCCAGGGTGACTTTGCCCTCGCTGTTGCCAAAGCCGGGGTAGTCGTAAACCAAAATGCCATACCCCTGATCGCTGAAGGTTTTTAAATAATGCTTGAGGTTACTGATGTTGCTGTGCCTGCCGTGGCTGAAAACGATGGTGGGTTTGTTGCTGCCCGGTTCCTCGGGGATGTGCCAGGCTGAAATATCAATGCGTTTTCCACCGTCCGTTTTAAAGGGGATGGGGCATTTAATAATTTTGTCGGCCAGTTCGTCATCATCCAGCAACTCCAGCGAGCAACTTTTGATGGGTGAATAGAAAGTCTGACGCTCAATAAAGTCGTAGATCGCCTTGGGCATTTTGCCAAACACAAAGGTACTCATCAGGGCCATCCGGCATCCCACGGCCACCAGAGAATTTACCGCCTCTTCCAAAAGCCGGTAGGATTTCCAGGCGCCTTCCTTGAAGGCGTGCCAGAGTTGGTCCCGAAACAGCGGTTTGGGTGACTGGGTAGGCTTTGCGCTGCTTGCCCCAAACTGGGGAGAGGCTGGGCCCAATCCGGGTTGGGCCTTTGGCTGGGGACTGGCGCATGCCACCTGTGGGGGTGTCCGTGTGTCCGGCTGGTGGCGGGAGTTATGAGTCAAGCCATCCCCCGGTGGCGGTGGGGGAGTGAACGCTCTGGGCGCTGGTTTGGTTGTATTGGAAAGGGATGAAACCACGGAAAAAAACCTGGCTTGGTTCATGGGGGATGAGGCGTTAAGGCCATTAACACGCCTCAATTTAATTCTGTGCCGCCAGACCCTACCGGGCGTTTACAAAACTTTAGTTCGTTGTGCCTGCTGAGTATGTCTGCTGGAACCGCAGGGAGGCAAACCCGTTGCAGCTTTCGCAAGGGGCCGTGAACCCGTCATGCAAAAAGGCATCCCGCAATGTGGATGCCTTTTGATAGAGATACCTTGGGAAGGAAGTTGTTTGGAAAATTTTATTGGAAACGAACCGGAAGCTCGTTTTCACCCACCATGTTCAGATAGTTCCGGGCCAATTCCTCAATCCCTGAAGGAGAGGAATACACGCGGATTTTGTCGTTTAAAATCTTGTTTTCCACTTTGGTTTGGTTGAAAAAGGTTTTAACAGAAGCCTGGCTGCTGGCCAGTTGCGATAAATTGAAGCTGGCTGTAATCAGGGTTCTGGCACATTGCACCACCCCAAAAATCAACGCCGCGTTAATGGTCAGGTACAACAGGTACTCAAACCGGGTTGTTCTTTTTTTGTATTGAGATTTTCTGACCGGTTGCCGCTTTACTTGCCGTTCTATAACGGGTTGTAGCTCGGGATAGGCAACCTCCGTGTAAGCAAATTGACGATTGGTATAAGCCATACTCACCCTGGGTACTCTCTATCTGCTTTTCTCTATCTGCCTCTATTCATTGGAGAAAACGCCGAGGAAAGTAATCGCACTCAAGCCCTGTCCGTAAAACAAATACTTTCCATAAGACTGATATCATCCACGCCCTATGATTATAGCAGAGATCCTCGGGTTGCCTACAAATTTTTTGACCTCCCTTTGTTTTTCTCCTGTAAAAAATTGATAATCCGTGGGCCCAATGCGGTTTTGAGGGATTTGTAAATTCTGTGAAGGCCCGGCCACAGCCCCTACCCGGCTTAACCTGTGTGCCGTATGCACTTCCTGCATTTGGAGGAGTCAGGACGCTGAGGGCGGTTTTCATTGCGTTTAATGGGGTATGATATAGTGAGGAAAGTGCCAATTGATTGATTTGTAACTGGTACCGTTGGGCGTTATGAGTTTAAAAAAGCTGCCTGTTGCCATAAACGTGTTTCCGTCGCTGGATTACGTTGAACTGGTGCAGTTTGACGATAAAACCGGCGAGATCGAAAAAGCGTCCGCTTTGCCTTGTTCCTTTGACACGGCCGCCCGGCAGATGAGTGACCGGGATCAGATGATGCAGACCATTCGCGATCTGTTCAGCATGAATCGGATTCCCTATACCACGCCCGTTGTTTTGGTGTTGCCCAGCTTTTTTACCCGGGAAATTGAGCTGCCTGCCGAATTCAGCAAGGATGAGCTGCGCTTTGCCCTGGTTTCCGAGGCGGAGCGATTTTATATTTTCAAAAAAAGCGAGCCGCAAATTGGCTGGATCAATCTGGATGAATCCCGCTTGCTTTACTCGGCTTTTCCCAAGGCCGAAATTGAAAAATACATGAAAGTATTTCAGGAACTCCGTATTCCGTTGCTGGGCATTGAGTTAAGTTACTTCAGTATTTTGCGGGGACTGGTGGTAACGGGAGCGGTTTCTCAGGAACTGGAACAGGAGCAGCCCTGGTGCTTGCTGGTCATTAGCGACTACTCATTTTTTGCCTCTATTCAGCAAGGAACCAAAATTTTAAAGACTGCCGACGCGCCTCTATCGATCAACGAAGAGGACGATATGGCCACGATTCAGGAGATTATTCAGGACTTTGAGGCTTTTACGGATAACCAGTTTTTTGAACGCCTGGTATTCGTGAACAATGCCAATCGCCTGAAAAGTGAAGATTTGCTGTGTCGAATTGTGATGCCCGCCACCGTTACTCAAATTGACCAGAATGCCCTGACCCTGCGTTCAAGGGGGGCGCTGGACGGTGCTTTTCCATGTACTTTGGAGGGTCTGGGGGGGATATTTTACAAGCAATATGCCGATATGCCCGCCATCAACTTTCAGATGGAGGGCGGATCTGATCTGGCGGGCGTATTGCGCTACCGGCAAGAGGCCATGGTCTGGCTGATTGGTTCCAACGTGCTGGTGTTTCTTTTGTCCCTGTTGATTTGGGGAGTGATGGCCCTGTTTCTGTGGCAGAAGGACATGGAGCGGGCCTCCGTGAGTGAGCAGTTGGCCAAGCTGGGGGCTGGTATTGATACGGCCAAGATGGATGATGTCCAGCGTCGGAAATTTATTAAATCGGTGATTGATCGCAACGTGCAGGCCAACAATTTTCTGGTTCGTCTGGGCACCACGGTCCAGCCCAACGTGTGGCTGGAAAAAATCCAGTTGGCGGTTGGGGCTGCCGAAAAACCGCTGGCCATTTCTCTGGAGGGCAAAGCCATTGAACTGGGTACGGTGAACGCCATGCTGGCCCCCCTTAACCAGATAGCCACAGGGTCCAATTTGCAGGTTTCCAATGCGGCTCCGGCCACATCCACGGATGGGCAGGCCTATTTTACCTGGACCATTCAAAATCCGGACGCCACTCAATCCAGCGAGGGCGGTGGGCCGGGTATGCCCCCCTCGTCGCCGTCAGCGTTACCCATGGGAGGCCCCTAGGCTATGGGTTTGCAGCAGGACGGGATCAATCTGAAGCGCCTGGCGAGCAATTTTTTTGCGGTCATCCTGGACTTCAAAATTCTGGGGCTGATTGTGTTGAACATTCTGTTGATCTACATGGGCACCTGGGATACCGTGTTGCGCCCCTGTATGGAGCAGATGGAAGCCAGAACCAAGGGGCTGGAGGAGCAGAAAAAGCTGCTGGCTGAGCGTGAGGGGCTTGAACAGCAGTACAGCACGCTGGAGAAGCAGCTAAAAAGCATGAGGACGGAATTGATTCCGGTGCCTGCCGGGAATTCCTCCAAGGTTGTGGCGGTGACAGAGGCCGCCGAGATACTGGAACTGGTCAAGGGCAACAAGCGGGAGGAGACCGTGCTGCCGCGTCTGCTGCCGCCCCACGATCAGCGCAGTGAGGCATCCCTGACTTTCCTCTCCAGTGCCCAGATGGATTTATTGAAGCCTGATGGTGCCGATGCCAATGCGGGGAATGGTTCAGCGGGCGCCGCAGCGCCATCGCAAGCGCCATCCTCTCCCGACGCGGCTCCCGCCAACCCGGAGCTTGCTGGGGCAGGGTCTGCGGGTGGCACGTCCCCGGAGGCTTCCCAGGGAGTCCCGTTCCAGATTGGTTCCACGACATTGCCGGTGGAGCGGTTTGATTATGAACTGAAGGTGAGCGGAACGTATCCCGCTCTGGTGGATGTTCTCAATGAGCTGGTGATTCGTAAGAAATTGATTCGGATTAACAAGGTCACCATCTCCCGACCGGAGAAAGTGGAGGACCCACAGCCCGCCGCCGCTGATAATCCGGAGTTTCCCGTCAAGCTGAATATGGTGGCCAATATCTCAATGTATCTGTACGCCCATGGAAACCCTTAGCACTGACACCCGTCGCCTGAAAGTTTTGCTCTGCGGCTATGGTCATCTGGGGTTGGCCTTGCTTCAGGGGTTATTGAGCCTGCCCGATTGGTGCGAGGTGGCGGGCGTGTTTCGCTGGACGGCCCGACCCGGTGGACAGGCCTTTTGGGAGCCCGTGGAAGATGACTTTAAAGCCCTGGTGGCTCAGGCTGGATTGCGCGATATTGTCTGTCCCGGTATGAACAGTTTTGAATTCATTCAGTTGTTGCAGGAGATTCGTCCGCATGTGGTTTTGGTGGGTTCCTGGGGGGAAATATTAAAAGCCCACGTGCTGGAATTTCCCGGTGTCATTCTGGTGAATTGTCATCCTTCATTGTTGCCCGCCCACCGGGGGGCCAATCCTTACGCCTCCGTCATTTTGCAGCAGGAGGAGGAAACCGGGGTTACCTTTCATCGCATGGCCGCCGGGATTGATACGGGGGCAATTCTGTTGCAGCGGGCTGTTCCCCTGAGTCGGGAAGAAACCGGCGATTCCGTCAGGGTCAAGTGCGTGGTGGCTGCTTATGAAATGGTTCCCGATCTGATTGGGCAGCTTCGGGATCATCTATTGTTGGGCCACCCCTTGCTGGAACGCCCTCAGGATGAAACGGCCAAAAGTTACTTTGGACAGCTCAAGCAGGAGTCCGGTTTGCTGGACTGGTCTCAGTCCCCGGAAGCCCTGTCCCGGCAAATTCGGGCCCTATACCCGTGGGTGGTGTGTTATTCGCGCCTGCAGGGACGGTGGCCCGTGCTGTTTTATCACAGCCGCTTTGTTCTGGAAGGGGCTGCCCCCGCAAAGGCTGTGGCGCCGGGGACCATTGTGCGCTTTGACTGGCGGACGGGCTTTGTTCAGGTAGCCCTGAGCGAGCCGGGTTGGTTGCTGCAGGTGGAACAGTACCAGGTGGCCCTGAGCGACCGATTTTTGATTCCGCCGTGGCTGGTGCGGCTGTTTGCCTTTGTATTGCTTCGTCCGGGGCTGCGGTTTTGGAATGCGGGCTAGCGCTTGTGCTTGTTGTCTCCTGTTGTTGCGCCTTTGGTAACAAAAGGGATCTCTTGGCCAGCGGATGAAACCCTTTTGGGGTATAATGGGCCCACATGTCAATGGGAATTAGTTAGAGTGCCGTGGAATCGGCAGAGTTCCTGATGATCCCGCAGTTTGAGCCTGTGTGTGTGCAGCACTTGGGCGCTTAACAGGAAAGGCAGATACCTTGAGTTCTCAGCAGATTTTTGGTGACGGCAAGATCCTTCCAATTAGTATTCGGGATGAAATGCGCCGTTCTTACATTGATTACGCTATGAGCGTGATTGTGGGCCGTGCCCTGCCGGATGTGCGGGACGGCCTGAAGCCGGTGCATCGCCGCATTTTGTACGCCATGCACGAAATGGGCCTCTCCCCGGACAAGGCGTTTAAAAAATGCGCCAAGGTGGTGGGGGAAGTGCTGGGTAAATACCACCCGCACGGTGATACGGCGGTTTATGACGCCTTGGTGCGTCTGGCTCAGGATTTTTCCAGCCGTTACCCGTTGGTCAATGGTCACGGGAACTTTGGCAGCATTGAGGGCGATAACGCAGCCGCCATGCGATACACCGAGTGTAAACTGACCCATGTGGCCACCACCATGCTGGAAGACATCGAGCAGGACACGGTGGACTTTGTGCCCAACTACGACGGCTCGGAAGAGGAGCCCTCCGTGTTGCCGTGCCGTTTGCCCATGCTGTTGCTGAATGGCTCCAGCGGGATTGCCGTGGGCATGGCCACTAACATTCCGCCGTTCAACATGACGGAAGTGGTGGATGGTTTGGTGGCGCTGATTGATCAGCCGCAACTGACCCCGGATGACATGATGCAGTACATCAAGGGGCCGGATTTCCCCACAGGGGCTAGTATCATTGGCTATTCCGGCATTCGGGAAGCCTTCCGTACCGGGCGGGGCAGTGTGGTCATGCGGGCTGTGGCTTCTATCGAACAGATTCCGGGCGGCGGTGGTCGTCAGGAGCGCACCGCCATCGTGGTCACCGAAACGCCCTTCCAGGTGAACATCAGTAACCTGATCGAGAAAATGGCCGATCTGGTGCGGGACAAAAAGCTGGAAGGCATCAGCGATCTACGCAACGAATCTGACCGGGAAGGCATGCGTCTGGTCATTGAACTGAAGCGGGACGCCAAGCCGGATGTGGTGTTGCGCAACCTGTATAAGCACACCCAGTTGCAAACCACCTTTGGGGTCAACATGCTGGCCCTCGTTAAAAATCAGCCCCGCTTGCTGAACATTGTGGATGTCCTCAGCGAGTTCATTGAGCATCGGGTGGAGGTCATTGTCCGCCGCACCCAGTTCTTGCTAAATAAAGCGGAAGCTCGGGCCCACATTCTGGCCGGTTTGATGATTGCCATTGGCGATATGGATAACATTATCAAGCTGATCCGCAGCGCCAATTCCACCGAGGAAGCCCGGGAGAAGCTGACCACCAACTACAGTCTGGATGAGTTGCAAGCCAACGCCATTCTGGAAATGCAGCTGCGACGCCTGACCGGCTTGGAACGGGAAAAAATCAATGCGGAACATTCTGACTTAATGGTGAAGATTGCCGAGTACAACGAGATTCTGGCCAATCGGGGCCGGGTGCTGGAAATTATTAAAGTTGAACTGCTGGAAGCCAAGGAAAAATACGGCGATGTCCGTAAAACCTCCATCCAGCCGGATGAAAATGATGAGTTCAGCATTGAAGACCTGACGCCCAACGATGCCATGGCGGTGTTCATCACCAAGCAGGGCTACATCAAGCGCATCGCTCTGGATACCTTCCAGCGGCAAAGCCGGGCCACCCGGGGCAAAGGGGCCATCAAAACCCGGGATGAGGATGATGTCACCCACTTCTTTACCGCTGGCATGCACAGCAAGGTGCTGTTCTTTACCAGCAAGGGACGGGCTTACGGCCTGAAGGTCTATGACTTGCCGGAAGGCGGGCGCACCGCCAAGGGCCTGGCCATCATCAACCTGTTGGCCCTGGAGCAGGATGAGACGGTGACCGCTGTATTGCCGGTAACCGATTTCTCCTCGGGTCACTTTTTAATTATGCTGACCAAGCAGGGCTGGATTAAGAAAATTGAGCTGACCAACTTTGACAGCATCCGTCGCAATGGCATTATCGCCATTGGTCTGGAGGATAACGACTATCTGGGTTGGGTCATGGCCACCACTGATCAGGATGATCTGTTAATTGGCACCAGCCTGGGGATGGCCATTCGTTTCCCGGTGAAGGATCTGCGCCCCTTGGGCCGAACCGCCCGGGGGGTGACCGCCATGAAAATGCGTGCTGGCGATGAGATTGTTGACTTCAGCACCCTGCCCAACAACGATCACACTGCCGATGTGTTGATCATCACCAACGATGGTTTCGGTAAACGTACCAACGTGGCCGAATTCCGCTCCCAGAACCGGGGTGGTATCGGTCTGATTTCCACCAAGTTCAAAAACGCCAAGAGCCGGGTGACCAATACCTGCATCGTCACGGAAAACGACGAGCTGATGGTGGTCAGCGCCAATGGTGTGGTGGTTCGCCTCAGGGCCGGAGAGATTTCTCGCCAAAGCCGCATGGCCACCGGGGTGCGGCTGCAGAATCTGGATGAGAACGATTTCGTGGCCTCGGTTACCAAAATTGTGCCCATGGATGACGAGGAAGCCCTTTTGGGTGGGGAATCAGCCACCCGGGATGCGGGAGACGCTCCCCCTTCGGCGGAATAAAACTTCCAGCCACAAGCACAGCAGCAATCCAAAAGCCTCCGGTGTTGTCCGGGGGCTTTTGCTTGCCGGGGCCTCTGGTTACAATAGACAGACAGATGCAGGGGAGGTTGGGGATGGAACATATTAACGAATCGGTGGAAATTAATGCGGCCCCTCCGCAGGTTTGGCAGGCCTTGCTGGATTTTGAGCGCTACCCGGATTGGAATCCCTTTATCATCCAGCTCAACGGGAAGGCGTCTGTGGGCGCGGTTCTGGAGGAGTGGGTCGTGGTTTCCAAAGAGAAGCGGGTGCGCTTTAAAACCACCATTCTGGCTCTGGAGCCGTCACAGAAGCTGGTTTGGCGTGGCGTTTACGGGGCTGGCTGGTTGCTGAACGGCGTCCATCAGTTTATTTTAGAGCCTTTAAATAACGGGCCTGATGGACAAAATACCCAGCGAACCCGCCTGACCCAGAAAGAGACATTTTCCGGCGTGCTACTGCCTTTTATGAATATGCCAGAATCACGGCAAGGGTATCGGGCCATGAACGAGGCCCTCAAGCAGTGGGTGGAAAATGCCTGTGCTTCAACCCTGTCCTGATTTTTGATATGCTCACCATGCACCAACCGGGATCCCTGAACCATGACCGCAAGCGCATCCACCAAGCCAGAACTGTTGCTACCCGCCGGAAGTCCTGAAAAACTTAAGTACGCCATTGCCTACGGGGCCGATGCGGTCTATTTGGGCTTGCCCATGGCCAGTTTGCGCACCCCCGGTCGGGGAGAGCAGTTTACCCCGCAAAATCTGGGGCAGTACGTTTCCTATGCCCAGGCCCGGGGGGTGAAGGCCTACACCACCATTAATATTTTTCCCTCCAATCACGATTTAAAGCGCATTATTCCTCACTTGGAGCTGCTGGAGGGCATTCGCCCGGATGCCATTATTTTTACCGATCCCGGCGTGTATCGGCTGGCCCGAAAATACGCCCCATCGGTGCCCTTGCACCTGAGTACTCAAGCTAACACCCTCAATGTGGAAGCCTGCGCTTTCTGGCAGGATCTGGGGGTGGAGCGGGTCATTCTGGCTCGGGAGGTGCCTTACCGGGAAATCGTGGAAATCCATGAGAAACTGCCCGATTTGGAGCTGGAGTGCTTTATTCACGGCTCTTTATGCGTGGCCTACTCCGGGCGCTGCGTGATCAGCGATTATCTGACCGATAACACCAAGAATTCCAACAAGGGCATGTGCGGCAACAGTTGTCGGTGGGAGTTTGAAACGCCCAAGCCGCATGCGGGCCTATCTGAGGCAGGTTCATCCGAGACGGGCGCTTGTGGTTGCGCTTCTTCTGATAACGCCGGAAAGTGCGAGGAGACTGAAAGCGGCCTGAAAAGCATGCAGATGGTGGAAACCACCCGGCCTAACAATATCTACACTTTTGAGGAGGATGAAAAAGGTTCTTACATGCTGAACTCCAAGGATTTGTGCCTGGTGCGGCATTTGCGGGAGTTGCAGGATGCGGGCATTGTCTCCTTTAAAGTGGAAGGGCGCACCAAGAGCGTGTATTACGTGGCCACCGCCGGTCGGGTGTACCGGGAAGCCATTGACTATTTCCAGCAACACGCCACTGCCCCGGAGAGTTTGACCAATCGCTGGGTATCGGAATTGTCTCAGGCGGGTAACCGGGGCTTTACAGAAGGCTTTTTTGATGGGCGTCCCAACAAGGACGCCTACAACTATGAGGATTCTCGCAGTCACCAGACGGCCATGTTTCTGGGGACGGCCTTGCCGGATGAAGCGGGATCGGTGTTGACCGATGGCGGCTTGCGCTTTAAGGCCCGCAATCCCTTCCGGGTGGGAGACGCTGTGGACTGGATCACGCCTTCGGGGATGGTTTCCTTCACGCTGGATGCGTTATATGATCAACAAGGGTTCCCGGTGCGGGAAGCCCAGACCAACCATGTGGTGACCATTCCGGTACCGTCTGACTTGCAGGCGGATGAAGCCGCTTTGGTCTGGTCTATGATTCGAGGTAAGGAGTTGGCCGCCGTTGTTTCTTAAACCGTCTCTCATCGTTCAGGACATCACCACCATTGATCTGGCCCTGCTCAAGGCCAATGGCATCAAAGGGTTCATTTTTGATTTGGATAACACCATTATGGCCCCGCATACGGGCGCTTTGGAGCAACGCATTGAAAGCTGGCTGGTGTTGTTGCAGGCGGAAGGCTTCAAGTGTCTGGTGCTGTCCAACAACAAAAAAGCGGACTACTGCCAGTTGGCCGAAAAGGTGTTGAATATCCCGGTCATCAGTCATGCGGCCAAGCCCCGACGTTCCCAGTTTCGCAAGGCCCTTCAGATGATTGGCTTGAGCGCCCGGGAAGTGGCCATGGTGGGCGATCGTCCCCTCACCGATATTTGGGTGGGGCAGCGCATGGGCGCTTTCACCATTTTGGTGGATCCGTTGATTAAGCATCAGGAGCGCCGCTTGTACAAGGTGCTGCGGGGATTGGAGCGCCTGTTTGTTAAAGGGGGATAGGACGACACCTCCGCTAACGGTGATGGGGTTGATGTCGGGAACCTCCGTGGATGGGGTGGATGCCTGTCTGGCCCGCTTCTTTCTGGAGTCCGGTCAATTGCGCTATGAGATTTTGGCCACTCACAGCCAGCCCATGCCCGCCGATCTGCGGAATCGTCTGCTGCGCTGCATGGGGGACAAGCAGATTCATCTGGAAGAATTCTGTCGGCTGAACGTGGATGTGGGCACCCTGTTTGCGGAAACCGCCTGGGCCCTGATGCAGGCGCACGATATTCCAGCATCCGGGATTGACGCCATTGGTTCCCACGGGCAAACACTGTACCATTGGCCGCCCGGTCAGCCGGGTCAGTTGGGGGGCACCCTGCAAATCGGGGAACCGTCCTTGATTGCGGAAAAAACGGGCGTGCTGACCATTGCCGATTTTCGTCCCCGGGATATGGCCGCCGGTGGTCATGGGGCGCCCTTGGTCTGTTTTGCCGATCAATGGCTGTTTCAGCATGAAACACTGGGCCGCTGCATCCAGAATATCGGGGGCATCGCCAACGTCACCGTGGTGCCTTCTCTGGCGGATTGGCAGCAAACCCAGTTACCGGTGATGGCCTTTGATACCGGCCCCGGCAACATGTTGATGGACGCGGCCATGGAACACTTTTTTGGCAAAGCCTACGATGCCGACGGGGCGGTGGCCGCCAGCGGTCAGGTGCAGGCGGGGCTGTTGGCCCATTTGCTCCATCATCCCTATTTGGCGCAAGATCCGCCCAAAACCACGGGACGAGAGCTGTTTGGAGCGCCCTATTTTCAGGAGTTGTTGACTCAGTTTCCGGCCATTGCCCCGGCGGACTGGCTGGCCACCCTGAACCGGTTTACGGCGGCCAGCATTGCGGATGCCTACGAACGCTTTGTGTTTCCCCGTTACGCGATATCCGAAGCGGTGGTGGGCGGCGGCGGCTCATTTAATCCGGTGTTGCTGGACAATTTACGGGCGTTATTCGCTGAGCAACAGCAAGTAATCACGGTGAAAGCACACGCTGAATTTGGTATTCCCGATCAATATAAAGAGGCCCTGGCCTTTGCCTTGCTGGCCTGGGCCAATCTAGAGGGGCTTCCCAATAATATTCCCACCTGTACCGGGGCTCAGCATGCCGTGATTATGGGCAAGCGGGTTCTATAGACTCTCTCAACACGGGGAATTAAGGGTTTCGGGTGAGATAGGCCTTGCTGTGCCGGGCTTTCTGGATGTCCATCCACACCCCCACCACACTGGCCATCGGGAAGGATAAAAAGATGCCCGAGAAGCCCATGATTTTGGTACACATCAAAAAAGTTAAAATAAACAGGATGGGGTGCAGATCAAACTTGCGGCTGACCAGCCTGGGCCACAGCCAGTAGGCTTTCAGCAGGTAAAAGCAGCCCGCCACCAAAAGCACGGGCAGGATATCAATGGGGTTGCCGCCCATTTCCACCACGGCGATAATGGGCAAGAGGCCCAGCCAGGGCCCAATGACCGGCAGAATGGAAACCCCGCCCAATACAACACCCAGCAACAAGGCGTATTTCACGCCCAGAATGAGCAGGGCGGCGTACATCAGGCCGCCGGATAAAAAGCTCATCAGCACTTGCCCTTTAACCACGGTGTAGAACTGTCGGTGTAGCCGGGTCAGGAACTGTTTGGCAGCGGCCTCGTGCCGGTTGGGCATCAGGTTGATCAGTCCCTGTTGCAGGGTTTTGCCATCCAGCAGCAAGTAAAAGGTTAATACCAGGGTGGTTAAAATATAAATGATGCTGCTGAGGGCTGTGGTGCCAATATCCAGCACATAGCGACCCAGTTTGGCGGCGTAGTTTTTGAAAATGCCGGTGAACTTTTGGGTGACCAGGGCGCGGGTGCCCGATAAAATCCGAGCCTTGGAGCTTTGGGCGGTGGCTTGCCTTAAAGGGCTTCCCCAGCCCGTGGAGCCTGAGAGAGTGGCAGGCTCCGTTCGCATGACTGTGGTCGTTACTGTGCTATTCTCGGGGGAGAGTGTTTCCGGATTGGCCTTGTTGAGGTGTTGGGGAATATCCCTGGCGAAGCCCTTGATCTGCAGGGAGAGGGGGGTGGCAATTTGCAAGACAGTCAGGCCAAACAGGGATAAGCCAACCAGATACACCAGGGCGATGGCCAGCACCTTGGCCATGCCCGTCGGGATTTTTTTCTGTTTGCTGAAAAGGCGTTGGAGCGTTGCTTCCAGCCATTGCACGGGACTGAGCAATAAATAGGTCAGTATCAGGGAAGCGGCCAACATGGCGATAATGGCGGGCAGTCGCTCGGTCAGTGAGACGCCCACATAGGCCAGAAAAACCAGACACAGTATAAACAGGTTCAACCGGGTCAACGGAGAAAAGATGACAGCCTGCCCGGTGGCAGAAGTCGACGCCTCAGGCGCTGGGGGCTTGGACATGCGCGTCGCCTCCCGAAGTGTTTTGGCCTGCGCTTTGAGACGCCTTGGCGTCGTTTTCCAGTAACAGGCGAATGATCACATTCAGGGCGCTGGCCAGAGGCAGGGCCAGTAAAACGCCCAACAGCCCGGCCACCTGGGCGCAAATCAGCAGGGCCAGCAAAATGACCATGGGATGCAGGCCCATGACATCCCCCACCACTTTGGGGGCCAGTATGTTGTCTTTCACCGTTTGGTAAGCGTAGGAGCAGGCCCATACGTACAGGGCGGTGGCCGGGTCCATGTTCAGCAGAATGACCGTGAGGCCAATACCAATGCCAATCCAGGTGCCCACCACGGGCAGCAGTTCGGCGATGGCGAAAATGGAACCCAGCAAAAAGGCGTAGGGCACATGGAAAATGGAGTAAATCAGGAACATGTAAACGCCGGTTAAAATGCCCAGTAGCACTTGCCCTTTGACGAAGGCGAACATGACCTGATGGAAGGTTTCCAGTAAATAGGCCATGGTGGGGCGACTGTGCAGGGGCAGCATGCGCAAAAACTCCTGCTTGATGCGTTTGGCGTCAATCAGGAAGTAAAAGGTCAGGATGAGTCCGGCTATAAAATAGATGAGGCCATTCACGGTGCCGGTGGCCACGGCAATCAGGTTGGGGATGGCCGAAATCAGAAAATTTTCCAGCTGGGACAGGGCGTTTTGAATCACACTTTGCTGGATGACCGTTTTCTCCTCCACGGAAACGGGTTTGCCGTCATCGGAGTGGTGTTTTACCATACCTTGTCGCTCTGCCTGTTGAATGTCTGTTTTAAAGACGCTGCGCAAGGTGCCCTGACCGACATTGCGATCGACCCAGTCAATGGCCGAATCCGAGGCTTCCATGGCCTGTACGCCCAGTCGCTGGCCCAGGTCTCCCAACTGAACCGCCAGAATGGGTAAAAAGCGAATGCCGCCCAGGGCGAGCCCGATGAGAACAACCGCGTAGACGATTAAAACCGCCAGAATCCGGGGATTGGCCTCGGGGGAACGTTGGGTCAGAAGGCGGTAGAGGGGCTGTTGATGGCCCCATTGGGAGCAGGCCAGAATGATTTTTTCCAATACATTGACTGGCCCAATCAGGATGTAGGTCACAATCAACACGCTGCCCATTAATGCGGTAATGGCGTAGAAATACTGGATTAACAGGGTCAAGCCGCCCAGCATCAGGATGGTGCTGGCGATGCTCAGCATCAGGCGGAGGGTTTTCTCTGGCAGCAGAGATTGACTGGCCTCTTTCCCGTTCATCATCACCTTATTATAAGCGTTTCCCCGGAAAACTGGGCCATTGCCACTACCGGTGATTTTCAGGCGGGCTGGCCTCCGG
This sequence comes from Vampirovibrio chlorellavorus, assembly GCF_003149375.1. Classification (NCBI taxonomy): domain Bacteria; kingdom Bacillati; phylum Candidatus Melainabacteria; class Vampirovibriophyceae; order Vampirovibrionales; family Vampirovibrionaceae; genus Vampirovibrio; species Vampirovibrio chlorellavorus. The sequence goes on from NZ_QFWH01000002.1 coordinate 38,956, forward strand.
CCTGTCGCGGGAAGCGGTTCGCCCAAAGCAACCGGTTGGGAGGCTCATGCGTTTGGGGGAATTTATGCTTCTCTGGCGTGTTTGGTGTAAAGCGTTACCTGGAATTTCGATACAATGAGAAGAGCGTTAATCAGAAGATCACAAATTAGAAGAGCATAAATGCCGGTCATGGCACACCTTGCAGCAGGCTGTGTGGCACAGGCGATACAGCCAGATAGAGTGATATCGATAGATGGATGGAACGTGATACGCACGCCCCTGATAACGCAAGGCCCTGATAGGATAAGAACCCCTGGCTGTTTGGCCCGGTTTGGCGGGCTTGGCCACCGAGAGTAATAACCCCCTGATGGGAAAGAGGAGCGAGGCTCAGGCATGATTCTGGAAGAATTACTGGTACAGGTTTTTGAACGGGGAGCCAGTGACCTTCACCTGTCTGCCGGTTTGCCGCCGGTGTTACGGATTGATGGCAATCTGGTGCGCATGGAGTTTTCCCCACTTTCCAAAGAGGATTGCCAACGACTGATTTTCAGCATGCTGACCAACGAACAGCGCCGGGTGCTGGAGCAAAACTGGGATTTGGACTGCTCCTACGGGGTGTCCGGCCTGGGGCGTTTCCGGGTCAACGTGTACAAGGACCGGGGCTCTTACGCGGCGGCTTTGCGGACCATTCGGGCCGATGTGCCCACGTTTGAGCAACTTAATTTACCACAGGTGGTCAAGGAAATCGCCGAGCGACCCAAAGGGCTGGTACTGGTGACGGGGCCCACCGGTTCCGGTAAATCCACCACGCTGGCGGCCATGATCGATCATATCAACAGCACCAAGCCCCACCACATTTTAACCGTGGAAGACCCCATCGAATTTTTGCACACCTCCAAGCGCTGCGTGATTCACCAGCGGGAACTGGGTCAGGATACCCGCAGCTTTGATAACGCTTTGCGGGCCGCTTTGCGGGAAGATCCGGACGTGATTCTGGTGGGGGAGATGCGGGATCTGGAAACCATTCGTCTGGCCCTGACCGCCGCGGAAACGGGTCACCTGGTCATGGGAACCCTGCACACTTCCAGCGCCATGCAAACCGTGGACCGGATTGTGGACGTGTTTCCACCGGAGCAGCAGCAGCAGATTCGGGTGCAGTTGTCCAACAGTCTGGTGGCGGTTCTGTCTCAAGCGTTGTTACCCAAGCTGAACGAGCTGAAAGAAAAATCCGGTCGGGTCATGGCCCTGGAGATTATGGTGATTACCCCGGCCATTGCCAACCTGATTCGGGAAGGGAAAACCGCCCAGATTTACTCGTCCATTCAAACCGGTGCCCAGTACCAGATGCAGACCATGGAGACCTCTTTGAAGGATCTGTATCAGAAGGGGCTGGTGACCTTTGAGGACGCCTTGTCCAAGACCACCCGCCCCGAGGATTTCAAGCGGCTGGTGAGCGGGGGCGGGGCTGCCCGCTAGCAACCACAAAGCGGCATGGCTGGCAGACTGCTGGTGGCGACTGGCAATCAGGCCACAGAGTCAGTTGGGATTCCCCCGGTTCTTTACCCGGCGCATTCACCCGGTTCGGCTAAGCCGGTTCGTATACAATGAATAATGCGGTCAGCGGTTGTGCGGGCCGCCGATAGAAGGTGTGGCCCTATGTATTTGATGTTATCGGAGTATCTGGATCATTTATCCACGGAGCGGGGCTATGCGACCAACACGCTGGAAGCCTACGAGCGGGATATTCTGGAGTTCCTGAGCTATCACGACAGTCAGCGGGTCAAGCTGTATCACATCTCCCGGCGGGAGGTGAACCGCTACCTGGGAGAACTGCGAGCCCGAAACAACGCCACGGCCTCTATCCTGAGAAAAATCAGCAGCATCAAGGGCTTTTACGAATGGTTGCAGATAAAAGGGGTATTGCGGGATAACCCGTTGACCTTGCTGGAACTGCCCAAGCGGCGCAAGTTGCTGCCCAGGGTCCTGAGTGTTTCTGAAGTCAGCCGCCTGCTGGCCTGCGATCAGTTGACCTTGCAGGACAAGTTAATTGTGGAGTTGCTGTACGCCTGCGGGCTGCGGGTTTCCGAGTTGACGGCCCTGCGAGTCAAATCCATCGATCTGGGTGGCGGGTACATTCGGGTGGTGGGCAAGGGCGATAAGGAGCGACTGATCCCGCTGGGGGACGTCTCGCTGGGGATTGTGCGCCAATATCTGGGGGAAACCGGCCTGCAGGGAGAAGACCCATTGTTGGTGAGTTTTGAGGGCAAGGGCTCCCTGTGGAAAACCCCGCTCAATCGCCGGGAAGTATGGCAACGGGTGCGGGACCTGAAGTACCTGATTGGGCGAGAGGTATCGCCACACACGTTTCGACACAGTTTTGCCACCCACTTGCTGGAGAACGGGGCGGATCTGCGGGTTGTGCAGGAGTTGCTGGGCCATAGCGACATTTCCACCACGCAAATTTATACCCAGGTCAGTAAGCGCCATGTTAAATTGGCCCATCGCAATGTGTTTGATTGCAATGGTGATGGGGGCGGCAGCGAGAATTACGGCCTCGATAATTAGCATCGGGTTATTGCAGAATTGCCTCTGGCGCTTGATGGGGCCTGCCTGACAGCGGGATATATTAAATTGGGCTTAATATATCTTAAATATACGTTCCGTCGTTTCAAAAGATTGTTTTTATATATTTGTAGGTCAGGAATTACAAATTTGACTCACTCTCCCTCCCTCACAAACACACACACTCCTCCCTCCTCTACTGGTTTCTTGCGTTTAAATGCCTCTTCGATTTTTTCGGAGAGGTTTTTTTTGCCTGTCGGCTGGCATTTGTCGCCAGATTGTAAACAAATAGTAATAAACTGTTCCAGGCTGAATAATGATTGTTTTTATGCAATCACAAGGCTGGAATATACAAGACAGGCTGGGTTTGAAATTAAATAGGCTGGGTTCAGAATTCAAAATTAATTAAACTCTTCTTTCATTTGCGCTTTTGCCATTTTTCGTAAGGCTGTATTGCCCCCGAAAAATGGCTTTTTTATTTGCTTGGAGAGTTTCTGAGGGATCTGGCCGCTGGAAAACGCGAGGGAACAGGGCACGCTTTGGGCTGGAGGCGTTTTATGTTATTGAATAAAAACGGTGACCTCCCCACTTCCAGACACCCCCAATTGGTTTATACCATGTCTGTTCATCAACCATACCCGCCCCAGTTCAGCCAGTTCAGGACGGCATATGCGCCCCGCCAGAGCGCTTCTACGATGCCGCCGTATCGACCCGGCATAAGCAGCCTGCCCGGCCATGGCTATCCGGGGAGGCGTCCTGCGGGCCTGCACGCCCATAACCAGAACGGTAATTCCTCCTTCTACGGGTATTACAGCGGCTATCTCTACTATTTATCACCCTATCAGCATCCCTTGGTCCTGCAACAGGCCAGTACGGCGGCCAACAACTGGGTTTTGGATGTGATTGGCAAAATGCCCTGGCATCAGATTATTCCTACCTGGACGGAAGTCATCCGCATGGGCATGCGGTCCGCACAGGATCAGCTGCCCGCGAGCCTTGCCCGATGGCGAGCCCGGCGTCCCGGGGAGGAGTCGTTACGGAACGTTACCGGGCAGGTGATGCACGGGGTAGGGCGTTGGGCCTAGCGAGCCGATTCGGACAGAGCGCCGATTCTGGGAGTGGTGACGGAGGGGCTCTTTATTCCGGGGGGCAAATTCAGTACACTGATGCTATCTTCCCAAGCAGGAGAATCAGGCAGGGCCATGAGTACCGATCAACTGGATAGTCGTCCGCAACCCCGCATAGAGACTTACATCCCCCTGTATCGCAAGTATCGTCCCCAGTTGTTTGCCGATTTGGTGGGACAGGAGGCCATTTCCCAGACGTTGGGTAACGCTATTAACCTGAACAAAGTGGCCCACGCCTACCTGTTTTGCGGCCCACGGGGAACCGGAAAGACTTCTACCGCCCGTATTTTCGCCAAATCTCTCAACTGTGAGCAGGGGCCCACGGTTTCCCCGTGTTTGCAATGCGCCTCCTGCACGGGGATTGCCCAAGGCAACGCCCTGGATGTCATTGAATTCGACGCCGCCAGTAACAACGGGGTCGGTGATGCCCGGGAGCTGATTGAAAACTGTCAATACAGCTCCATGACCGGGCGCTTCAAGGTCTACATCATCGATGAAGTCCACATGCTGACCACTCCGGCGTTTAACGCCTTGCTGAAGACCCTGGAAGAGCCTCCGGCCAACGTTATTTTTATTTTCGCCACCACGGAAGCCCACAAGGTGCTGCCCACCATCATCAGCCGGTGCCAGCGCTTTGATTTTAACCGTATTACCACCGAGAACATCGTCTCCCGCTTGCGCTATATCGCCCAGCAGGAAGCCATCGCCATTGATGAAGAGGCCTTGCTGATGATTGGGCGTCACGCCCGGGGCGGGTTGCGAGACGCCGTGGGCTTGCTGGATCAGGTGTCTGTCCTCAGCCGGGCCCAGACGGATAAAGTCATCGGTCGCAAGGATGTGGCCCTGTTCATCGGCAACCTGGAAGAAGATCTGCTGCTGCGTCTGGGTGGGGCCATTGCCGAGCGTCGGGCCGCGGATTTGCTACACGAGCTGAATGAACTGCTGAACCGGGGCATTGAGCCCATTCAGCTCTTGAAAGATCTGACCGTGCATTTCCGAAATTTATTGCTGGTGCAGGCCTCGGGGGGAAACACTGATCCCGAGCTGTTATCCTTGCCGCCGGATTATTTTAATCAGCTTTCTCAGCAGGCGGCTTTGTTCCCGGCGGTGGAGGAAATTCCCCAGATTATCGGGCGGCTTTCCTCTGTGGAGCGCAACGTGCGCCAGAGTTCCCAGCCCCAGTTGTGGCTGGAAGTGGGCTTGATTGAGCTGGCCTACCGCTATGAGATTCAGTTGGTTCATGACTTGGCCGAACGAGTGTCCCGCTTGGAAAGCCAATTGGCGGGCGGATTGCCTGCGTCTGCTCCCGGGCCTGCTGCTGGGCATGCTCCGGTGACCTCTGCCCTCCCTCCGAAACCGACAGGGAACCCGTCACCTGCCAAAGAGCCTGCGCCAGTGGCGATGGCTTCAGCTCCTGTTGCGCCGGTGCTTACGCCTTCGGCTCCTGCAATGTCGGAACCAATTCCTGTCACTGCTGCCCCGGCGGCCTCAGCGGCTCCCGTTGCTTCGGTAACTACCGTCCCAGCGCCGGTCAGTGGATCACTAGAGGCCCTGTATGCTCAGGCATGCGCTACCATTCCCAGCCTGATGTTCCGCTCCCTGATTCAGCAGCAAACCTTTCCCCTCAGTCAGGATGGTGACATGCTGGTGGTGGGCTGCCTGAGCGAAGCCCATTTAAACACGGTCAAAAAGCCGGAGAAGATTGCCCACTTGCAGCGGGCCGTGGATAAAGCCTTTGGGCGGGCCATGCGTTTGGAATTGGTGCTGAAAAAAAAGAAGCCTGCCGGTGCTTCTGTGACTGTTTCCGAGCCTCTTTCTCCAGAGGTCTCTGTGCCGGTAGCCAGTGGGGCTCCGGAGCCGGTGGCGGCTCTCGCCCCGCCTGTCTCTTCGCAAGCATCGTCTTCTACCCCAGCCCCTGTCTCTGCATCGGCCACAGTTGTTTCCTCGGTGGCCATGGCGGAGCCTGCCGGTATGACCGAGCCAAACGCCCCCACGGGCACCGCCGTAGCGGAGAAGCCGGTCATTCCCTTTGCCCCGGCCATGCCCAAGGTTGAGGAAACCCCGCTCATCCCCCTGAATTTTAACGCCCCGCCTCAGCCATTGCCAGCTTCTACCTCCGTGAACGCTGGCCCCCCGGCGGATGAGGACATGCCGCCCATGGACATGGGGGATCCGCCCCCTTTTTTGGATGAGGATGGGCCTGATTTGGCCCCGGTTTCCCCGCGCGCTTCGGCGACCGAAACGCTTAATCTGGCGGGCGATCCGGATTTGAGCGAGGCCAAAAAGCATGCCGTGGAGTTACTGCAAGGGCGCATTCTGGAGTAAGCGCCCGAAGAAGCTGTGCTGCGCTGTCCCTTGGGGATCCGCTGGGGGCCTCCGTCCCGCTGACCCGTTCCCCTGTTGGGCGGAACAGGATACAATAAATACTGGTGTGATGGGGATCGCGAATGCGCTTCCAGCCCAACATCCAAAGCCGAGGCAACTGTGGACGTGTGGAAAGCTAAAGTTTTCTCTTCGGAAAACAAGATTTTATTACTGGTCATTACCAGTATTTCGGTGTCGTTTTTAATTGTGGCCTTTGGCATTTACACCAACTACAACAATTCGCTGGCCGATAACTACGATCGCTTTGCCAACATGATTACCGAGGTGGTTTCCGTGGGCGGGGTGGAGCGGCTCTCCTCCAGCAATCCGGAATTTGGGGTAAAACGTTTTGCCGATGACATGGTGGCGGGCAGTGAGGACATTGCGGCCATTGAGTTTTACGATAAAAGCGGACGACTGATTTACAAAAGCGCCAAGCCCTTGTCTGTGGCTGAAAGCAAGACTATGACCGATTATGTGGCCCCCCTGCGGCGGGTGCTGCACGATGACATGGAGCCGGAAGAGGTGGGCACGGTTCATGTGAAGCTGACCGGCAAAACCCTCCGGGATATCAAAGTCGCCACGGGTAATATTATTATCTGGGTCTTTTTAAGCGCCTGGTTTATTTCGGTGCTGGCCGTATCGCTCAACACTTATATTCTCAGCAAGCACCTGCGCACTTTTGTGCGGGGGGTTAAGCGCCTTTCCACCGGAGATTTTGGCTATAAAATCCTGGAGCATGACCTGTGGGGCGAGTTGAAAACGCTGGCCGAATCTTTCAACGATATGTCCATGCGCTTGCGGGCCTATGAGGATCAGAATCTGGAAACCATCACCTTTGAGCGCAACAAGCTCAAGGCCATTCTGCTCAGTATCGCCGATGGGGTGGTGGTGTGCGATATGCAGGCCAAGGTGGCCATTATCAACGATGCCGCCTGCGATATGCTGGGCTATAAATCCAGCGAATGGGCCCTGGGCAGCAATTTAAAGGACTACACGACCGAGAGCGGAACCCGCTGCTTTGAGCCCATCATCGCGGACTTTGAAAAAGTGCTGGCCGACAAGCAAACCCCCTTACCCCCCTTGTTTATCCATAAGCTGGAAGTGCCGGGTACCACACTGAAGATCATGCTCTCTCCCATTCAGGATACGGAGGGCGACATGCTGGGCTTTGTGCTGATTATGCACGATGTGACCAAGGAAACCGAAGTGGATAAGATGAAAACCAGCTTCATTTCCAACGTATCCCACGAGTTGCGCACCCCGGTGACCACCATCAAAAGTTACGTGGATACCATCTACAACCACGGGAAAGATTTGGACGCCGAAACTTACGACGAGTTTATCGAGACCATCAACACGGAAACGGATCGCCTGAAAAAGCTGGTGAACGATATTCTGGACTTCTCCCGACTGGATGAAGGGGCCGTGGTACTGGAGCGGGAGCTGGCCGATATGACGCCGGTCATCAACCTGACCGTGCAGTCGGTGAAGGTGTTGGCCGATCAGAAGAAGATTACCCTCAGCACGGCCATCGAATCCGGCCTGCCCAAGTTGTACATTAACAGTGATAGCATTGAGCGGGTGCTGCGCAACCTGCTGAGTAACGCCATTAAATACACCGATGAGGGTGGGCGCATCCGGGTGCGGGCGGAAGTCACCGAGATTGGCGATGCCCTGGAAGTCTCCGTCCAGGATACCGGCAGTGGCATCGCGGAAGAGCATCTGCCCCATCTGTTTGATCGGTTTTATCGGGTGGAAAACAAGGTCCACACGGTGAAAGGCACCGGGCTGGGCTTGCATCTGGTGAAAGTGGCCATTGAGAATCATCATGGCGGTGAGGTATTCGTTAAAAGCGAAGTGGGCGTGGGGAGTACTTTTGGCTTCCGCATTCCCTTGGGAGAGCCCGGGGCAGACTTACCGGGAGAGGGCGCCAGGGCTTTACCCGCCTGAGAGGCAACGCCGTCTAAGCCTCAAGCCCGGTCATTGCGGGTTTGGGTGCCGCCTGGACCGGTGAACGCTCCGTAAAAAGACCTCTTCTGGATTTTGGCGGCTGGCCTGCCTGTGGACTTGCCGTTTTCTGTCGTTTTGCCGAAGGCGCTTCATTTTCCTAATAGAAGCCAAAAAAAAAGGCCCTACGGAAAAAGGGCCTTTTGAATTTTACGTAAGAAAGAAAGGAATGGTTAGACTATTCATATATTATCAGAATCCCCAAATGGATGAGTCAACAGCTGCCTGAATAGACACGAAAATTAACAATGTTGTAAACATACGAAACATTAAGGCGGCAGATCGCTTTTGTCCCTGCTCCGAATCCAGGTTTGGCGGCTGCTCTAGTTCCAGTTGAACCAGGATGGGTCGAAGTTACCGGGATTGATGGTACACCCGGTATTATCACAACTATTGGGTTTGGGCTGTCCTCGTGTGGTGAGAAGGCCATTGTAATAAAGGGTGAATTGAACTGATTTGCCAGGACTGTCTGCGGAACTGCCGCTGTAAGTTCCATCTGGGTCAAAGTCAAACTCAATGACATTGAGTGTGCTGCTGCCTCCAAACCAGTAAGTATTCTGAAACCAGAGGATACCGCCGCCATGCAAAGAGACACAAGGATTAGCTGCATCGCAGGTTCTGGAGGTGAACCCGCGGATGGAATCAATCAATCGACCATCGGTAATCTGCGCGACGTAATTTATGTAAGGTATCAAGTCGGAGGATTTGGTGTTGCTGGTAACAATGCCGTCCTGCTGCGCTTTTTGATAGGCGCCGGTAATCATGGCGGCCACTTCTTTAGCTCTGGCCTTGTTGGTGGCGGCCTGCTGAGTACTGACAAGTTTAGGAATGGCAAAGGTGGCGATGACCCCTAAAATAGCCAGAGAAACCAACAGTTCGGCCAGGGTGAAGCCCAGTGCAGTCGAAGGGAGCATGGGAGGGCTGCATCGCATGTGGGGGCATTCCTGTTATTATTGGCGCATTACGGAGTCATCCAATGATCTATCGGATCATGTATTAAAAAACTTTAGCTTAAGGTAGGCATCCCTTCTCAACACGTTTCTAAAGCTGTGTGCAGATCAGAGACAAGTTGTGGCATTGTTTCTGGTAAAGCCACCCATCGTGAATTTTTTGAATTTGCTGCACTCAAACAGTGATAAGCGTGTTGAGAAGGGAGGTTTACCTGGTTTAAAACGCTAGAGAAGGGCATTATTGCGGGGGAGGCACTTTTTCCGGTTTTAATGGGCTGTGTCCGGTGAGGGGTACTCGCTTGGCACGCATTCACTATAGCCATCTGTGGGATTTGTATTTTCTGGTTTTGACGTCATACAAGCGTTTTCCGTTTTGTACTGGGTGCCCACCTGGTTCCGTCCGTTCTCCTTGGCCCGGTACAGTCCGCCATCGGCAAATTCGATGAGTTCGGAGGGTGCCTCGCCATGGGTGGGATAGGTGGCCACCCCGCAACTGATGGTGACGTGCTTGGCCACCCCTTCCGCAATGGCGTAGGCCTCTTCCGCCACGGATTTGACGATTTTCTCCGCCACGGCCAAAGCCTCCTCTTCGTTGGCACGATCCAGAATGATGGCCATTTCCTCGCCGCCGTAGCGAGCCACCACATCTACGTTGCGCACGTTCTTTTTCAGTTTTCGGGCCACGTGTCGCAGCACTTCATCCCCGGCCTGGTGTCCGTAGGTGTCGTTAAACTTCTTGAAGAAGTCGATATCAATTAACAGCAGTGAGAATTTGTGCTTGAAACGATTGGCCTGATCCACGGAGCGGCGCATGTGATCCTGAAAGAAGCGGTGGTTGTAAAGGTTGGTCATGCTGTCGGTGGTGGCCAGGGCGTATGTTTTTTCATAATCCTGGTTGCGGAAAAAGTACTTGAGCATAAAGGTGACTGTAATGGTGATGACCAGACACAACATGGGCATGGCCACGTTGACCCACAGGTGTTGGGATTGATACATGACAATGGTAAACAGCACGTACAGCACCGAGATATTGGCTGTGATCAGTACGCCAGCCAGCGGTGAGCGCATTTTGAAAGAACTCCATGCCGCTAGCAAACAAATGAGCAGGGTCAGGGAGAAGTTGACATAGGGAGGCACCCGCTGTAGATACCGCTTGTCGTTTTGATAGAGGTTGTCAAACAGGTTGGCTTGCAGCACCACGCCGGGCATGGTGGGATAGATAGAGGTGTTTTTGATGTCATAGGCCCCTACGGCGGTGGCCCCTACGAAAATAATTTTGTTTTTAAGCAGTTTTTTGAGGGCTTCATCCTCTTCATTCAGCGGCAGTCCGGCCTCTTCTTTTTTCATGGTGCGAATGACTTCCCAGGCGGAGATCATTTTGTAGGGCTGGGGAACGTATTTGCTGTTCAGGGCCGCTTCCAGCAGCGTGATGATCGATTCGGTTTTTTGGTGCTTGAGTTTGAGTTGGCGGAGTTCCCCGGAGGTCTTGGCGTTCTTCTGGGGTTGCTTCTCAGTCTCTTCAATGGTTTGAGTCAAATAGGCGTAGTAGACCTTTAGATCCCGAAGGGTTTGGGTGTACTCATCCCGCCGGATGTTTACGTTATACCAGTTCACCAGGAAGTTCCCGCTCTCATCCAGTGGGATGTCGTAGTCGGTAAACTGGAGGTGCCCATCCTTGGTGAGGGTCAGCACCGGTTTTTGATGGGGAAATTTTAAATCCAGAACGGCCCGTAAGCCCAGGTATGGAAAGTATTTATATTCATAGTGTGGTTGCCGGGCGTAGATCAGGTTTCCGTAGTCGTCCACCAGATACCCCTGCGCGTCGACCGCCTTGGGCTCGGTGGGGTTGTGATCCTCGTAGTGCCCCTCCTTCAGTTTGACCACCGGCAGGTATTCCGTCCTGGCGAACAGGTAACCATCCGCATCCGTCCGGTTCCCCTGGCTGTCGTACCAATGCCCGCCTTTTTGTGTCAACGGCCTGTGGCTGGTTTGAATGAAGGGTTGATACTGGAAGCGAAATAACAACGGGTTGCTTCGGCTGACGCCGTCAAAATCGGCCCCGTGGTTGATAATGCCGATGTTGCGCCCGGTCAGGAGCAGTTCATCCATAATGCTGCGGTAGTGGTTAAAGGTCATATGGTCGTTATCAAAGAAAACGGTGCCGTCGCGTCCATTTCGCTCCAGCTTCAGCATGTTGTTGGCGGAAGCCTGATTCAGCTCGGATCGCACTTCAACTGCCAGTGGGAGCAGGTTTTCTATATCCTTGGGGGTCATGTCCTTGCCCAGTTTCTGGTTTTGCAACAGCTCGTTGTCAAAGTTCATGCTCAGGAAAACATTGTTGTAATGTTTAAAGGCGTCTATCAGCTTCTGGTCGGCATCCTCACTGCCCTTGCGATGGGACACGAACATAATGTCATAGATGAGACTGCGCACCCCGGTTCGGTTCAAAAAGTGGATCATGCGGGCATGTACATCCCGGGGCCATGGCCACACCCCGAACTCATCGTTCAGCACGTTGAGCGAGGAATCATCAAACTGTAAAATCAAAATATCGGGACTGGGCCGCTTGGTCACTTCGCCCCATTGCATCTGGGCTCGAAGATCATAGGTTTTGAGTTCCAACTGGGCCACCATACGGTCAATACCAGCCAGCAGGAAGGTGACCAGAATCAAGGCCACCACCACGGTGGTCAAGGTTCCCTTGGCCAGAAGGTTCAGGATCTTCTGGAGTTTCAGTTTCCTGCTGTCGTCCTGCTGGGGGGCCGTCATGGGGGAGTCTCCATCGATGATTTGGCTTGCATAGTGCCTCAATGTTCCAAGGGAGGATACCCCCCCAGCATTGTTTGAGGCGCCTCTTTGTGCGGAGGCTTTATGAGTGTTTCGACCGCTTCTCTGGAATATTGAATTTTTTTGAAGTCGTTTTCTTTGGCTTTTGTATATATTTTTTAAATTTTTTATATAGAAAGACAATTGCCTTCTTTTAATTGTTTTTATTTTTTTAAAGCCAGTAATGACGATGGAGACCGCCACCTCATGCATGAATTTCAGCCTAAGGATAGTCAGCTTTCGGTGGAAGAAAACCTGGAGACTTTGTTACAATCCACCTCTCACGGTCAGGAACTACTGGCTCATTTGCAAACGGCCTTGCCCAGCCCACTGGACCTTTTGTTAAAACCCGGTTTGGGCTCCTTGTTGGGTCATGTGACCACGCAACAGGCTTTGCCAGAGGAAGAGGCCGTTTTCAAGCCGGCCAGGACCATCCTGGGTCAGGAGTGTCGCCTGTCGGAATCTTTGTTGTGGGACATGCAAGAGCAGTTTTACCGGGAGGCGGGCATTAGCGCCTGGGAACAGAATGTACCGTTGTTTATTACCAACAGCGCTTATATTGCCGAATCCTACGCTGAAATGGTTCTGGCTTTCGTGGAGGATTACTTTGAGCATCTGGATTTGAGCGAACCTCTGACCATTATTGAACTGGGTACCGGCACGGGACGATTCAGCCACCACATGCTGAAGGAACTGGAAAGCAAGCTGGCCAGCTTTACCAAGTATCAGTCCGTCCGAATTCGCTACGTGATGACCGATTTTACCGATAGCAACCCTACTTTCTGGGAGCAGCATGAACGGTTGAGGCCTTTTGTGGATAAAGGCATGCTGGATTTTGCCGTTTTCAATCCGCTGGCCAATGATTCCGTGACCCTGCGGATGAGTGGTGAGATGTTAGCCCCCGGTTCTCTGAAAAACCCGGTAATTGCCATCGCCAACTACTTCTTCGATACTATTAAGCAGGACGTGTTCCGGATTGAATCCAAGGTGCTGAAAGAAGGATTGGTGACTCTGGAGCGCAATCTGGAAGGGGTCGATCCGGAATCCTCCCCCCAGCTCAGCGAGATTACGCCGGTCTACAACTACAAGGATCTCCGCAGTGATCAGTATTACGATGATGCTCGCCTGAACGCCATTTTAAAGCACTACCGGCATACTGTTCGTAATGGCAGTATTTTATTTCCCATCGGTGCTTTCCAAGTTATCAAGAACCTGGAAGCCTTGTCTGATAAGGGTTTGATGGTGATTTCCTCGGACAAGGCCTATACCAGCGTGGAAGAGATGACCCGGTTTTACAGGCATGACTATGCCCGCCACGAGGGTGCCTTCTCCTACATGGTAAACTACGACGCCATTGGCCAGTACTTTTTGAACCAGGACGGCCATTATTTCCACACAGAAGGCAGCAGTCTCAGTGTCCATACGGTTTGCTGCCTGAAATTAAACACCCCGGCGCAGAAGTTTGAACACCTGGATTATCTGTATCGTCATAAATTGAACCGGGCCAACACCATTAACAGTGTATGCGCCGCTATGCCCGGACGGGAAGAATACGGGAGCGCCGCTTATATCCAGCAGCTGTTGTCCCACATTCGTTTGAACCTGTGCGATCCCCGGGTGTTTTTGGCCATGGGCCAGCAATTGGTGGATGCCCTGCCTCAAGCCTTGCACTCTCAGGTGGCGGATTTGAAGCAGTTGATGGAGCAGACCTGGCAGAATTATTATTTCTATCCCGGTGAGGTCAACATTCCCTTCTGGTTTTCACAGATCTACTATGGCATGGGCGAGTATGACAAAAGCAACAAGGCGCTGGATGATGCCATCCACTATTACGGTCAGCATGAGGCTTTGTACTACCTGAAAGGGCAGAACTATGAGCAGTTACAACAGTGGCATAAAGCCCGGGCTGCCTACGAATGTGCTTTGGTGATGAAGCCTGATTTTCCGGAAGCCACTGCCGCCCTGAAGCAGGTGGAGGCGAGGCTTAAAGACAAACCATAGCCACACCCAGCGCGATGAGCAACGTGGCTAGCCCTGCACCTGCCAGTATAAATGCCAAATCCACAGCGCGCTGTTCGTAATGAATGGTGCGCTTCTGGATTTGATCGTAGACCGTGCGGAAATCGTCCTGCTTAAACACCCGAAAGTACTGCCCCCCCCCAAGACGGGCGGTTTCCCGCAGGGTGGTTTCATCAAAGTTAACCGGCAGTTGCAGCCCCTGGTAAGTAATGGTGCCCCCTTCCGGGCTGCCCACCCCAATGGTGTACACGGTGATGTTGGCGGCTCTGGCCTGCCGGGCGGCCAGTTCCGAGGGGAAACCCTCGTGGCTGTCCCCGTCACTGAGTAGCACAATTACCCGATCCGGGGTCTTTTTGTCCGGGCGCTCTGCGGTTTTTGGGGGTGTCTGCCCGGAGGTATCCGGGGGGCTCAGCACCTGTAAGGCGGCTTGCAGGGCGCTGCCAATCTCGGTGCGGGGTTTCAGGTCTTTCAGGTTCAGAGCCTTCAGGTAGTTCACCACCTCGGCGTGCTGGGGAATGGGCGGGGTGACCACGTAGGTGCTTCCGGCAAAAAACTCCAGGCCAACGCGAGCGTCCGAGGGAAGGCTTTCCACGAAGTCAATGGCCGCCTGTCTGGCCGCTGTGAGGCGATCTGGCTGGATGTCGTTGGCCATCATGCTCAGCGAGATATCCAGTACCAGCATGATATCGGCCGAGTTGACCGGTACCTGGGTTACGATGGTGGGACGAGACAGGGCCACCATCATCAGGGTCATTATCACGCTGACTGTCCCCGGAAACAGCAGGCGTTTCCACACCGGCGGTGCGGTTTTAATTTGCTCCACCACGGCGGCGTAACTGAAGTTCAGGGCCTGACGCACCAGTCGCTGACGCAGGCGTTTGAGGTACAGCCACCAGAAGAGGGGGACGAGCAGCAACAGCAGGAGCATCCAGGGCCATTGCAAATACAGGGTGGAAAGATCGTGCCAGTTCATCGGGGCCACCACCGGCTTTCACCGTTCAACAGGCTCAGCAGGGCATCCAGCGGGGGATGGTGGGTGGAAACAAGCGTGGCCGCCCCCAGCGTCTTGAGTTGTTGCAGGCGACTTTCCTGATAACTGGCTGCTTGCCTGATATAGGCTTGCAGACAGGCGGAATTTTGAGTGTCCACCTCAAGCGGGGCAGCACTTTCCGGATCGATCAGGCACAGTGTTCCCATTGCAGGCGGCAAGGCCGTCTCCAAAGGGTCGCTGAGCATCAGGCAAAGCAGCTTGACCCGCTGGGACAACTCCCCCAAGGCCAAGTGCCAGGGGCCGTCATGGGGCTGTCCTGCCTTTGGGTTCCATTTATCCAGAAAATCACTGAGGATGACCACCGTGCTGTGGCGGGCCGCTACCCGGTTCAGCTCTTGCCAGGTCCGCTTCAGGGGATCGCCCGTGGCGGCGGACTCCTGGGTATCAATATGCGCTGCCCAGTGAAGCAGTTTCTGGGTGAGGTGCCGGGCGTGGCCGGGGCCATTGCCCGGCGGCAGTATATTGTTGCGGTTGGGCCCTATCAGGCAGGCTCCCAGTTTATGCCCCGCTTTTTGGGCCAGTAAGGCCAGCAATCCAAACAGTTCAATGGCCTGAGACAGCTTGGTCTGTTGCTGCCCAAAGCGCATGGAGGGGGTAAAATCCACTACAATCCACAGGGTCAGTTGCTTTTCCTCATGATAATCCCGCACGTGGGGGGTTAGGGTGCGGGCAAACACGCTCCAGTCCATTTTTCGGATGTCATCGCCTGGGCGGTATTCCCGTAAATCGGCAAAATCCAGCCCGGTTCCCCGCAATATGCCTTTCTGGTTACCGGCCATGGCGTATTTTAATTTCTGGCGCAGCAAAACCTCCAGACGGGCCAGCAGCACATCGGCGTTCTCCGGGATTTCGGTTTGCACAGGCGGCGGTGGCAGGCAGGCCATGGGATCCAGAATGGGATCGAGCCAACGCAGGAAGGCTGCCATGGCTTCAGGCTCCTGTCATAACCGGGGCGGGAATGTCAGCCTGAATGTTTTTCAGTAGATTGTCCGGGGTCAACCCGCTGGCCAGCCCCTCGTAAGACAAAATAATGCGGTGGCGCAGGCAGTCATGAATGAGTTTTTCAATATCGCCGGGCGTCACGTACGTGCGACCGTTCATCAGGGCCAGGGCCTTACTGGCGTGGGCCAAGGCCAGAGAGCCCCGTGGGGAGGAGCCGTACTGGATGCCCTTTTGCTCGGGCCGTCGGGTGGCGTCGATGAGGGCCACAATGTACTGCATGAGTTTGGGGTCCAGATAAACAGTCTGGGCCTGTTGGCGCACCTCCAAAATGCGGGTCTGATCCAGGATGGCTTCCAGCGAGGGTAAGACTTCGCCGCTCATGCGCTGAATAATGACCAGTTCTTCTTCCGCCGAGGGGTAGTCGATGATCAGCTTGAACAGGAAGCGATCCAGTTGGGCTTCCGGCAAGGGAAAGGTGCCTTCCGACTCAATGGGATTCTGGGTGGCCATGACCATAAAGGGCTCACTCAGCGTAAAGGTCTCTTTGCCGATGGTGACCTGATGCTCCTGCATGGCTTCCAGCAGGGCGCTTTGTACTTTGGCTGGGGCCCGGTTGATTTCATCGGCCAGTACAAAGTTGGCGAATAGGGGGCCCACTTCCGTGCTGAAAAGCCCGCTGTTGGGGTTGTAGATGCGGGTGCCCACCAGATCCGATGGTAATAAGTCCGGGGTGAACTGAATGCGTTTGAACGCCAGATCCATGACCTGGCTGAGGCACTTGAGGGTCAGCGTTTTGGCCAGCCCCGGCGCCCCTTCCACCAGCACATGGCCTCCGGCGATCACGGCCACCAGCAGGCGCTCCAGCAGATGCTCCTGCCCCACGATGACCTTTTTCAGCTCATAGAGAACCCGCTCCAGCAGGGCCTGACTCTCTTGCGCTTGGCTCTCACTCAATCGACTCATACGCCTATTGTACACCCGCAAGGGTTGGGATGTGAAACCGGTTTGCGGCACATTTCAGACCCCTTGTTAAATGGCGGGGTTGTTTCTACAATGGCTCCATCCTGAGACGTTCAACCGTATTCAGGACACCGTTTGAAATTTTTTCATTTCGCTTGCTGATTGCTTTCATATCTTCAGATTCAAGTAGAGGGGATCTCATGCAAAACTCGTTTATTTCTTCTTTTGCCGTGCGTAGTGACTTATTAACCAAAAGTCGGCAGACTGCGCTGGCCAGAAAAGGGCATACGCCGCTGAAGCCGCCGTCTCTCAACCAGTGGAATACCCTTCGCCCTTTATACCTCAAGAGTTTTCAGTGTTTTGGGGCCGGAGGGGGGACTAATACCCCTTTGGCGGAGGAGCCTGTTGAACCGGGCACCTTTCAGAAGGTGTTCTACATTCGGGAAGAGCCCCACCTGTTGACGCCCAAGGGGCAGATCCTGAAGCTCAGTGATTCCCTTAAAGAAGCGGTTTCCGATACGGAAAAGCCCATGCCGGATCGGGTTCGACTGCGTTTGGTGTATGAGAAGACACCACCCATTGCGGGGATTCGTCAGTTTCTGGAAGACATGGCCAAACAGGCCCAGGGCAATAGCGCCCGCATGATCGGGGCCCGCCTGTTTATGGGCATGCCCCGCCACTTGCCGGAGATGGCCTTGCAGCAGTCGCCCCGAAATGATCGGGAAATTATTTTTGTGGTGGAAACCAAAAACCGCAGTCGGGAGGATCTCCTGAAGTTTGCCCGGTTTCTGGTGAAAGGCTCCCCGTTTTTACCGGAAAAATACGAATAGCGCAAAACACCCCAATCGCGGGCATCCAACGGGTGTCCAACGGATACTGCGGAGCCGGGCTAAATCGCGGGGCTGGCGGCGCCTTGCAGGACCTCTTGCACTTTGGCCAGTACCAGAGACACGGGCACTTGCAGGCAATCCGAGGTGGCGCAGTTCTCATTGCGTACGTCCCACAGGCAGGGACGGCAGCTTAAGTTTTCCACCGTGACCGCCTGAAAGCGGGCATCGTTGGGGGGGAGTAATTTGCGCTCATCGGTGGGCCCAAAGATGGCCACAACCGGTTTTTGATAACCCACGGCCAGGTGCATGGGGGAGGAATCCACACCGATCAGCACATCGGCGGCCAGCACCAAAGCTCCCAGTTGCAAAAGGTTTTTGGTTTGCCCGTACAAGCTATGGAATCCGTTCAGCGTGGCAGGCAGGGCCTGTTGAATCTGATCGATGGTCTCGGCGTCATCTGGCCCCCCGGCCAGATAGACCTGATGCCCCTGCTGGCAGAGCTGGGTGATGCACTCTGCCCACCGGGCGGGCGGCCAGCCTTTCAGGATGTTCTTTTGTACGCTGATGGCGCTGACCCCGGGGTGGATGAGAATTTTGGAGCCGGGCGGATGGGGTGGGATCACGCTGGCTGCCCATTGCCGATCGGCCTCGGAAGGGGGCTTGAGATGCGGCAGTACGGGGCGCATGGGTTGGTAGGCGTCTCCCAGAAGATACCGCAAAAAGCTGCTGGCCAGGGCGAAGTACATATCGGCGGCGTAGCCCTTGCGGGCGTGCCTGGGAGCCAGTGGGGCTTCGGTGGTCAGTAGCGCACGACTGACCGCCCCGGTTTGAAAGCCTACCCGAACGGGAATGCCACTGGCAAACAGCAAAACGGGAATAAAGGGACTGCTACCGCTGGAGATGACCGCGTCAAAGTCCCCGGTGCGTAAGCGGTTCCAGAGTTCGGCGAACAGGCTTTGCCGGGATTGTCCTTGCACTTGCAGCGGCACCACGGCATCAATGGTCAGCAGGTCTTTCACCGATTGACTGCGCCGTTCCAGAAACAGGGTGCAGTGCGCTTGCGGCAGGGCACGCCGAACGTCCTCAATGACCGGGGCAAACAGAATTTCATCGCCAATGCCCCCAAAGTTGATGAAGGCGATGCGCTTGATGGCATCGGGTTTGATGGCGTCGGGCCGGAGTCGTTGCTTGCCCATTACAGTTTGCCCTTAAAGGCGTTGGGGTGCTGGGGTTCGGTCAGTTTGGCCAAGGCGGCCACCATGAACCAGAACAGCAAGTTGACCGAGGGGCGGTACCAGATGGTATCGAAGATGCCGTACATAAAGGAGCCCACAATGCCTGTCAGCAGGGCGCTGACCAAGAGCTTTTCCGCAAGCGATAAGTAGACAGCATCCAGAGCCAGAAAGGCCCGCAATACCAGCACAAACAGCAAGGAGAGGAAAATGGCCAGCCCAATAAACCCTTGTTCCACGGCAATTTCCAGAGGGACGCTGTAGGCACCTAAAGCGTTATAACCGGGCACCATGTACAGGCCGTATACCAGTTTAAAGGTGCTGTTACCCGGCCCAATGCCCACAATGGGGTTATCTCGCACCATTTGGCTGGCGCTGTTGTAGACGTTCAGCCGGTAAGAAATACTGCTGTCCTCTCGCATGGCGAAAATGGAAGCTACCCGGGTGCGGATTTTCTCGGAACTCATCACCCCGCCGCCCACGGCCATCACGCTGACCAGTAACACAATCAGCCAAGTCGGTTTCATCCACTTGAACGCGCGCAGGGTGGGATGATGCCAGATGAGGTGCCCCACACAGGCAAACAGGCAAATAAACATGCTGCCCATGGCCAGGAATCCGCCCCGAGAGCCGGTTAAGACCAGGGCAATCAGTATCAAAACCCCGGAGAACAAGCTGAGGAGAGAAATGAGCCAGGTTTTGGGTTTGGCGAAAATGCCGCAAATTCCGGCTGCGGCGGCAAAGCAGGGCACCAGAAATCCGGCCAGCAAGTTGGGGTTGGAGGGCTTTAAGGTGCCAAAGATGCGATCCATTTGCAGTTCCGGGTTAATCGTGGGATCGCTCCAGGTGGCCAGCGGCTGAATGTGGTTGAGGTGCTGGTAAAAGCCAATCAGGGACTCTCCCAGCCCCAGACAGACCAATAAGCCCATAATGGCGGCCAGGGTGCCGCTACCGCTTTGGCTGATGGTCCGAAAGACGATATAGCCCGCTACAAAGGTCAGCATTTTGGCCAAGCCAATCAGGCTGGTGAAGAAAAACGAGGAAAAGGCCGTGGATAAAGCCGCCGAGCCCAGAAAGCAGACCACCAGCACATCCACAATGGTTAGTTGGTTGAGCCAGTTGGGCCGCAGGAGCAGGGCCGCAAGCAGCGTCACCCCGAACAACAGCCAGGTGACCGCCCCAATAATGCCGGTGCCGCTGAAGGTGAGTAGCACCAGTAAGCCAAAAACCCCCAGCGTCAATAAAAAACGCACGGCGGAACCATACCACATGGCGCTGGCCTGTTGATGGGGCAGGCGATTGAGGACTTGCGTCGGCCCGTTCAAAATTTTAGAGGCCCGCAACCATTCCGCGATTTGCAAGCCGCTGGTTTCCGCCAATCGAGCCCAGGGGCCCAGCAGTCGAGAGTTTTCCAGAGCGTCCTTCAGAATCATGGGGTCTTCCAATACTGCCCTAGTGCGCTTTGGCCGGGGCGGACGCCGATTGTTTGGCCGGTGAAGGGGTGGGTTTAATGTCTACAATGGCCCCGGAAACCCGGTAATCATGCCCTTCCACTTCAATGCCCAGACCGATTTTTACCTTGATGCCCTCGGTCACATAGCCGTCCGCGCTAAACAGGGCATGATCCTTGAGGGTGATGAGATAGTCGTAGCCGTAGGGATCGGCGGGATCTTCCAATGTTTTCAGGCTGCCATTGGGCAACAGATAGGAACTGCGCTTGGGGGTCTGCTTGACGTCCAGAATTTCCACCTGCCCCCGGGGTTGGTTGCGAATGGTGATGGACAGCTTCTTGCCGGGCTGGAACAGATTGGGTTGCAAGGTTTTCAGGTTACGGATGTAAACCGTGTACTGAATGTCGCCCTCTCCCTGAATGACTTGCCCGGAAGTGCGGTACATGCCGGACTGGGTGAGTAGAATGCCGCCCGCCACCAAGAGCCCAAGGGCCAGACCGCCAAAGTCGAAAATATTGATTTTGCCAAATAATCTGCCGGATGGGTCGAGCAATGTCATGAACGTCGTCCTGTGCCTCTCGTGGTTACATTTGCCAGATAAAACTGTCAACGGGGTAAAGATTTAGGCGCTGGCCACAGCTTGCTGAACCTGCTTGAGCAGGGCGTCATCCACACTTTCCAGGGCGGCCTGTAGTTCCTGCGGGTTGGTGGTGGCTGCCCCAAAGCGTTTCACCACAATACTGGCCGCTAAATTCCCCAAAATGGAAGCCTCCAGCAAGGTCGCGCCGGCGGTCAGGGCCAGGGTCAGGGTGCCTACCACGGTATCGCCCGCGCCGGTCACATCAAACACTTCACTGTGGTTGAACACGGGAATATTGGTGGCCACGGGCTCTGCGCTGCCGTCCTGCCGCTCAAACAGGCTCATCCCCGATTCCCCACGGGTGATTAGCACGTTTTGTCCGTTGGTCTTGCGGAGTAAATCCTGTCCGGCTTGCAGCACCGCCTGCGGGGTGTCCAGCAGGTAACCCACGTTCTTTTCCGCCTCTGGCTGGTTGGGGGTGAGAATGGTAGCCCCCTGAAACGCGCTGAGATCCTGTTGGCTGTCTACGGCCATCATCAAGCCGTGTTTTTTGCTGAGTGCCTGACAGTGGGCAATCACTGCCGGGGTGAAGACCCCCAAGCCGTAATCGGAGAGGAGCAGGGCGTCAAAGGCTGGGGCTAATTGACTCAGGGTGTCCAGCACCTGATTTTCAATCCTGGCCGAGATGGGGGCATTGGATTCCCGGTCAATGCGCACAATCTGCTGGGTGACCGAATGGTTGGCAATGCCGGAGATGCGGGTTTTGGTGCTGGTGGGGCGGTCTTCATCCTGAATCAGCCCGGCGGTGTCGATGCCATCCCGTTGTAAGGCGTCATTGAGGAGTGAGGCGTAGTAATCTTTCCCGGAAATGCCCACCACGGTGGTGCGCTTGGCCTTCAGTTTGGACACGTTGTGGGCGGCGTTGGCTCCGCCTCCCAGAATAATATCGGCCCGCTCGTGGCGTAAAATCAGCACGGGGGCTTCCCGGGACAGGCGATGCGTGGTGCCGTAGACCATCTCATCTATGACCATATCGCCTACCACCAGCACACGGCCCTGATTGAGTCGGGAAATAATTTTGCTCAACGTCTCTTTCATAGGGTTAATCATACCCGTAAGCGGCTCACGGGTAAAGCCTTACGGGCCAAGCCTTACGGATTGGCGGTGGCTGAGCTTTCGCTGTCTGCCCCGGCGGATGCCTGCGTTTTTTTCAATCGGGCTTGCAGCGCCTCAATCTGCTTCTCCACTTCAGCGGCGTTTTTCAGGCCGGGCAGGGCTTGCTGATAGCTTTCAATGGCCAATTCATAGGCCTGTTGCGCCTCGGCTTTCATGGACGGGATTTTGGCCTTGTCCGCCTTGGGATCGCTCTCGGCCTCACTTGCTTTAAAGGCCAATTGATCGGCCTTGGCCTCGTAGGTAATGCCCAGTGTTTTTTGCACTTGAGCCTTATCTAACTGCGATTTTTCCACCAGTTGCTTCAGCAGGGGAATGGCTTTGTCGTAACTGCCCTGGGTTTGGTAGGCGATGGCCAGATTGTAGGTGGTGTTGGGCTCATCGGGCTGGAGATCGTGGGCCGCTTCCAAGCGGGAAACCGCGCCATCAATATCGCCAGAGGCCATCAGGGCCTCAGCCTTTTCGTTAAGTTCGGCCATAGAGCGCTGGTAGACCACATTTTGCTGACAGCCGGTTAATACAAGGCTCATGCCGACAACGGCCACGGACAGGGCAATGGCTTTCACGCCGTTACTGAAGGACTGGGTCATGGGCTTCCTGATTCTCCTCCCGATTCAAATGATTTTGTAGATACTGGCCAATGACGCTGGGGTACAGCCGATGCTCCTCGGCCAGCACTCTGGCGGCCAGACGCTCCGGGGTGTCATCCGCTAATACGGGTACCCGGCTTTGTCCCAAAATGGGGCCTTCATCCACCTGAGCGGTGACTAAATGCACACTGCAGCCGGATTCCCGCTCTCCGTTGGCCAGTACGGCCTGATGCACCTTGAGGCCCACCATGCCTTTGCCCCCGTAAGCGGGTAATAAGCTGGGGTGAATGTTCAGGATGCGCCGCTCAAAAGCCGCCAGAATGGGGGCGCTGATGATGCGATCGTATCCGGCCAGCACCACCAGATCCACCTGATGCGATTTCAGGCACTGGGCAATGGCCTCATCCAGTGCGTTTCGGTTTTGGTAGTCGGCTTTTTCAAAAATGGCCGTGGGTAGGCCTTTCTCTTGGGCTTTTTGAAGTCCCACGGCCTCACGTTGATTGGAAATAACCACGCTGATGCGGGTATTGGGCAGTTGGCCGGACTCGATGGCCTGCTGAATGGCCAAAAAATTACTGCCTCGACCGGAAAGAAGGACTCCCAGCCGAAACGGCTCTGCCTGCTGTCTGGAAAAACTCATTGCAGAATGACCTGAGCTTGCCCCTCGGCGGCGGGGATGAGCTGCCCAATGAGGAAGGCCTGCTCCTCGGTTTCTTGCCGGAAGCTCTCTAGCACGGCCTGCGCCTGATCGGCGGCCACCACCAGAATGTAGCCGATGCCACAGTTGAAGGTGTGCCACAGGGTCTCGTTGGACAGATTGCCCAGTTTTTGGAGGTACTGGAAAATGGGCGGCATAGGCCAGTTGTTCGGGTTGATTTGGGCGGACACGGCTGGGGTCAACACGCGAGGAATGTTGTCGTAGAAGCCACCGCCAGTCACATGCACCATGGCACGCACGGCCTGGGGGTGTTGTTCCAGAATTTTAAGAACCGGTTGCACGTAAATGCGGGTGGGAGTGAGCAGCACATCGGCCAAAGGGGCTTTTAGTTCGGGGATAAACGTCTGCAAGTCCAGTGAGTGATCCTGAAACAGGATTTTACGTACCAGGCTGTACCCGTTGCTGTGCAGGCCGTTGCTGGCCAAACCAATCAGTACATCGCCAGGCTTGATTTGCGCTTTGCGGGGGTAGAGACTTTCTTTTTCGGCCACGCCCACGCAAAAGCCCGCCAGGTCGTACTCGTTGGGCTCGTAAAAGCCGGGCATTTCAGCGGTTTCACCACCGATCAAAGCACAATTGGCCTGCTGGCAGCCTTCCGCAATGCCGTTGAGAATTTGGCTCAGTTGTTCTCCCTGAATTTTTTGCGTGGCCAGATAATCCAGAAAGACCAGCGGTTGTCCGCCATTCACCAGAATGTCATTGACACTCATGGCCACCAGATCGACGCCCACCGTATCGTGGCGGTCGGCCTGAAAGGCCAGTTTCAGCTTGGTGCCCACGCCATCGCAGCCGCACAGTAAGACTGGCTGTTGATAGCCCGGCGGAATTTCAAAAGCCCCGCTGAATCCCCCAATGCCGCCCAGGAGCCAGGGCTTTCTGGTTTTAGACGCCGCTTGTTTGGCAATATCGACCACGGCCTCAGCACTTTTTAGGTCAACACCGGCTTGCCGGTAGGCCTCATCGGAAGAAAGCGTGGTCATGAATTACCTCACAGTGTTTGTTACCCATTGCAGCAGGGTAGCCCAAAAGCAGGCTGGTGTCATTGGGCGTTATGCCTTGCTGGACTGAAAAACGCCCGTCGCTTTGTCAGTCCGGCACGTGAATGGTGGCGTGGGTAATGCCAAGGCGTCTGAAGTCGGCCTGAATCAGGGCGGGTCTGGCCGCTCCGTTGGCCTCAACCACGTTGGTGGGCTCCACCACGATGGCCTGAGTGGCCTGATCTGATGGTAGAAGCGGTTGGGAAGGGGGAAACGTTTGCAAGGCCCGGGACTTGCCCAGCCCGCTGAACATGATGACACACAGCAGAATCACAGCCAGTAACGGTAAGCAGGCAATGCCCAGACGCAGAAGCATTCCCCGGACTGCGGCAATTTTTATTTTTTTGACAAGAACCGGTAACGACGCAGCCTGCATTAATTCCGTCTTTTCTCCCTCAAATCATAAAATTGAGGGGCCTGATGTGTTACCTTCCACCCTCTTGGTGCGTATTGGCTCGTTAAAAATTTGAATGGTCTGTCAATGGATGGATGTTTAGGATTGATATTTAAGAAATAAATGGGGCGGATGATGGGACTCGAACCCACGAATACCGGGACCACAACCCGGGGCCTTAACCTCTTGGCGACACCCGCCATAAAAAGTATCAAGTTGTTAAGTGGGCTTATTGTATCGAAGGCGTGATTTGAACTCAAGTCTCTTTTCAAAAAAATCGGGAAAGTTTCAGGGGCTTAACGTTCGAGGGGGCCGCCTGCTGTGTTATTATCGAGCGCATGATCTTTCCTGAGAATCTTCATGTGGTCATTCTGACCGGGAGTCGAGAAGCGCATGGGCCTTTGCTGGCCGGTACGGGTTTGCGCAGTAAGCCGTTACTGCCGGTGGCAGGTCAGCCTATGCTGGTCTCGGTGCTGAAGGCCGTGGCGGATTCGGGCTTTGCCGCCCGAATTTGGGTAAGTACCCAGGACCCGCAAGTACGGGCTTTGTCCGCAAAATATGCCTTTGAAGTCATCCCCAATGCGTCTGGAGCCGTTCGCTCCCTGCTAAAGGCCTTGCAGGCGCTTCCGGCGGAAGCAGAGTGGGTTCTGTTCGTCTCCGGCGATCACCCGTTGCTGACCCCGGAGATGCTGAACTATTTTGTGAGAGATGGCTTGCGCAAGGACTTGGATCTGATAGTGGCTGTGGTGGAGCGTTCGGTGGTTCAGGCTGCTTACCCCGAGAGTCAGCGCACCTATTTTCACGCCCGGGATGGGGCTTTTTCGGGCGGGAACCTGTTTTTAATCAATCGCGCTCGGTTTCAGGCCAATGTGGCGGTGATGGAAACCATTGACGCCAACCGCAAAAAGCCCTGGAAAAACGCCTTTATGCTGAATCCGCTGTCTTTGTTTAAAATTTTATGTCGTCAACTCACCATGTCTCAGGTGGCTCAGGAGGCCTCTCGCCTGTTGGGTTGCCGGGCCGATGTGGTGGTAATGCCCTTTGCCGAGTGTTGCATGGACGTGGATAAGCCTTCTGACAAAGCGCTGGCCGAAACGATTTTGCAGCGGCGTCGGCAAAGTCGTTCGCAGGGAACCCTTGAGCCTTTGATCCCATGAGCGTGGGCTGGTTTTCAGGGTTATTGATCCTGTTTTGCATCAGCTTTCTGGGTAGTGCGCCGGTCCCTTTGCCGTTGACCGCCACCGTCTTGTGGCTGGGCCAGTTTAAAACGCCGGTGGTGGTTGTTTTTGTGGCCACTTTGGGCTCTCTCCTGGGCTGGCTTTCTCTGGATGGTGTTTTAAAGCGTTGGGTGCAGCGCAAGCCCCAGCTGCTGGAGCGGATTCCGTCTGCCTATCGTCAGTTGTTCCTGAAGCGTTTGGGGCTGTGGCTGTTTGTGTTCAATGCCCTGCCCTTGCCGGTGGATTTTATGCGCTTTTTGGCCTTAATCAGCGATTATAGCCGGGTGCGGCTGGCTGTGATCTTTACGGCGGCTCGTCTGGTGCGTAATACCTTGCTGGTGATTTTGGGGGCGGCTTTGGCCCAGCATCAGGCCTGGCTTTGGTTAGGTATGGGGGTGTTGTTGTTGCTGCCCTTGCCCATGCGGCGCTTCTTGCAGACCATGTCCACGGCTTCCGACTAGCGGCGTTCCAAAACTCTCAATAAAAACGTCCAGTAGCCCAATAAAAGTCGACCTCTTTACGAGTCATGTTCTTGAAGTGCTGGCTTTCACTGTGCGTGTGGGCTTTTTCGGAGCTGGGAACGTCGAATGGCTTTGGGCAATAAGCATGTAAAAACCGCCCAATCCCAATGTGAATGGTTTCAGGCGGTTTTTCAATCGGAGGTGAATGGGGATAGTGCGGTTAGTCTCCCAGGGAGATGCCCACGCCACGGGCGGTATGCACCAGGGCGCTATCCAGCTTCACGTAGTTGTACTCTTCAATGGCGTTGGCAATGGGGACGGAGACCACGTTGGGGTGACGGTAGGACACCATGTGGCCAAACTTGCCTTCCAGTACCAGTTCCACCGATTTGACCCCGAACTGGGTGGCCAGCACCCGGTCGTAGGCAATGGGAGAACCACCGCGTTGCAAGTGGCCCAGAATCATAACCCGGGCCTCGACATCAATTTTGTCCTTGATTTCTTCCAGCAAGCGGTGACCGACGCCGCCCAGAATCTTGTTCTGGTAGCCGGGCTGGTCGCTGTCACGAGAGAAGGTGTTGCCCCCGATGGACTTGGCCCCTTCGGAGATGACTACAATGGCGAAACCACGCCCGTTTTCAACCCGATCGTTGATTTCAGCGGCCACTTTGTCAATGTCATACGGAATTTCCGGGATGAGGGCCACGTGGGCGCCACCGGCGATGGCGGCACTCAGGCCAATCCAGCCAGCGTCCCGACCCATCACTTCCAGAATCATCAGGCGATTGTGGCTGGCTGCGGTGGTAATCAGTCGATCCACCGCTTCGGTGGCGATTTGAACGGAGGTTTGATAGCCAAAGGTCAAGTCGGTGGAGGATAAGTCGTTGTCAATGGTCTTGGGCACGCCAATGATGGGAATGCCTTTTTCAAAGAGGCGCTGGGCGATGTCCATGGAGCCTTCGCCGCCGATGCTGATGACGGCGTTGATGCCCAGTTTTTCCAGGCGATTGATCAAGTCATCGCAACGATCCACGTAAGAAAAGGTGCCGTCCTCGTTTTTGACCGGCCAGTGGAAAGGGCCACCCTTGTTGGTGGTCTTTAATATGGTGCCGCCCCGAATGTGAATGCCGGAAACTGTTTTGCTGTCAAGCAACACCACTTCCATGGGGTCTCTGAGCAAGCCGTTGAAGGCTTCAATGCTGCCGATGACTTCCCAGTCATCTTCCTGTTCGGTGCGTCGTACGATTGCACGGATTACTGCGTTTAAACCAGGGCAATCGCCGCCGCCGGTCATGACCAGTATTCGTTTCTTAGCCATTGTTGAGTTGTTCTCCTGCCTTTTCAAATCATAGAATGTATGAACGGGTATTCATTTGTCAAACGGCTATCCCGGAATCTGAGTGCCTTGCAGAGCGCTTGCGGAGGGATTGCGTGGAGGGTGAAGAGTGGGTGTAGGGTTGCTGGTTGTGTGATGAGCGGTAGTTCACTCCATCAGGTGATTGACGATTTTTAAGGAGGGCAATTGTTAAAATCAGTAAGCGTGTTTGTTATTAAAAGGCTTTTGACTGATGCCGCCCGACATACAAGGTTGCGTTTTTAAGTTTGTACCGAACAACCCCGCTCTGTCCAGCGTGGTCATTAAAGTTTTGAAACGGACGTATCAAGTGCATTCCCTGCCTTTGCCACTGGTTAAGGCGGTTGTGGAACGGGCTTTAGAGCAAAGTCGTACGATGGAAATGAAGATTGAAAGCGTTATTTTTGAGGAGAAACTGCTGGCTTATGCCAATCAGTTGCGTCCCCGCTTTTTGACCCAGTTAAATGAGTTGCGACGGCAGGGGAAAAAGTGGTAATTTCCTGTTTGATGCCCTGATAGAATTAAAGTCTTAGCCGAATGAAGGTGAAATGAACAAGGCGGTGCTGTTGATTGTGGGTGGAAGCCTGGGCACTTTGTGTCGCTACTATCTGGCGGACTGGGGACAAAGCCGCTGGGGTGTCGTTTTTCCCTTCGGGACTTTACTGGTCAATCTATTGGGATGCCTCTTGATTGGGCTGTTGCTGGGCGGGTTTGAACGCCGCTTTGAGGCCTTGGCCGCAGTGCCTGTGGAATTAAGACTGATGTTGATGACTGGCTTTCTGGGCGCTTTTACCACGTTTTCCAGTTACGAGCTGGAAGCCTTTGTCATGCTGCGCCAAGGCGCTTGGGAGAGGGCCCTGATCTATCTGTTGGGCAGCTTGGTATTGGGGCTGCTGCTGGTGTTGCTGGGCTTCCGGTTAGGACGAGCCGTACCATTTTAAGTTTTAAGTTTAAGTCAGTCAGGATGCCAAGCGGTAACGGGTGTTTATCTGTTTTGGGAGCAGGGAGCAGGGGGTTGATTTGTGGGCTTGAGTTCTCAAGTTGATCTTGCGCGTTAATCTTTCGAGTACAATGGGCACAGTTTCAATGAGGGAACGCTCTTGACGGAGGCGAACCCGTTCCAGGCCATTCCCCACCCTCTCACTCAACTTGAAGGAAAACCGCATTCATGTTGCGCTCTTTGATGGCTATGCTGGTGACCGGCGTTTTGGTTGTTTTTGGCTACTTTTTTGCAGTGACCCAGGAACTGCCTTCGGTGGAAAAAGTGCTGCGAGACGGGATTAATCCGACCCAGTGGACCCAGATATTTGCCGCTGACGGGACACCAATTATGTCCTTCGGGAAGTTCCGTCACACTAATGTTCGATTGAAAAATGTCTCTCCCTACTTTGTCGATGCCCTCATCGCCACGGAAGATCGCCGGTTCTATGAGCATAACGGGGTGGACCCGGTGGCTGTTTTGCGGGCCGTGGTTCGCGATATCACCCATCAAAAACTGCGAGAAGGGGGCAGCACCATTACCCAGCAGCTGGCCCGCAATGTATTTTTGAGCAACGAACGCTCCTTCAGCCGTAAAATGCGGGAAGCGGCTCTGGCTTTGGAGCTGGAAAAGAAGCTGACCAAGCAGCAAATTCTGGAACTGTATGTCAACAACACCTATTTTGGGGAAGGGGCCTATGGTATTCAGGCGGCCAGCGAAATTTATTTTGGCAAAAAACCTGCCACATTAACCGTGCCGGAAGCGGCCATGTTGGCCGGGATGCCACAGGCGCCTTCGGGTTATAACCCGTTTCAGAATATGAAAGGGGCCAAAGCCCGCCGGGATGAGGTTTTGCACAACTTACTGGAAGTGGGCAAAATTTCTCAGGAGCAGTTTGAACGTTATAAAAATCAGCCCATCGTATTGAATCAAAGCGGTCGAGGCCTGTCCTCTTCCGATCGGGCTCCCTTTTTTAACCGCTACGTCATGACCCAGGTGATGCGTTACTTCAACCTGGATGAGCAGTCATTCTGGCAAAGTGGCCTGAAGATTTTCACCACGCTGGATTTGCGGGCTCAAAATCTGGCGCAGGAGGCTGTCACTCGGCAGTCTGCCGTCTATGGGCGAACCGGTAAAAATCAACAAGCGGCCCTGGTTTCCATTAACCCGCAATCCGGGTCTATTTTGGCCTATGTGGGGGGTAAAAATTACCAGAACAGCCAGTTTGACCGGGTCATCGACGCGGTGCGCTCCCCGGGCTCCCTGTTTAAAATTTTCACTTACACCACGGCCATCGATCGTGGATACGAGCCCACCCGGGTTTATCTGGATGAGCCTATTAAAATTGCCGAATGGCAGCCCAAAAACTATGACAAGTCCTATCACGGTTACATGACCATTGCCAAAGCGCTGATCACTTCCAATAACATCGTGGCGGTCAAGGTGATTCACGAGCTGGGGGCCGACGCTGTGGTTCGCATGGCCGAGCAAATGGGCATTCATACCCCTATGGAGCCTTATTTGGGCCTGACTCTGGGGGGCTCCGGGGTGAAGTTGATGGACATTACCTCGGCATTTGGGGTGCTGGCCAACCAGGGTGTTCGGGTGGAGCCATACGCCATTGACCGTATTGTGGATGACAGCGGGCATGAGATTTACCGGGAACATCCGGTTAAAACTAACGTACTCAACCGCACCACCGTGGATACCATGGTTAAGATGATGGAAAGGGTGGTGACCCGCGGTACGGGTAAGGCTGGCGGCATTGGTCGCCCTGTGGCGGGTAAAACCGGAACCAGTGATGATTACCGGGATGCCTGGTTTGTGGCTTTCACCCCGGATGTGGTGACCGGCGTTTGGGTGGGGAACGACAATAACACCACCATGCCGGGCATGACGGGTGGTTCTTTACCGGCCAACATCTGGCGTTCTTTTATGCAGCCATACATGGCCAGCCGTCCGGCCAAAGACTTTGACCTGGCCTACAGCAAAGCCCTGGATGACGCCGACTTTGTGACCTACGACATCAAGAATCTCACCACCAACGAGGCCAGTAATAGTTTGGCCACTGGCGAAATGAAGAACGGCGAAATTCAGCAGGACCCGGCTTTGGAGCCGGTGGCTGATCCCAATGCCACGGTCGGTGGCGAAAATACACCTTCAGGGGAGCCCGGTACAGGCGCAGAGGTGAACAACCCCGCACGCCCGCCGCTGGACCCGGTTATGCCGCCAGAAAATACGGGGCGTCCGCTGGTTCCGGTCATTCCGTCTGAGCCTCCGGCCCCCGTGCAGCAGCAACCCTTGCCCGGGTATGGCAGCGCACCCCCAGCCTCCAACTCCCGGGTGGGTTATGGGGTTATCCCATTGGACCGGGGACGTCGGGGACGCTCCGATTCACCGGCTACCTCGGCTCAAAGCTACGGAGCCTCTCCGGTTCCTGCCAGTGATCCTGCGGCGGAGAGTGGACGTCTCCGCTACTAGATTCCGGCATTCAGGCCCAGGTTGGCCAGGGTGTTTCTAATGCCATTAGCGCCGGTCAGGCCCGGATAATTGGCAATTTTGTTTAAGAAGATGGAACGGGCGTCGCCGGGAACGGCTTTACCGGTAATCCGGTTGGCGACCCGGTACCCGATGACATCGGCAATGCCTTCTTCCGTTTGAGAGTTGCCATCTCCGGGGGTGGCGGCGTGTACCAGTTCATGGACCACGGTTTTTTCAAAGTCGGGCGCGTTGGGGTTGATGATAATTTTTTTCTGGCTTGGTAGCGTGACACCATTAATTTGCTGACCGGCGTCTAGGGCCGCTTGGCAACCTGGGCAGCTGATATTCCCCTTGTCGAAGGAGCCGCCAATGGCTGCGGAAGGATCTCCGACTTCAATGGTATACCCGTTGGCTTGCGCTGCCGCCAATAGTCTGGCACCTTCCGGGTCATTGGCAATGGCGCTTAGGGTACTGTTCAGGCGCGCATCCGGTGAGGCGGAGATGGATTGGGGCGCAGCGCTGGTAGTGGCGCTCTGAGCGGCGGGAAGAATGGGCTGGGGTGCTGGGGCAGGGGCAGGGTAGCCTTTTGTGCCTGAAATATCTGCAAGGATGACACTGAGCATCTGAAGGACGCTGCCAATCGCTTTTGCAATACCGGCATTGCGATCCAGTTGGGCGGCGCTCAAATCGACTTGTGGCGCTAATGAGGGAACCATTGGTTGAGTGAACAGCGGTGTTTGCTGTAAGACAACAGGCTGACTCTGCAGTTGGTTTTGCAGTGGAGGTTGGAGCTGGTTAAAACCGAAAGAAGATATTGGACCGATCATGCGCTTTCCTCAAATCTAACACTCAAACAGGGAAGAACTTGGCTCATGGGTGAACGCAAGTGATGATTGCCAGTAAAAATTGACTGGCGTTTAGTGTGGGTATATTTTCAAAATTGCGCTTTCAAAAAAAACTGTTCGTACAAAAATAAAAACAAGCAATTAGGCTAAATTGTCTCCGCGCCACGAACTGTTACATCCTGTGACAAGTAAGTCCATGCCTTTAAAAATGAGGTACCGCTCTCCCCGGGAATAGCCGGGATTCAGCCTGATTTACGCCTCCGGCGTGGACGTGCCTGGGGACTTTTCGGATCGTCTCTTAGCGGGCGTTCAAGCGTTCAGGGCCAGGGCCAGTTGTTGATGCACTTTTTTGAAATTTTTGCGATGAAGCGAGGTCACACCCAGTGTCTCTATGCCCGCCAGATGAGCTGGGGTGGGGTAACCCATGTTGACTTCCCAGCCGTAGCCGGGATATTGCTCGGCCAGACGTTGAATGTCCCGATCCCGATGGTGCTTGGCTATGACCGAAGCGGCGGCAATGGCCGCGGAGGACCCGTCCCCTTTGACAATGGCGGCTTGCATATCGGCAGGCAGATCCGGGATGGTGGCCCGTCCGTCCATGATGACCAATAAATCCTGCTGCTCAAGGGACAGACCTGCTTGGCGGCATAGTTGTTCCAAAGCCCGGTATAGCGATAACAAGGAGGCATAGTGAATGTTCAGCGTCTGGATTTCCTCCAGGCTGGCCTCACCAATGCCCGTCCAGCAAAAGCTGTGGATGCCCTCTGAAAGTTCGGCCCGCAGGGCGGGGGTTAGTTTCTTGGAGTCATTGAGCCAATGCAGCAGCCTTTTTTGGCTGGGCGTTAATTGGCGGGGCAGGCAGACGGCTCCCCCGACCACGCTGCTAATCAGGCTGCCCCGACCGACTTCATCCAGACCGATCAGGTGACACGCCGAGGAACGCTGCTTTAAAAGCGCCTGATCAAATTTCAGCAGGCGGCTCAGCTGGCTCTGGCGTTTGCCGGGGAGGGCATTCCGCTTCTTCGGACTCTGGCTCTTTGGGGGTGTGCTGGGCATGTTCCAGGGTGATCCTTCCCGGACGGGCATGACGAAACTCGGTGAGCAGGGCTTGGGCCGTGCGCAGTAAATCCGGCTGATCCCCACTCAGTTTATAATGCCGGGCCAACGCCATATTTTCAAGGGTCGGGGCTTCCCCGTCCGCTAGCTTGAAGTAACGGGCCAATTGCCCGGGGTAGAGTCGGTCGATGGTTTCAATTAAAAAGCGGGCGATCTCTTCTTCATCAAAGGCCGCATCGCCAATGGAGCTGACCGTGGCCAGCAAGGCGCCGGCTTCATCCGAGTCCAGTTGGGGCGGAATGACCCCCGGAGAGTCCATCAGCTCCACCTCGGGGTGAATGCGAACCCATTGGGTGTCTCGGGTCACCCCTGCCCGGTGTCCGGTCTTGGTTTTTTTCTGGCCCACAATGCTGTTGATCAGGGTGGATTTGCCGACGTTGGGCATGCCGGCCACCAGCACCCGAACGGGCCGACGCTTGCGGCCCCGGGCCACCAGCTTTTGCATGGCGGCCTCTCCCAGGGCCAGTACATGCTGAATGAGCTGGGCTTTGGCCTGCCCTCCCTTGGCATCATAGAGCATGACCCGTCGGTTTTCTCCGGCCAGGGCTTTTTGCCAGCGCTTATTTTGCACCGGATCCGCCAAATCGCTTTTATTCAGAATAATCAGGGTGGGCTTGTTGCGAATGGTCGCTTCCAGCCGATGGTTGACGGAGGCCACCGGCAAGCGGGCGTCCAGAACTTCGACCACCACGTCCACCAATTTTAAAAGCTCGCTGAGCTTGCGTTCGTATTTGGCAATATGGCCAGGGTACCACTGGATTTTAGGAGTAATGACGTCCGACTGTTGCATGGATGAGGGCTCCGGCGGGGTTGCGTTCTGGTGAGGCGGGTCTGGAAACAAAAGAACGAAGAGGAAACTCTTCGTTCTTTGCGAAATGTGGAGTAAAGTGGCGTGAGACCCTTATTTCTGGGTGGTTTTCTCACGAATACGGGCGGCTTTACCAGTGCGCTCGCGCAGGTAGTACAATTTAGCGCGGCGTACATCGCCACGGCGCAGTACTTTAATGCTTTCTACTTTGGGAGAGTGCAGCAAGAACACACGCTCTACGCCAACACCCTGGAACACACGACGCACGGTGATGGTTTTGCTTACGCCAGCGCCAGCCAACTTGATGATGACGCCTTCGTAACCCTGCAAACGCTCTTTGTTCCCTTCCCGAATGCGAACCATTACCTTGACGGAGTCGCCGGGATTCAGGGCAGGCAGTTCGCCTTCCGGTTTCAGATACTCTTT
The DNA here is from genome assembly GCF_003149375.1 of Vampirovibrio chlorellavorus. Lineage (NCBI taxonomy): Bacteria > Bacillati > Candidatus Melainabacteria > Vampirovibriophyceae > Vampirovibrionales > Vampirovibrionaceae > Vampirovibrio > Vampirovibrio chlorellavorus. The sequence continues at coordinate 73,438 of NZ_QFWH01000002.1, forward strand.
TTCGATTTCTTTAATGAGCTCAGTGGTCATTGTTTGCAATCCTTTTTGTGAGAGCCAGTGATAGAAACTTTAAGGGTGGGAAGTCATCTTTGTCTGGACGGTGGAGCCAGTGATTACGGATTACGAATTTTGTAATCAAGAACAGTCCGCATGTTGATCCCAATGCAGTCTCAGTAATGTATTGCAAACCTAGCACTGCCGTCAAGCGATCGGTTTGCCCTGTCCAAAATGGGGAGCATGAAGCCGCTTCCCAGCGGAGCCCCGCTTGAAGGCGTCAGAAGGCCCCATGAGAAAGGCTCAGTGGGTTTAGATTGGTGGAAAGGCTTTTCCCTGTGACGACTTTCTGGATTTTATGACAGGGGCAAATCCTTGTGCCGGATTTTCATATCCGTTCCGTTTGTTTGGACGTCGTATTCAACAATCTGCAATGCGGGGGTGTTGAAAGTGAGTGTTTCTCCGTTTTTTGACTTCTGACAAAACTCCAGCCGCAAGTGCCTCAGGAACAGGGCCACACCCGGATCTCCCGATTGAAGGTACGCGCTGGCCAGGGCTGGCGCCTCCGCCAATGTGGGCTCTGCCTGACTGATTTTTCGGGTTTTCAGCTCGTGTTGAATGTACTGCACCATGTTTAAAATACGTTCCGCCATCAAATCACGCTGGCTGTCCGACAGCAGGTATATGTCGTTCATGGCTTGATGCAAGTGGGGATTAATGTCGTATTCCCGGCGCCGGTTTTTGGATTTATGGAGCCCCAGGATTTTTTCACCGCCCAGGGTGCGCACCTGCTCCGGCTTTTTATTTTGCTTGAATTCCCGCTCAGCGATAATCAGCACCGCCTCACTGATCAGGCTCTTGATTTCATCCGGAAAGCTGAACAGCAGTTTGCAGGCCTGCGACAGTTTGGGTTGTCGATCGTACCAGCGAATATAATCGGGCGATTCATTCATTGCAGCGGGAAGAGGCGGCTCTTGATTATCCATGATAGGGAGTTATTTCCCGGGAGCCGATTATCTTAAACCTCAGCCCTCCATTTTGTTACGTTTTCGGAAAGAGGGCCCCAAAATCTGCCATTTCTGGGGTTTTCCGGCTTCCTGTCCTCTTCAGGCTCTCCTGAGGCTTGTAAACGTCTTGCTTGCCCTATCCGGGCTTGAGGTTAAGGCCTTGTCGCCACGCCGATCCGAAAACCGGCCGGATGGTCGCTGCGTGGAGGGTTTCTGATAGGCGGATTCTGACGGTTTGGTAAAACCGAAGATTTATCCGGTACACCGGGCTGTTCATTCTTTATAGTAGAGCTCTACGTTGGTTGAATCAATTCGCGGAACCTCTTCTCGTCTGATGGGGTTCTTTTTTTTGCCCTGTGGCCAGTGGTGTCCCTGTTGTGTTTTGTGGTGTTGTCGTTGCCCGGTTTTTGCTTGGCGTGTGGCTTTGTTTTGTGTACTTATATATGCTGCCGAACGGCCTGAATCCAGCCGGATGACTCTCAGGCGCCAGATTACTGTCACCAGATTACTGTCAGAGGAACGATCCTCAATTCATTTGAAGGCCAGGTATGCCCCTTTCAGCACAGACAAAGCCCAGCCCGGTGGAGAACCCTTTCTCGCAAGTCAAGCCATCCGTGTTTGTTCGGCAAAGCACAAAGACCCGTGGCCCTCAGGGGCAAGGGGAGCCTCTTGTTTGCGGTGGGCAGGCTGGCCATGGCGGGATTACCCGGCGACGGCCCGGCTTCCTGACGGCTGCTGTCACCACGCTGGCCACTCGTGGCCTGATCGCCCTGATGCTTTTTGCGCTGCTGCCCTTGCCCTGGCAGCAAACGGTGTTTCAGACCCTGGGGTTGGGACGCTTTCATCCGTCTTTACAGACGGTGCGGGTCCCCTTGCCCGTGGATTATTCCCATATTTCCTCACCCTATGGTCAGCGCTGGGGACGCCCCCATCAGGGGATTGATTTGGCCGCCCGGGCGGGTCTGCCAATTTTCGCCATTTCGGATGGTACGGTTACCCACAGCGGCTGGGAGTCTGGCTATGGGTACAGTGTGGTTCTGGATCACGGCGGCGACCTGCAGACCCGCTATGCCCATTGCTCCCAATTGTTGGTGCCGGTTGGTAGCAGGGTTATGAAAGGCCAGCCCATTGCCAAAGTGGGCTCATCGGGTCATTCCACCGGGCCGCATCTGCACTTTGAAGTGCTGGTGAAGGGCCTGCGCAAGAATCCAGCCTGGTATTATCCCTTTAAAGAGAGTCCCCAGCGTTATTGGCTGACCGTTCGCAAAAAAATAGAATAGGGAGGCAGTGCTTTTCAGGCGCTTACTTGCAGCATTGTCGCTGTTTTTCGCTTTTATTGGGTCTCTATTTTTGTAACGGGTGGGCGGGTGTGCGCCCGGATGTTAATAAATTCCACAAACAGGGAGAAGGCCAGTGAGAAGTACACATAGCCCTTGGGAATATGGGCGCCGAAGGCTTCACCAACCAGCAGCGTCCCGATCATCAGCAAAAAGCTGAGGGCCAGCACTTTAACTGAGGGGTGCCGATCGATAAAATCACCAATGCTCCCGGCGGCAATAATCATGATGATCAGCGAAATGACAACGGCGGTAACCATAATGGGAATTTGAGAGACCAGACCCACGGCGGTGATGATGGAGTCCAGGGAGAAAACCATATCGATCAAAATGATCTGGAAAATGACGCTGGCCATGGTCACCGATTTGGGGGTGGCGGTACTGCCCTCACGATGTTCGCCTTCCACCTTATCATAAATTTCCTGAGCGCTTTTAACAATCAGGAACAAGCCTCCGCCCAGTAAAACCAGATCCTTACCGGACAACGCAAGCCCACCCAGGCTCAGTAAAGGCTGGGTGAGCTTGGTTAGCCAGGCAATGCTCAGCAATAGTCCCAGTCGTCCTGCCAACGCCAGCACCAGTCCTGCTATTCGGGCCTTGTTGCGCTGCTCTTGGGGGAGCTTGCCAGCCAGAATGGAGATGAAGATGATGTTATCGATCCCCAGAACAATTTCCAGCAGGGTTAAACTGGCCAGACTGACGTAGGTTTGGGGCTGTTGCAGTAGCTCTAGCAAAATGAGAGGTCCTTATTGCACTTCAACCAGTTCGACTTCAAACTGCAGGGTGGCGTTGGCCGGAATAACCGGGGGGTAGCCGTTGGGGCCGTAGGCCTTCTCCGGAGGGATGGTCAAAATGCGCTTGCCGCCTTCTTTCATGCCCACAATCCCCTTTTCCCAGCCCTCAATCACCTGACCGGAACCCAGTTTGAAGGTAAAGGGTTGATTGCGGTCGTAGGAACTGTCAAATTTCCGTCCGTTGGAGGCCAGGGTGCCCAGATAGTTCACCGAAACGGTGTTGCCCCGTTTTGCTTCCGTGCCGTCGCCCACTTCCACGTCTTCAATCCGGATGCCACTGACGGTTCTGACGGAGGCTGCGTTGCCGGTTTCGCTGGTCTCACTCGCTTCACTGGCCTGCTGAGACGCGGTCGCTTCTTTTTGAGGCGCTGCCGCCTGACTGGCCGCTTTTTCATCGCAGCCCGACAGGATCACAAGGCTGCTGGCACAGACGGCCACGCCTAACAACAGGCCAACATATTTTTGAGTCATGTCCTCTCTCCTGGGTGAATGATATGGGGATTTTTGGGATTATACGGGGTTATACAATGTTTTCCTTCAAGGCCTTAATGGCCGCCTGCACGCGATCGTTGACGCACAGTTTGTTTAAAATACTGCCCACGTGGGCTTTGGCGGTGTGGATGCTGATGCACAGTTGTTCCGCGATTTCCGGATTGCTTTTACCCTCTACAATCAGCTGCAGCACTTCCAGTTCCCGTTCGGTCAGGTCGGATTCCATAGAAGGGTTCTCGGCCTGGTGGATTTGCCGTTTTTGCTGGGCCAGGGCGGCAGGGTCGTTCACCAGCGTCAGCACCAGTGATGCGATGGCCGGATCCAGCCACACGGCCCCGTCCTGAACGGTTTCAATTATATGAACCAGCCGTTCCGGTTTAACATCTTTCAGCACATAGGCGTTGGCCCCTGCCCCAAGGGCGGCAATGACCTCCTGCTCCTCACTGTGAGAGGTCAGGATGACGATTTTCACATCCGGGTAGCGTTTGCGCACTTCTTGCGCCATGTCAATGCCGTTCATGCCCGGTAGGCCCAGGTCCAGCAGCAAAATGTCCGGACAGTTCTGCTCCAGTTTGCTCAACCCTTCTTCTGCCGATTCGGCTTCCCCGATAAATTGAATTTGGGGGAACTCTCCCAGCACAGCCATCAGGCCCATGCGTGTCAGGTGGTAATCTTCCACGATAAAGAGACGGATTACCTGGGATTTGGTGGACGTGACGTTTTCCATGGTTAGTTGTCCTTTCCAGCGTTCACCAGTACCTCAAAATGCCCAAGCACTTTGAATGTCCGATTATTATACTCTGCTTCCCGATTTTTTTCGTACAATAGACAAAATTGAGTAGCCGTATAAAATACATAGAAACTTTTGTGATGAGCCAGCGTCTTGCTCAGGATGATCGAGTGATCAAGGCTTGTCGGTAATTTGCCAGAGGCGTGAGTCATTGCAGTATTCAAGAGTTGTTTTTTCATCGGGGAGCAATGGATGAAGAATCAGGGAGCGTTGCTGTGTGTGACCGGCTTGTTGCTGAGTGCCACTGTGCAGATTGTTCAGAGCCCGGCACACGCCGCAAAAAAATATTATCCGCCCGGCTTTGTGCCCCCCTCGGATCAGAAATTACTGCCCACGGGCTCGCCTCCCGCCGAACCGGCCCCCACGGTCATTATTCAGTCGGTCCCCGGGAGTAAACAGGTCATCATCAAAACCATCGCCGTGGAAAAGGTCAGGCCGCCCAAACCACGCGATCCCTTGTTGATCCTGCTGGATGAACACCGGTATTACGATGCCCTGCGCTTGGTGAACAGCCGCCTGGCAAAATCTTCAAACAATCTGACGTTGCAGATGATGCGGGGGCAAATTCTACGCGCCGAGGGGAATTTTCAGGAAGCCATCCTGCAGTATAACGAAGTACTGGAAAAAAGTCGTAACAAGCCTCAGGGGTTGCGGGCCGGCGCTTTGAACGGTTTGGGCTGGACGCATTACTCCCACGCTTTGTACGCCCAAAAACACGGGGACAAGGCAGGTTTTGAATCAGGGCTTTCTGCTGCCGAAGGGGCGTTTCGACAGGCCACCCGGCTTTCCCCCGGGCTTTCTTATGCCTGGGCGGGTCTGGCCAAGGTGGCGCTTTCCGGCGGTCGGGTCAGTGATGCCGAACAGTGGGTCAAAAAGGCCAAAAGCTATGGCCCCAACAACCTCAGCGTTCAACTGGCTGAAGCCGAGTTGCTGCTGGCCCAGAAAAAGCCGGAAGAGGCCTTGCAGCATTTGTACGGGATTAAGAAAGCCACCACCCGGGAGCCGGAGATTTTCCTGCTGTTGGCTAAAGCTTCTCTGGAGACGGGCAAGGTGGATGACGCCATCATCAATCTGAAGCAAATGCTACAGATTGTCCCGGAAGACGCGGATGGCCTGAAGCTCCTCAGCCAGTCCTACGAATTGAAAATGAAGCCGGAGGACGCCGCTCAGGCTCTGGAGAAGGCCATTGCCCTGAATCCTGCGGATATGGATTCCGTGGACGCCTTGCTCAAGATTTACGATCAGCGCAAGCAGGTGGATCGCGGTATCCTCTTGCTGAAAACCCTGCTGAAGGATCGCCCGAGCCAGCCTTACCTGGCTCAATTGCTGTTATCCCGTCTGGCAGACGCAGAGCGATGGGATGAGGCTTACAGCGAAGGGCTGGGCTTTGTGGGGCCTGTGCTGTCCGACAGCAATGTCAATCCAGACGCTCAGCAAGCGGTGGTCAATCTCTTTCTGCAGGCGGCCTACCAGCATGGCCGGGGCCTTGTTAACCGGCTGGACTTGCTGAAAGACCCGGCTACGGCCCAGGCTCGTCAGTTTGCGCAGGCCCGATTGAACACGGCGGTGGCCAATGGCGAATCCGCGCAGGGGTACGATATTGCCAATCGTTTAAATTTGCTGTTTCTGGACCCCTTACAGGCCTTGCCCCCCCTGCCGGACAACTACACGCCCGCCGATGCCCAGCTGGGAGAAACCCTCCAACTGCACTTCTTACAGGGGAATCATGCCCAATACCAGCGCTTGCTGAACTATGCCAGAACCTCGTCCGTCAATGGCCTGGCATTGGCCCGGCAACTGTTTGAACTGGGGGATTACAGTGGGGCGCAAGCGCTGCTGTCGGCAAAAAGTTTCAAGGGGACGGCGCAAGCGGATGCGGCCCAGATATTGCAGCAACGTGTACAGCACAGTCAGAACCTGCTAGAAGAGCATGTGGCTTCCCTGTCCATTCTTCCCCGGCGGATTTCCAACGCGTATTGGCAAAACGCGGTCACGGAAACCCTCAAGGTTGGCTATGCCCATGGGCGGGTTCATGCGCAGGTGGCCCGAAGTCTGGCGCGTCGGGATCAAGAGGCTTTGGCCTTGCTGCATCAGCGATTGGCCGTCCAGTATGCCACGGAGTCCAGGGACGAGAAAAATTGGCGCCGTCAGGCCGAGAAAAGAGCCAAGCATCTGGGCGTGTCTATCACTCCAGGAACCGGCGTCACTCAATCCAGCGGCAAGCCCTAATCGCAACAGCATCAGGCCAACTGCACCCGCCGGACTGACCAGCAGCAGCAAAACCAGACTGCAGCAGGGTAGACAAGTCACCCGTAAAACCTGCCTGCGCCAGCCCTGATAGCACTCAGCTCTGATGACAGACAGTGCCGCCTTCATTGCGGATATTCACCCAGGCTTTTGATTCATGCGCCAACTGGGCCTCAGCGTGAGTGCTGGGCCCAGTTTGTGTATGGTGTGGCTGGTCAGACGCCTATTTGGGGCGCTTGGGGTAGCCTTCTTTTTTCTTGAAAGACAAGGGGCTTTTGGTGGGCTTCTTTTTAATGCCGGAACGCAGGGGCGGTTTTTTGCCGGTAAAGCGGGGTGCGCCTTCACGCTCTTCACTGTCGGACTCCGTCGCCCCAAAGCCTTCTCGGCGGGACTTGCCATAGGCGGGCTTTTCGCCACGGGGGGCCGGGCCTCTGCCGGTTGCCGTGCTTCGGTAAGAGGCAGGGCCTCGGGATGCGCTGGGCGCGGACGGTCTGGAAGCGGTTTGTCCCCCCAATCCAGCTAAAGCCTGATTGATGCGTTTGAGTTCGCTGGCAATGTTGTTCAAGGCATCAATCAATGCGTCTTGGTTCTGATGATCTGTCATGAGGGGTTTTTCCAATCTTTTCATAGGTTTCAAAGTTGTTAGCATTTCCTTGTATCTTAAACAGGGTGGCCGTACAAGAAAAAACTATCCTACGGGGATGTTCGGGTATTTGCGGTATGATGTTTCCATATATAGTAACCGCACTCCAATTTGTTTTTTATCGAGAGAGCAGACTTTTTTGATTCTTTCCCGTTTTCTACCCTCCTCCGCGTTACCCGCTTATGCTACCTGGCAGCGTTTTAACGCCCCCTTGTTTTCCCTGTATGTGCTATTGCACGGGGTGGCATTGGCCGGATTTTTCACTTTTAGCTGGCAAGGCCTGCTGGTGATGGGAATCCTTTCCTTTTCTACCATTTGTCTGGGGATCACCCTGTGTTACCATCGCCTGTTGGCCCACCAGAGTTATCAACTGGCCAAACCGCTCACGTATGTTCTGGCCCTCTTGGGCTGTCTGGCTTTTCAGCGAGGCCCCATCTGGTGGACGGCCACCCATCGCCTGCACCACGGAAAGACGGACAAAGCGGGCGATCCGCATTCTCCAAAGTACAGCGTGTGGTGGGCCCATTTTTTGTGGCCTTTTTTCTGGCATCCTCAGCTGGATGAGTCTGAGGAAACCTTGCGCCGGTTGGCCCCCGATTTGTGGAAAGATCCGGGCCTGCGCTTTTTGGAGCGGTATTACAGTGCGATTAACGTCCTGTTTCTGGGGCTGCTGTTTGGCTTGGGCTACTGGCTGGGCGGGGGGCTTAAAATGGGGCTGTCCATTTTGGTGTGGGGCGGCTTTTTGCGAATTATCTATGGGCTGAATGTCACCTGGCTGGTTAATTCCGCCGCCCACTTGTGGGGATACCGGCGTTATGACACCCCGGATACCAGCCGCAACAACTGGTGGGTGGCCCTGCTCACCTGGGGAGAGGGTTGGCATAACAATCACCACGCCCATGCCCGTTCCGCCAAAATGGGCTTTGTCTGGTACGAGCTGGATGTGACTTACTGGATCATCGCTTTGTTCCGTAGGCTGGGGCTGGCCACTCAGGTGGTAGGCTCTCCGCTGGATCGTGAAAATGATCGCCTGAAAAACGGGGGGCAGACGCAGTCAGTATCTACAATACCGCTCAAAGAAACCAAGAATCCCCGCTTATCCAAAGCCCACCAGTAAAAAAGTCTGGAAAAACTGGGTTAAATCTTCAGACTGCTCTTTTGGCACCGAATTTCCGCTTTCATGCCGGTTAAGCGGCGGTTAACAGGGTCACTCCGGTGCGGGTCACCACCATGGAATGCTCGTACTGGGCCGTAACGAAATGCGGCGCGGTGTACAGTGTCCAGCCATCCTCAGCCTGGGCGGCCTCCCAGGCCCCGTTGGAAATAAAGGGCTCAATGGTAATGACCATGCCCTCCGCAAGTACTCGGGTATCAGCGGCATCAAAGTACGGGGGGATAAAAAAGGGTTCTTCATGCAATGCGGTGCCTACTCCGTGGCTGCCCAGGTTTAAAATAATGCTGCAACCCGCCTCCCGGGCGGTGGTTTCGATGGCCCGGCCGATGGCATTGAGAGAAACCCCGGCCCGAACAACGGCAATGGCCCGGTTGAGGGCTTTTTGAGCCGTGCGGGTAACCGCCCGCTTGACGTCTGACACCGTGCCTACCAAAAAGGAGTACCCACTGTCGGCAAAGTAACCGTCCAGCTCCGCGGAGACATCAATGTTCACCAGATCGCCGGGTTGAATGCGCCGATTCCCCGGCACCCTGTGGGCTACTTCGTGATTGACGCTGATGCAAGTGGCGCCGGGGAACTGGTAAATCAACTCGGGGGCGGAGCGTGCCCCGTGGGCTTCCAGATACTGGCGGCCAATGGCGTCCAGTTCCAGCGTGGTCACGCCGGGTTGAATATGCTTGCCCATCAGCTGAATGGTTTGGGCCACAATGCGGCCAATTTTACGGAGGCTGGCGAGTTGCTCCGGGGTTTCTACGGTCATACGCTTGACGCCCTGTAATGGGGGATTCTTTTCATTTTACAGCGCATTTTATTACGGCGCATTCTATTTTACAGGGCATTTTAGAGAATGAAAGTGATTGTCTCGGTATGGAGACTGTTTGCCAAGCGTAAACCCCGGTACTCAGCAAGTGACCGGGGTTTAAAGCGGTTCTGGGCGTTAAATTTCAGGAACGGACTTTATCCGTGCGGGATGTATCCATTTAGGATTTTCCAGGCAGGACCTAGCCGTGTAGAATCATAGTCTTCAGGCGGGCCTCCACCACAGCCCAGTCCACGTTGTTCATAAAGGCCTGCAGGTAAGCGGGCCGCTTGGTGCCAAAGTCGATCATGTAGGCATGCTCGTACACATCCAGCACCAGCAGGGGAATCACATTCACCGGCACGCCCTGATTGTGCAGATCCAGCCCGTAGTTATGCACCCGGTGATCGCGCATGTTGTAGCCGGTTAAAGCCCACCCCCGGGAGGACTTGCCCACGGCCAGCAGGTGATTGACGTAATTCTCCCAGCTGCCGAATTCCTGGGTGAAAATTTTATGCACCATCTCTGTGGCGGTGGGCGCAGTCTTGGCCCCGCCAATGTTCTCAAAGTAATACTCGTGCAAAATCACCCCGTTCAGGGCGTAGGTCTGCTCGGCGTGTAATTCCCGGTAAGGGCTGTAGGTGGCATTCATTTTCTCCAGATCCGGCTGCATGGCGCTGATCTGGCTTTCAATATCGTTGATTTTGCTGACGTAGCCTTTGTACAGGCCCAAGTGCTGCTCCAGCTGATTCTGGCTGATGCCTTCCACGGTGGACAGGTTCTCGAAGGTCTTGGCCTGAATGCTTTCCTTGGCATCATAAGGGTGCATGGGGTGATCCTTGGGCAGGCCCTTGCCGGACATGCTTTTGGGGGCGGGCTTGGCGGCGGCCTGGGCATTCAGCCGGAACTGACTGAGGGCCAGGGCGCTACCACCCATCGCGGCGGCCAGTTTTAAAAATTCCCGGCGGGCCATCGGTTGGGCCATGGGCAGCGTTAACTCTTCATGCGATTGGGTCATGACTACTCTCCTCCTGATAAACACACGCAAACAAGCAGGTCACCATAAAAAACGATCAGCTTATATTGTGCCCTAAACGGTCGGCGCTGCCTATGCTCCAACGCAGAATGGACAAAGCAAAATCAGGTCAGCCAGCCTGACCAACAATCAGGCTGAAGGCAGGGCCAAGCCCGGTGACTGGGGATTTGCTGGCTAGTGCTGAACGTCCAGTTTTTCCTTGAGCAGCGTCATGGCGCTGTAGTTGGACAAGTTGTAATGCACCGGGGATACCGCCACCATATTGTTGCGAATGGCCTCCACGTCTGTCCCTTCGGCCTCGCCGGTTTCAATAACTTCCCCGGCCAGCCAGTAATAGACCCCACCACGGGGATCCACCCGACGCTCATAGCTGTCGGTGTACATGCGGGTGCCCAGTTCCGTGATTTGCACGCCCGCGAAGTGGTGCTTGGACACCGCCGGGATGTTCACATTCAGGATGCTTTTGGCCGGAATGCCCACCTTCATGGCCGTGGGCAAAAACTCAGCGATAAATTCCGCCCCGTGGGTAAAGTCGGCCAGCTTGTCCGAGCCGTTGACCAGGGACACAGCGATACTGGGGATGCCATGGATGGCCCCTTCCAGCGCTGCGCTGACCGTACCGGAATAAATGACATCGGACCCCAGGTTAGGGCCATGATTAATGCCAGAGACCACCACGTCGATTTTGACATCCAGCAAGGCGTTCAAGGCCAGCTTGACGCAGTCGCTGGGGGTGCCGCTGGTGGAAAAGGCCTTGGCTACCGGAAACTTCATTTCCACTTCGTCAATACGAATGGGCTTGTGCAGGGTCAGGGCATGACCCATGGCGCTGCGCTCCCGATCCGGGGCCACCACATAAACCTCGTAATGCTGGGATAATTTGGCGGCCAATGTCTGAAGGCCGGTGGCGTAAATGCCATCATCGTTGGAGATTAAAACTTTAAGCATACCCCTAGTCTAATACGGCTCGGCCATTCTAGGGAAGTGCCAGCCTGAAAAGAATCAGGCGCAGGCTTAGTATTGATAACTATGATGAAACAGCCATTTCACCCGGACGCTAACAAAAGGGTTTCTGAACTGCGGGAACCAGTTGGTGATTTGATTGAAGTTCAACATCTGGGGTGACCTCTCTTTCGGCTTGCTCACATTCAAATCATAATCAAAGTCTCATATAAAAATGACCACCTCATGGCCGAACTTTGGCGGGGGACATGATTGATCCATGGGTGGATGCCAGGGCGTTAATGTCACCCTAAAGAACAAAATAAAAAAATCCCCGCCAATACACGCACCGGCGGGGATTTGTCTCTAAATTAGTAAACCTCTGAATTAGCGAATAATGGCCGCCATAACTGCTTTTTGAGCATGCAGGCGGTTCTCGGCCTGCTCAAAAATCACATCGGCGTGTTTTTCCAGCACCTCGGCGGTGATTTCCTCGCCCCGGTGGGCGGGTAAGCAGTGCAGCACAATGGCCTCCGGCAAGGCCAGCGCCAGATTCTCCGCATTGACCTGATAAGCCTTGAAGACCTGCTTGCGGGCCTCCGCTTCCGCTTCCTGCCCCATGCTGGCCCACACATCGGTGTACACCACGGAAGCGTCTTTCACGGCGGCCTTCACATCATCCGACACCGCCACGGTGGCCCCACTTTGGGCCGCGATGCTCTGGGCTTTTTCCACCATGGCAGGCTGAGGCTGGTAGCCGGAGGGGCTGGCAATGGTGACATCCATGCCCACCATGGCGCAACCCAGCATCAGGCTGTTGGCCATATTGTTGCCATCGCCCACGTAGGTCAGTTTGCGTCCTTTAAAGCTGCCAAAGCGTTCCTGAACGGTCAACAAATCGGCCAGCACCTGGCAGGGGTGGTAATCGTCCGTCAGCCCGTTGATCACTGGCACATCCGCCCACTGGGCCAGTTCTTCCACGTCCTTTTGGGCAAAGGTACGAATCATAATGCAATCCACATAGCGGGAAAGGGTACGGGCGGTGTCGGCAATGGTTTCCCGCACGCCCAGATTGATTTCATCTTTACGCAACATAAAGGGATGCGCCCCCAGATCGTAAATGCCCACCTCAAAGCTGACCCGGGTGCGGTTGCTGGGTTTTTCAAAGTACATGGCCACACTCAGGCCTTCCAGCAATTTGTGGGGAATGCGGTTGCGCTTGAGCTGCTTGAGCTGGGCCGCCAGGGTCAGCAATTCCTGCAATTCTTCAGGGGAGTATTCCAGAAAGGTTAAAAAATCCCGGCCTTTTAAATATTCCGGCAGTACCGGGGCGCTTAGGGTGGCAGACATAAAAAATAAAGCCTCTCGCTCACAAAATAAAACGGATTCAGGGGCATTTTACCTGAAAACGAATCAAAAAACGCAGCGACCTCCTCCGCTCAGCTCTAACGTTTGCCCACGGTTTGCCGGTATTTCCGCTACACTATAGAGCAGACAGGCCTTAGGCCGCCTGCCCCGATGGGGCAAACCATTTCGTTCCACCCCGGAAAACGTCCATTGCTGACACACACACCGGGTGGCACCGTTTTATAAGGAGTTCTCCTCATGCGAAATAAAGCCCTGATTGCCCTGGCACTGGCGTTCACCCTGATTACCCTCTATCAGCAGGGACAACTCAAACAGCTGGGTAATGAGTACAAAGTGCTTAACAGCCACAATCTGGACTTGCTGAACCGCCTGCGAAATCTGGAGGCCCAGAATGAACAAACGCAGGCGCAACTGGAGCAAATTAACGCCCGGCTTGGCTATATGGACAGTAAGGTGGCCAAAGTGATTGATAAACGAGCCGCCAGCGATCGACTGCGGCAGTCGGAAGAGACGGCGGCTGAATCATCGGGTGACTCCGAGGAGAATCCTCCTGAAAAACAGTCAGGGGGGATTTTGGACAGTTTGCAGCAACTTTTTCATTAATCAAAAAAAAATGGGCCGGGTTGCACGGGATGTTAACCTTGAACGAGCATCCGACAATTCAGGCGTCGGTTTTGTTTTCTAGTAATTGCCAAACGCGCCAGTCTGATCCGGTTTTATTACCCATCGGCCATTCATCCAGAGGAGATGCCTTATGACAGATACCCAACACCCTGCCGCTTCCAACGTAAAACCGTTTGCCCATCCCGGTGGCACCTCATTCGCCTCTCCCGCTCCGGAGAATCGTCTGGGCAAGCAATCCACTTATGTTTTGGCAGGCCTTGCCGTGGCCCTTGTTTTGCTGGTGGCTTATCAGCAATTCCAGATCAGTCAGTTGTCTGGTCAGCTGGCCACTATGAACGACGCCCTGAAAGCCAGCGACGTTAAAAACCGCCTGGAATCTCAAGAGCAATCGCTGGGCGAGTTGAACAATCGGCTGGCGTATCTGGATTCCAAAATCAACGCCACCAACCAAACCGCCCAGGAGGCTTTGAAGCGCATTAAAGCCCATGAGGACAAAGATATCATTGGCAAGTGGGTGGATGGGCTGAAACAGGCGATGGGTCTGCGCTAGTCTCGAATACCTGTCTTTTTATTTTTCACCCTAAAACACCACAGGAGTTTCGGCAGAACGCCATGATTACGTTTTCCTCCCATCGATCCAGCCCCCTTCCTTTGGCCTCCGGGTCCCATCGTAGTCGTCCCAGGGATCCCCTTGCTCCATCTCCACGTTTTGGGGCTCGTGATTCTGTGAGTGCAGGGCAGTCGGAAATGTCCAAGCTGTCCGACACCCCGCGCCACCGGTTTCAGCAAGCGTTGAATGTCAGGGACTGGGAACGGAACCACGCCGAATTTTTAAACGCCATGCATCAGGCTGATCTGCCCAGCATTCTGAGGATTCTGAGAACACAGTCTTCCGTGGTGCGCCAGAGCAGTTTGTTTAACACGGTGGAGGATGTTGCAAACCAGACAGCGCTTCACTTCTTGGCCAATGGACGGCTTTTACAGCCGGAGCGTTCCTTTGAGACGCTTCGCAGCATTATCCGGTTGTGCAAAACTTTTGGGGCCGACTTTAACGCTCGGGACTGGTGCGGGAGGACCCCTTTAATGTGGGCGTCCCTGCACGGCAATGTCACGCTGGCCAACCTTCTGCTGGAGAATGGGGCCAAGGCTCAGCAAAAGGATCATGAAGGCTACACTGCCGCCGATTATGCCCGAGTCAACCCTTCTTCGGCTGCTCAGGAGCTGTCAGCTTGGCTGGAGCAATACGAACAGAATAGCCCGTAGCCGCTTCTGTTTTTCTCTCGGCTCTGCGGGATTGTCTTTGCTCTGGAAGCTGTCCGGCCTTGATTTGGGGTTTCCTTTTGTTGTGCATATAATGAGTGGTGTAAAGTAGGATAGCCTTTGCGTGCCCCTACGCTGACCCGTCCGGGTCAGGCCTGTTATTAATCAGCAAGAAACGGCGATGGTTCCCATGACAAGTAGTATTCAGGTAAAACTTCCCGATGGTAGCGTGAGAGAATTGGCCCAAGGGGCTACCGTGCAGGATCTGGCTGCCGCCATTGGGGCAGGGCTGGCCCGCGCGGCCATGGCTTCCGTGATTAACGGTACCGTGCGGGATTTGCGAACCCCCTTGAACGATGGGGACACCGTGCGCATCCTCACCAAAAAAGATCCTGAAGCACTGGATGTATTGCGCCACTCCGCCGCGCATATTTTGGCCCAAGCGGTGCAAACCCTGTGGCCGGGCACCAAAGTGGCCACCGGCCCTTCCATTGAAACCGGCTTTTACTACGATTTGGACATTCCCAACCACAAGCTCAGCCCCGATGATTTCCCCAAAATTGAAGCGGAAATGCAGCGCATCGCCAAAGAAGGGCAACTGTTTGAACGCTTCGTGATTCCGGATGTTGAAGCCAAAATCGCTGAATTTAAAACCACCGGAGAGCGTTACAAGGCCGAGATTTTGGAAAAATACAAAGACGCCCCGGAAAGCACCTTGTACATCAATAAAGACGCCAAAACCGGCGCGGACATCTGGTTTGATCTGTGCGAAGGTCCGCACTTGCCGGATTCTTCCTGGCTGAAGGCCTTTAAAATTCTCAGCGTGGCCGGTGCCTACTGGCGTGGCGATGCCAATAACCCCATGCTGCAACGGGTTTACGCTACGGCGTTTTGGGAGCAAAAAGATCTGGACGCCTACCTGCACCAGATGGAAGAGGCCGACAAGCGGGATCACCGCAAGCTGTCCAAGGAATACGACTTGTTCAGCATAGAAGAGGAGGTGGGCTCCGGTCTGATTCTGTGGCATCCCAACCTGGCCACGGTGCGGGAAGAGCTGGAAAACTACTGGCGCCGTGAGCATCGCAAGCGGGGCTACGACCTGGTGTACACCCCGCACATCGCCAAGCGGGACCTGTGGGACACCTCCGGGCACACCGGTTTTTACATGGAAAACATGTACACCATGGAAATCGACGAGCAGGAATACATCGTCAAACCCATGAACTGCCCTATGCACGTGCTGATTTTCAAGGGGCGCATTCGCAGCTACCGGGAACTCCCCTTGCGCCTGAGCGAGCTGGGGACCGTGTACCGCTACGAGAAATCCGGCACCATGCACGGGCTCAGCCGGGTGCGGGGCTTCACGCAGGATGATGCCCACCTGTTCTGCCGCATCGATCAGATTCGCAGCGAAGTGGTGGAAGTGATTCGCTTTGTGGATGACACCCTAAAGCTGTTTGATATGAGCTTTGAGGTGGAGTTGTCCACCCGTCCGGAAAAGTGCATTGGGGATATCGCCATTTGGGATCAGGCTGAGCAGGCGCTGAAGGAAGCCCTGGAAGAATATGGCCTGACCTATCAAATCAATGAAGGCGATGGCGCTTTCTACGGCCCCAAAATCGACTTCAAGCTGAAGGACGCCATTGGCCGCACCTGGCAATGTTCTACTGTGCAGCTGGATTTCAACTTGCCAGAGCGCTTTGACCTGAAGTACACCGACCGGGATGGTCAGGCCAAGCGGCCCATCATGATTCACCGGGCCATTTTTGGCAGTCTGGAGCGCTTCGCTGGCACGCTGATCGAGCATTACTCCGGCGCTTTCCCGGCGTGGCTGGCCCCCCAACAGGTGGCCATTTTGCCCATTGCCGATCGACATGTGGAATATGCCCAGCAAGTGGAAGCCACCCTGCGGGCGGATATGGTGCGGGCCAAAACGGATACCTCCAACGAGGGCATCGGCCATAAAATCCGGCAGGCCCAGTTGGCGAAAGTGCCCTACATGCTGATCATTGGCGACAAGGAACTGGAAGCCTATCAGGTGGCCGTCCGCAGCCGTAGCAAAGGCGACCTGGGGGCGGTGTCCCTCAGCCTGTTTGCCGAGCAACTGCAAGCGGAAATCACCACCAAAGGCAAGCAGATGGTCAACGTGCCCCAACAGGTGGGTTAATTGATGCGCTCTGTCCGGTCTGGTCATCGCTACCCTGTCTGGATGGGGCTTGTACTTGCCCTGCTGCTGTTTTTGGCAACCTTTGGCCTGTCCCGGGCCAGCGCCGCCCCCCTGCTGAATGAGCTGGAAGTTCGGGGCTTGCTGCAAAGCAGCTGGGCCCAGTATAAAACCACCTTCATTCAGGCGGATGGCCGGGTGATCGACTACAACGGCAATATCAGCACCTCCGAAGGGCAGGCCTACGCCATGTTGCGGGCCCTGTGGATGCGGGACAAGGCCACCTTTGACGCTTCCTATCGCTGGGCCAAGGACAACCTGCAAATCCCCCGGGGCGATCACCTGTTCTCCTGGAAATGGGGTCAAAAGGCCGATAAAAGCTGGGGCACCCTGGATACCACCAGCGCCACGGACGCCGATCAGGATATCGCCTTGGCTTTGCTGCTGGCGGCAAAGGTGTGGAATGAGCCGCAGTATCAAAGTGAAGCCATGCCCATTCTCAACGAGATTTGGGATCGCCTGACCCTGAATGCGCCATTGGGGCGGGTTTTACTGCCGGGCGATTGGCCCCAAAAAGGGCGCACTTACCAGATCAATCCCTCCTACTTTGCGCCTTACGCCTACCGGGTGTTCGCGGAAGCGGACGACAACCACGACTGGACGTTGTTGATCGATTCTTCCTACGAGATTATGAGCCGGGCGGTCACCCAGGCCGAAAGCGGTCTGATGCCGGACTGGGTGGAAATTTCGCTGGACAATGACAACATCCAGTTGTACAACGATCCGCTGGATGCCCGCAGTGACTTTGGGTACGAGGCCATTCGGGTCTATTGGCGGGTAGCGCTGGATGCCCTGATGAATCCATTGGAAAAGCGGGCCACCCAGCTGCTGAAAACCAAAAACATGCTGCCCCGTTACTGGAAAATCCGCAAGGATTTGCCCATTTCCATTACCTGGGATGGCATTGTCCGCCATCCTGAATTGCAGTCCGGGGCCATTTACGGGGCGGTTTTCCCCGGTTTATACCTGCAAGATACGCGGTTGGGCGAGGAATTGCTGCAAAAAAAGATTGTGCCCAATCTGAAGCCGGGTGGCCAATGGAACACCAAAAACGATTACTACGCCCAGAACTGGTTATGGTGCGGCTTGGGGCTCTACAATATTTATCTGGATCCCCCCCGCTTTACCCGGGGCTCCGCCGCAGGCCGGTTGACCCGCCTGTTTTCCCTGGCCCCCACCGAAGTTTACTGAGTTTAGGGCCCTTATTGTTTCCAATTGTTAAAATTTGGTCTTTAAGGTCTAAACTTTTTAACGCCTTGAACCGATAGAGATTAATATCCCTCAAGGCTGGACATTTTATTGAGCGCGCAAAGCGGGAGTTTAGTGCCTATGAAGCAACGCTGGTATGACAAAGATCCCACCCTGTCGATGGCCATCAGCCTGCTGCAAAACGCCTCGCACACGCATCAGGAAATGACCGCCCGGTACTTGTTTTCGGTGATGGATGCCAGTGGGTTGCTCGATTCTGCTGAGCTTCGCACCCAAACCGAGCGCGTGCGCTTCATCTTTCCCAACTTCCGGCGTAGTGGCTTTGAAATGCATGCCCGTCATCTGGTGGAGTTACTCAAGCACCTGGCCCCGGAGGATCAGCAGGAAATGGCGGTGAAGCTGATCAACTACATCTACATTCTGGATGGCGACCTGAGCGAGTTGCCCAGCTGGGAAGAGACGTCCGAGGCCCGCATGATGCCTCAATCCGAACTGGGGTAGCGCTCCCCCCCCCAGCCACGAAAATAGTGACAGGGCCGCTTGGTGTTTGGGAAGGCCTTCCTGAGAGGACATTGAGATGAGGTCATCGAGGAAAGGTCACTGAGGACGAGCCATTGAGGAGTTGGCATTGCGGAGGGGCCATTTAGGAGTGGATATCGGCGTTGCCGGGACTTTCTGCCGGTTATTTCAGATTTGGGGCAGGCCTGCGGAGCGGTGTTCTCATTTGTATTCTGTCAGGGGAGCAGGTTTAACGGCTTACATTGCACTT
Source organism: Vampirovibrio chlorellavorus (assembly GCF_003149375.1). Classification (NCBI taxonomy): domain Bacteria; kingdom Bacillati; phylum Candidatus Melainabacteria; class Vampirovibriophyceae; order Vampirovibrionales; family Vampirovibrionaceae; genus Vampirovibrio; species Vampirovibrio chlorellavorus. The sequence goes on from NZ_QFWH01000002.1 coordinate 92,147, forward strand.
CGTAACAAGATGCGGACATGGAAGCAATCAGCCTCTTTTATTTGTTTTTTTATATATATGGAGATGAAGTAAGCCTTGAGCGGCCTTGCCGGACCATAGGATAAGAAAGAGAGAGCAGGACACATGACCGAAACTGAACTGTCTTTAACGTTAGGACTCGTGGTGGAGCCTGAGCATAACAAAGTTTATATCGATCCGCTGCTGCAAGCGGAAATTATGTATCTCAAGCAGGTTTTCTGTATCAATAAACTGCAAACGGTAGAAGTGGGCAGAGCCAATCCGGATTTCTGGGCAGACTTGTTGCCCTGGCACAGCATTAATTAACGGCCGTTACAAAGGCCATCGTTATCCTGAACCGCCTGAGGTCATTAGCCTGAGGCGGTTTTCAGTGTAAGGCGCCCACGGACGCTTTTGCCGGGCTTACAGTAAATTGATGGGCAAAGGCTGCGACATCAGCTCCGCCTGTAACAAGCCCAACTCGTAAGCCTGTTGAATCTGGGCCAGATTGCTGCCAAGTCTGGCCTCAATCAGGTTGGCATTGCTGCGAGCCAACTCCAGCTGGCCGTCCAGTACGTCTTTGGTGCTGCTAAAGCCAGCCTTATTGCTGATTTCCAGTTGGCGTACCAGTGAAATCGCCAGTTCATAGCGTTGTTGGGCCAGTTGAAGGTTCTTTTTAGCCGTTTGCACCTGCGCGTAAGCCCGGTTTACCGCCGCTGATACCAAGTCCAGCCCCTGTTCCGCCTGCAGATCCAGTTGCTTTAAATCGGCTTCCCGCTTGCGCTTTTCCTGCCCAAAGCTGGCCTTGATGAGTTTTTGCAGCGCCTCCCGCCGCAGCACGACTTCCTGAATGTCCGGGCGGGTCAGGGCGATTTTTTGGGCCTTCTCCAAGGTTAAGCTGTCCGGGAACAGCTTGAGGGTGGGCACCATATTGATTTCGCTTTGCAGGCTGACTTCCTCGGGCACCAGAACGTTGTCTTCGGGTAAATCCAGAAAGTTACACAGGGCTACCGAAGCCGAGTAATAGGCATGATCGGCGCTCATATAGCGGCTGTAGCGGTCGATCAGTGCCATTTCCGTCTGGGTCACCCCAAAGCGGTCGGTTTCCCCGTTAATGAAGCGGCTTTCTTCTACCTTGAGCTGGGTTTTCCCTTGCTCAATGGCCTGAAAGGCGGAGTATTTGGCCAAATAAGCCTGGGTCAGGGTGTAATACCGAGAGGCGCTTTCCAACAGTGCCTTTTGACGAGCCACCTGCACATGCGCCTGAGCCGCCTGAACGTTGGCGTTTTCCGCCTGCTTCATCAGTCCTAGCTGAATGGGGTTTAGCAGGATTAAGGGGTTTGATTCCACCAGATCCCGGGCCTGCGTCTCAGCCTCTTTGGCCTGTGCTTCGGCCTGACGCACAGATAAATTGCGTTCTGCGGCTGTCTTTAACACTTTTTCCAGGCCAATTTTTTGCAGATCATCCACCGCCCCATATAACGGGGCCGTTTGCCACTTTAGCTTCAACACTTCCGCAATGACAGAATCTGAGGGGGCTGCGGCCGTTTTGGCGTCCGTTTTTTCAGTTCTGGCGAAGGGTTTTCGAGAAGAACGAGACAGTTTGGCAGGCTTCTCCAAGGGGCCATTGACGGTGGGCATGGGAGCCATCACATCCAGCGGTATGGCTTCACGGACTGGCGTCGCAGCCAAACCCGGGGAAAACAGTTGCATCAGAATCAGGCCAGTCCCAATGGTCAGGCGCAGGGGGCGATTTGGAAGATCCGGTGTGAAAATTGGACTCATGACTGCCTCTATCGTGCTGAAAGTATTGTACGGGCTCCCTAGGTAATTTGCTTATTAAAACGCAAAATACTGGCCCCCAGGGTGATCACGGCCATAATCAGTAAAATCAGGGTCTGGAACCACAGATCGCCGCCCCCAATGCCCTTGATGACCACCCCGCGAATGATATCCAGATAGTAGGTCAGGGGCAGCGAGAAGCTGATAATCTTGATAAACCAGGGCATGGGCTCCAGCGGAAAAACAAAGCCGGTGAGCAGCAGGCTGGGCAGGAAAATGGCCACAGTCAGCTGAATGGCCTGCACCTGAGTGCGGCAGAGAATGGAAATCAACAGGCCAATGCCCAGAGAGGTCAGGATAAAAATGAAGGAAGCCAGACACAGGAACCAGAAGCTGCCGCTAATGCTGATGTTGAAGAACCAGACCATCACCCCCAGGGTCAGCAGCATGTCCAGAAAGCCGATAAAGGCATAGGGCAGGACTTTTCCCAGCATGAGATCCGGGACTTTGACCGGACTGACCATTAATTGCTCCAAGGTGCCCGACTCTCGCTCCCGAACCACGGCAAAACTGGTGAATAAAATGGTCAACATGTGCATGACAATGGCCAGAATGGCCGGTACCAGATAGTAAGCCGAGGACATTTTGGGGTTGTACAGCACCTTGGTTTTCAGCTCAGTACCCGCGGGCAGGCCGCCGCTTTCGCCGCTCCCCAGACCGGCTTCCGCCAGCAGTTTGCGGTTATGGTTAAACACCAACTGACTGGCCCCATCCACAATGGTTTTGGCAATGGTGCCCTGTGTGCCATCCACGATAATGTTAATTTGCGGGGGCGTGATGCCTGCCAACGCTTTTTCGGAATAATCCGGGGGGATGATAATGCCTACCCGGTAGTTCCCATTGCGGATCTTTTGCATCATGACCGCATCCGAAGGCACCTGATCCAGATCAAACAGGGTGCTGTTCTGGAAATCCGCCATGAGATCGCGGGACGCACTGCCCTGATCGTAGTTCACCACCACGGTGGCAATGTGCTTGAGATCCCTCTGCACGGCCAGGCCCGTCACCATCAGCTGAATGACCGGCAAGGCAATGATAAACATGACCAGATAAGGGTCTCGCAACAGCTGGATAATTTCCTTGCGGAAGATGGACTGTATGCCAGACCAGCTCAGGCCCAAAAATTCGCCGCGCTTCAGGGCCTCAAGCATCGTTGCCGTCCTCATCGTCATCAAAGCCACTGGCATGGGTCTGCGCCAGCTTGTGGCCCAAATCCTTCTGGCGGATCTCGTCCTCAGCCATGCTGGCCTTGGTCAGGGTCACAAACACGTCTTCCAGCGACGGTTCAATTTCTCGAATCTGCTGCACGGCCACATCAGCCCTGTCCAGATCCCGGGTCAGCCGGGCCAACACCTCGGCATCCTCGCTGACCACGTGCAGGGCCTGCCCGAAAATGGTCACATCCTGCACATAGGGAAGTGCCTTGATCTGGTTAAAGGTCTTCACCAGTGGTTTGCATAGCACTTCCAGACGAACGTTTCCTTCTCCAACCACGGCCTTGGCATGCTTCAATTCTTCCAGTCCGCCGCTGACAATCAGTTTCGAGTTATAAATATAGCCCAGGCTACTGCATCGCTCGGCTTCATCCATGTAGTGTGTGGTGACAAACAGCGTGACCCCATTGCTGGCTAGCGTAAACAATAAATCCCACAACCCACGTCGGGCCACGGGGTCCATGGAGGCGGTGGGCTCATCCAGAAAGATAATCTCAGGCTGGTGTACCAGTGCGCAACACAAGGCCAGTCGCTGCTTCCAGCCGCCCGATAACTGCCGGGCCAGAAAGCTCCGGTAATGTCCGATGCCCACCAGATCAATCACTTCATCCTTGCGCCGTTTGGCCCCGGAGCCCTTGACCCCGTACAACTGGGCGTAGAAATCGATGTTCTCTTTGACCGTCAGATCTTCGTACAGGCTGAACTTTTGCGGCATATAGCCGATTTTGGAGCGAATCCGCTCGGGATCGCGGCGCACATCAATGCCGCTAACCAAGGCCTTCCCGGAGGTGGGTGCCAGCAGACCGCACAGCATTTTAATGGTGGTGGACTTGCCAGAGCCGTTGGGCCCCAGAAAGCCGAAAATCTCACCCTTATCGATCCGCAGATTGAGGTGATCCACGGCCACTTTCTCGCCAAAGCTGCGCACCAGGTCTTCAGTGAGAATAGCCGGTTCGGACAACGGTTGGCGGGGCTGGGTTTCGGCGGGAAGGGTCATCATGAATACTTTGAAAATTGGGGAGTGGCGTGGGCCAAAATCAGGTTTAGTTTTGGTGGCCGAATGGTGCGGGACACTTCATCAGCGGGCAAAGGAGACATCCACCTTCATGCCGGGATAGAGAGAGACTTTACCCGTTTCATCCTTGTTGGCCACAGTAATCTTCAGGCGGAATGTGGATTCCTCGCTGCTGCTATCGCCCCCACTGTTGGGAATGAACTCACTTTTGGGGTTGACGATAGCCACTTGGCCCCGAAAATGGGTTTTGGGGTTGCTGCGAGGCGTCACCGAGACCGACTGGCCCGGCTGAACAGACAGGCTGGCCAGTTTGGACTCCGGCATAAACACATCGGCCCACAGGTGGTCATAGTCGATGATGGTAATCACCGGTCGACCGGGGGCCACCAAATCACCGGGAGCCACGGCCACCACGCTGACGTATCCGGCAGCGGGGGCTTGAATTCTCAGTTCCGACAACTGGGCTTCCAGCGCTTTAACGTTGCTGCGGGCCTTTTCCACATTGGCAGAGGCGATGCTCAACTCTTCGGACTGGGCACCTTTGGCCAATTGCCCATACTGGGCTTTTGCCGCTGATAACTGGGCACGGGCGATCCGCTTTTCCTCTGGCCGTCCGCCGGACTTCATCAGGGATAAGGCGGCCTTGGCGGCATTCAGGTTGCTTTGGGCCGATTCCGCCGAGGCCACCAGACCTTCATACTTCTGGCGGGAAATAATCCCCTCATCCAGCATGGACTTGGCCCCATCCAATGCCTGTTGGGCCTGATCGGCTTGCGATTCCGCGATTTGCACCTTGCTTTGGGCCTGGGCAATCTCTTCCGGGCGGGCCCCGGTGGTGATAATTCTCAGGCGCTGTTCCGCCTGCTGGACGCTGGCGCTGGCCTGACGCAGCTGCCCGGTATCAGCGCCCTTGGCCAGCAGGGTTTCCTGGGCCATCGCCTGAGCCAGAGTCGCTTTGGCCTCCGCGATTTTGGCCTGCAAATCGGTTTCATCAAACACAATCAATGGCTGACCCTTCTGGACAACCTGCCCTTCCTGCACCAGCACTTGTAAAACACGCCCACCAAAGCGGGAGCCGTTGCGGAACTCACGGGCCTGTACCTCACCGGCCAGTTTAAAGGCGGGTTGAGAGGGCCACAGCCCGGAAAAAGAAACCCCCAATGCAATGAGGCCCAGAAGCAGAACCGCGCTTAACACCAGTTTGAACGAGAAAGGCTTACGCATGCAAATCAGAAAACTTTTTCAATTGACGGTTAGCCATCATTATACAGAAAGTGGCCCGGAATCGAACCCCTTTTGTCCGTACGGATGACTGGATGGATGACTGAATGGATGATTGGCGGCGGAAAAGTTCCGTGGCCATGGCCCATTCATCGTCCGAAAGCCGCCGTTCTGACGGAAATTTGACCTGAAGCCTCTGGAGGGGGTGTCACCCTCTCAGACAGGTCAGTCCAGATGATTGTTTTCCCGGAGGTATTCCCGAACCTGATTGAGCGAAGCCTGCACGATGCGGGTGATTCGGGAGCTGGACAAGCCTACCATGGCCGCGATATCTTTCACCTGCATGTTGCGGTAAAAGCGATACTCCATGATGGTGCGGTCCTTGGGAGGTAAACTTTCAATGGCCCGTTTGATGGCCCGCCCCAACTCCACGATTTCCAGACTCTCTTCCGGGGTGGCTGAGCCATCGCTGATAAAATCGTAGGAAGTGTCGCCGTCCTGGCCTTCCTGAATGCCTTCAATGGATAGAATGGTCTCGTAAATGGCTTCCCGCACGTTCTCCTGAGAGGGGTTGGCCGTGGCCCCGTTAATGGGCGTACCGCCCTCCTCGCCGGAAGCAGGGGCACCCTCTTGTTCTTCATCGCTTTTGGCGTGTTTCAGGGTGTACCACTTGTAGCGGGAGCGCAATTCGTTCCGGATGGCCCAGCGGGTGGCTGTGGCCATATAGGAGGTGTTGAGTTTTTCCACCTCTTCTGCGGTTTTGTTTTTCAGTAACGCCTGAATGGCAATGGCTCCAATGCTGACCAGTTCCTCGTAATCCACCATGTGCGAGGGGATACGGCGGTATTCCACCTTGGCCACCCGCTCCACCAGGGGGAGAAACTGGGTAATGTTTACTTTGCCGGGTACTTTTTTGGGTGATGATGACACGTCAGCTCAGTCCAACCATTTCGGGTACCTTAATTCTGCAAGGGAGGCGTCTTTCCTTTGGCGCGCCAGGCGAACATTAAAATCTCAGCCACTGCCTGGTATAAATCGGGGGGGATTTCCTGATCAATCTCTACCAACCGAAATAACGCTCTGGCCACCACCGGGTTTTCCACCACGGGCACGCCATTCTCGGCCGCTATTTTCTTGATGCGTTCCGCGAATAACTCAGTACCCTTGGCCACCACTCGGGGCGCTTCCATTACATCAGCATTATACTTTAAGGCGACAGCGATGTGTATGGGATTGGTTGTAACTACATCAGCTGTAGGAACCGCCTCCAGCATACTTTGCTGCAGCATTTGCATGCGGCGCTGTCGGATGGCGTGTTTGACCATGGGATCGCCTTCGGTGTTTTTAAACTCATCCTTCACCTCTTTGAAGGACATTTTTTGATCCTGCATGAACTTCCAGCGCTGATACAAAAAATCGGCCATGCCCAGGGCCAGGAAGGCTCCACCGGCGTAAAAAATAAACTGCATCAGCACTTCGCCCAGCAGGCCCAGAATGGCGAAGATATTTTCCGTGCCGCCCACGGCCAACATGTGCCCCAGATACTTTTGAAAGACGATCCAGGCCATCACCCCCAGCACCAGCATCTTGATGATGTTTTTCACCAGTTCGATAACCGTTCGCTGGGAAAAAATATTCTGGAAGCCCTTGACCGGGTTCAGTTTATCGAATTTGGGACTGACCGCCTTGGTGGCGAAAATAGGCCCCACCTGAAAAAAGTCTCCGGCAATGCCCAGCAGGGCGGCCACCAGAATAAACGGGGCAATCAAAAAGGCCACCGCCTTCAGGGTAATCAGGGTCAGGTACTGCCAGCCAATGTTCTCAATGCTTTTATTGGGGATTTGCTCAAACACCAGAATAAACAGGGTGGCGATTTCCTTCCAGATGAAAGGGGCCATGCCAAACAGCATCATAAACATCAGCATGAGAAAGAGCGCCGTGGACAGATCCTTGCTTTTAAAGACCTGACCCTCTTCCTTGGCCTTCTTCAGCTTTTGGGCGGAGGCCTCAAACTGTTTATTCTCATCGGCCAAGGCCGAACGTCCTTCTCTTGCGGGGGCTTAGGGACTTACCAACAATGTCGCGCCGCCCCCATAACTCCCATTGGGAGGAGGCCCAACTGCCCTTTATTATAATCGCCCTTGCCCGGATTTCCGTAAAGTCCACCCCGACCCACAGGGCCACAGGCTCATCCGGGCGGCGCTGTCAGGCGGTTTCCCTGAACCCTTTACACTGCGTTATATTGCCGCACTTCGGCCCGCCCGGAATTTTTTATTTTATATACGGCCCACAACCATTATGACTCAGGTATGCCCAAGTTGTTTCCTATTCCCAAGCGCATTCAGCCAGCCAGTCTGGGCAGTGTGATGCTGGCCACCCTGTTTTCAACGGTGCTGTCTCCCTCGCTCTGGTTGCTGCAGCTGTGTCTTAGCCGCTGGCTGGACTGGAAAAGTTTTCTGAGCGCGTCCAACGCCTCGGCTCCCGATGCCAGCGTGTTTTATGCGCTGGTGCTGCAATTGAAGTCCCTGGGCTCGGTGGTGTTGCTGACCCAGCTATTGCCCGTCGTGCTGCTGTGCCTGCTTCTCAGCGTCATTTATCACTGGTGTTTACTGAGACTCCTCAGTCACGGGGGGCAGTTACTGCAGCGAACCCTCCGTAAAATAACGTTCAGCCGCTCTACTGCCAGCTAAACCACGGTGGATCGAAATTGCCCGGATTATAGGGCCCTCCTGCGGAAGTGTAACTATTCGCTCTTATGAAAGATTGGGAGGTCATAAAGCCATCGTAATAAAGAAAAATACCAACAGCACGAGCGGGGTTGGTGGTCCCCGAATACCCGGGCTCTGGATCGATACGGAAATTGATGCAGTTGGTAGTGGCGGTGCCTCCAAAGGCAGCCAAGTCATCAGCCCTTATAATGACCCCGTTATGCAGCTTTATGCAGGGGTAAGAGTTGTTACATATTGTTGAGGTCCCTCCATTCAAGTCGTCAATGACGGTACCACTGGTATCAATGGAAACATAATTGATGTATGCCGTCAGATCAGAGGGCTTGGTGGAAGTGGTAATGGCTCCAGCCAGCTTGGCCTGCTGGAACGCGGCGCTTAAAGTGGCTGCGGCCTCTTTCATTTTAGCGATATTGCTTGAATTTTGCTGAGTGCTGAGGATTTTGGGGATGGTAAAGGTGGCAATCACCCCCAAAATAGCCAGGGAAATGAGTAATTCGGCCAGGGTAAAGCCTGGAGCTGGTAAAGCCTGTTTTCCCATTTTTGACTTGTTTATCTCCTGCCAGAACTCACCTGCTTTGGATTATCGGCTTAAAGTCCACAAACTTTAATTCTAGCCTACTGGGCCACGATTCATGTTTGCTTTCAGGGTGTCAAAGCCTCTCGATCTATTCCTGCTCCAGCAATCAGGGTCAGGAATCGCTATAATGAAGATGAAGGGGCCGCTGGCCCCTATTCAAATCATCTACCGATGAGAGGACACCATGACATGGGCGCAGGGAGCCAGTCGCTGACCACAACGAAAGTAAAACTGCAGGCTTTGCGGGATGCCATGACCCGCCACGGCTTGGATGCCTATCTGGTGCCCTCGGTGGATGAGCATATTAACGAGTACCTGCCGGAAAACAAGCAGCGCCGGGCCTGGATTAGCGGCTTCACCGGATCCGCCGGGGACTTTGTGGCTGGCAAAACGGAGGCCTGGGTCTTTGCCGATTCCCGCTATTACGAGCAAGCCGACTCCGAAGTGGACACGGAGCAGATCCACATCAGCAAACTGGGACTGGAAGGCTATCCCAGCCTGACGGAAGCGGTCAAAAAAATGGCCGGAGACGCCCGTGTTTTTAAGCTGGGCTTTGATCCCTTTACCCTGACTGTTTTGCAGTTCCAGAGTTTTCAGAAGGCCTTTAAAAATACGGGCATTCAATTGGTTCCGGTGGCCGGGAACCTGATTGATCCGCTGTGGCAGGAGGTCCCTCCCGCCCAGCGCTCCAAGGTCTTCGCCCTTCCCGAAGCGCTAACCGGGCAAAGCGCGGCGGATAAAATTGCGGCGGTGCAAGCCAAACTGAAGGCCCTCAAAGCGGATTTACTGCCTGTTACCAAGCTGGATCAGGTGGCCTGGCTGCTGAACTGGCGGGGACAGGATATTCCCTATAACCCGCTGTTTACGGCCTACGCCCTCATCACGCCCGAGGCCGCCCATTTGTTTATGGACAGCAGGCGGGTTGAGCCCGAGGCCCTGAACGCCCTTGGGGGACTGGTCACCTGCCATCCCTACCCGGCCTACGCAGACACGCTTAAAGCCTTCAGCGCCGGAAAAACCGTCCTGATCGACCCCAAGCACACCACGGAGGGCACCTGGCGCCTGATTCAAGACGGTGGGGGCCAGATTCAAGAGGGAGAGCATCCGGTTGAACTGATGAAGGCCCTCAAAAATCCGGTGGAAATCGCCGGGATGAAGGCGGCCAACCTGAAGGCCAGCCGGGGGAAAATTCGGGCCTGGGCCTGGCTGGATACACAGCTCAAAGCGGGAACACCTGTGACCGAGGTGGATTTTCAGCAGGCCATTGAACGGTTTTACGCCGAGGAAGCGGGCTTTTTCGGCCTCAGTTTCAACACCATTGCCGGAGCCGGGCCCAACGGTTCTATCGTGCATTACGGCACCCCCAATCCCCACAAACGGCTGGAGCCGGGCGAGTTGTTTTTAATCGATTCCGGCTGTCAGTTTATGGGCGGTACCACCGATGACACCCGCACCCTGTTGGTGGGAGACACCGCCACCCCCACCCAAAAACTGCGCTACACGGAAGTGTTGAAGGCCCATATCAACTGCGCCAAACAACAGTTCCCGAAAGGGACGGACGGAGCAAGGCTGGATGGGATTACCCGGGCCACCCTGTGGCAACAGGGATTGGATTATGGGCATGGCACCGGGCACGGGGTAGGCGCTTTTTTAAACGTGCATGAAGGGCCCAATGGTATCCATAAGCTGGCCCATAAGCCGCTGGAGCCGGGGATGATCACCAGCATTGAACCCGGGTTTTACGAGCCCGGCTGGGGCGGCATTCGCCTGGAGAATCTATATCTCACCGTGCAGCGGAGCGAAGATGCTCAGGGCCAACGCTGGTACGGCTTTGAAAGCCTGACCTACATCCCCTTCGATTCGAAACTGATCGACTGGGGCCTTCTGGAACCCGCCCAAAAAGAGTGGCTTGCCCAGTACTACTGTGATATTCTCAGCTTGTTGGTTCACACACTCACGCCGGAAGAGGGGCAGTGGCTTCAAACCATCTGTCAAATCCCCACCGCTTCCTGAGATAAGCCAATGGATTGGGTTTCAGATATTGTGCGAGCTTGCTCGCTGTCTAGGCATTTGTTTTCATTGGCGCTGGCGTTTCATTGATTCATACATCGGGAGGGTTTTTTATGCGTGTTTTTGCTCCGTCTTTCCACCTGCAACCGCAAACACGGGCTTTGCACGGTCAGGACATGCAGTCACCGCCTATCATCCTGAATGACACGCAAGACTTTGATTTGCCGCCTATACTCCGGCTTTCCCCGCAGCAACTGGAATTTATCGACTTGGACCAAGAAGCCAGCGACACCTTTGTCAGGCATCCGCATCAGCAGCCGGAAACCCCAAGACAGCAGGATAATCCCTTCTCTGCGCAGACCCGGCGTTATAAAATGCCTAACACCGATTTGGAGCCCGCTGAACACAAAACGAAAAAAATCCGCAAAAGCAGTAAAGAACGCGCAAACTCCCTACCTCAGCTAGAGGCTTATCGCAGGGAAATCGCCCCCCTGCTGGCCCAATATCAGAGCTATAAAATATCAAAGAACGATCGCTATCCCCAGAGCGTGAAGCAACTGTTTCACCGGGCGGCCCAAGAGAATCCCACGACACCCACCAAGCATCTGGCGGATGCACTGGGCCTGCCACCAGCCATTACCTACTACTGGCGGGGGTATCGTAACACCCGACCGGCCAAGAAGACGAATAAGCGGCCGGAGGCATAACTTACTGCCCGGAGGTCGGGGGTGAAGCCAGTTTGCTGCGCTTTTGTCCGTAGAGGAAATAGAAGATTAACCCCACCGCCAGCCAGACCAGCAAGCGCACCCAGGCCTCTATGTTTAAATTCGCCATCATGTAAATATTACCGGCCATGGCTAAAATGGGCACCCAGGGCATCCAGGGACACTGAAAGCCCGTGGGAATATTGGTCTGTTTGGCGTTGGCCAGGGCGCACAGGGGCTTGGCCACTATCAGCAGCCCGGCCAGCATCTTCAGCCCCTGAGCCAGACACAGGCCTGATGCGCCCAGCGGGGTGAGAAAAACTGGCGGGGTGGGCCAGGTCATGCCGAACAGGGCCAAGGGCTTGCTAAAATCGTGGGCCAATCCATAGCAAAATACAGTCAAGCCCAAGCCCAGCTGCAAAACAGTCCACACGCTTTGTTGCGGGGTGTCTTCGCTTTTGTAGCGCATAATCAGCACACTGGCCGAAACCACCACAAAGGCAAACAGGGTCCCGATGCTTACCATGTGGTGCAAGTCCTCCATGGGCACCGCGGCGGCCATGATCGCGGCAATCAGACCGGTCACCACGCTGGCGTTTACCGGCGTGCGGAAGGTGGGATGAATTTTGGCAAACCAGGGGAACAGCAAGCCATCTCGCGCCATGGCGTAATAAATACGAGGCTGGGACATCAGCAGAATCAGCACCACCGTGGTTAGGCCCACAAAGCCGCCCAGGCCAATCAGCTTTTGGGCCAGGGGATTGCCCACACTGCCAAAAGCGGCCGCCAAAGGAGCGCCCGCATCAATCTGCGCAAAGGGGACCATCCCGGTAATCACGGCGGAAACCGCCACATACAGCACCGTGCAAATTAACAGGGAAGCGATGATGCCAATAGGCAAATCTCGCTGGGGATTTTTAACCTCTTCGGCAGCCGTGGAAACGGCATCAAAGCCGATGTAGGCAAAGAAGATCAGGGCGGCTCCCTGAAACACCCCGGCCACCCCAAACGGGAAAAAGGGATGCCAATTGGCCGGTTGCACCCAGGGAATGCCCGCCACAATCACAAACAGCACCACGGCCAGCTTGATTAAGACCATCACGGCGTTAAAGCGGGCCGATTCCTTAATGCCAAAGCACAGCAGGCCGGTCAGAAAGGCAATCAGTAGCACGGCGGCCACATTGAGCTGCACGGGGCCCACCGGCAAGGCCAGCAGCCAGTTCGGCACCGTCAGTCCAAAGCCCTTTAAGCACTCGCTCAGGTAATGCGTCCAGCCTACAGCGACCGTGGAAGAGCCGATGGTGTACTCCAGAATCAAATCCCAGCCAATAATCCAGGCGAATAGTTCGCCCACGCTGGCGTAGGCGTAGCTGTAGGCGGAACCGGAAATGGGCAAGCGGGTGGCGAATTCCGTGTAGCACAAGGCGGCCAAAATACAGGCCAGCCCGGCAAACACGTAAGAGAGCATGATGGCCGGGCCTGCGGCATCCCGGGCGGCGGTACCGGTCAGCACGAAAATGCCCGCCCCGATAATGGCCCCCACCCCGATGGCGGTTAAATCCACGGCAGTTAACACCCGTTTCAGGCCGCCTTCTTTGCCCTCCGCCTCACTCAGAATTTGAGCCACCGGCTTGGTGCGCCACAGGGAATGCTTCATACTTTACCTCACTCTGCCTTTGCCTCACGCTGCACCCGCTTCAGGGGTTGATGGGATTTCGTATTACTATTGTAACCGTTGTATTCCGCATTGGGCGTTTCCCCTGAGCCCATCCAATGAGTCCATCCAAAAAAGCAGCGACCCGATTATAAAATCAGATCGCTGCTTTCTTGAGAAATAAAGAAGTCGGATAAACCGAAGAATCCGCTTAGGCCTTGGGCGGCTCGGTCATTGCCTCCGGGGATAAAATGGCGGCCAGGCTTTCCTTGGTCAGCAGATTGCCCGCGTGATCCTTAATCCCCAGTTCCACCACGGCATCCGGAACGCTTTTGCCTTCCTTATTCACCTTTTTGGCCACCTGAGCGGCTTGCTCATAGCCAATGATGGGGTTCAGGGCCGTGACCATCTGGGCGCTGTTTTCCAGACGGTACTGGGCGATTTCCTGATTGGCCTGAATGCCCGCAATCAGCTTTTCGGCGAAGACCGGTAAAGCGTTGGTCAAAATGCGCATGGATTCGGTCATTTTCAGCAGAATGGTGGGCATCATCACGTTCAGCTGAAGTTGCCCGTTTTGCACGGCCAACGAAATGGTGTGATCGTTGCCTTGCACGATGTAGGAGAGTTGATCCATCAACTCCGGGTAAATGGGATTGACCTTACCCGGCATGATGGAGGAACCCGGCTGCCAATCGGGGATGCTGATTTCCGCCAGACCGGTGCGCGGCCCCATCGAGTACAGCTTGATATCGTGGGCGATTTTTTCCAGCTCCAGGGCCACGCTGCGCAGGGCCGCGGAATAATCGCCAAACAGGCCAAAGCTGCTGGTGGCCTGAAAATAATCCTTGGCCTGCAACAGGGGGAAACCGGAGATGACCGACAGGTTTTTGGTCACTACCTCCCGGTATTGGGGGTGGGTGTTTAAGCCCGTCCCCAGCGCCGATGCGCCCAAGCCGATAAAGTGCAGACGCTTGCTGGCATGCTCTACGTTCTCAATGGCATCTTCAATGGCCTGAGCGTAAGCGCCAAACTGCTGACCCAGCGTCAGCGGCACGGCGTCCTGCATGTGGGTACGACCGGGGATGAGTACGCTTTTGAATTCCACGCTCTTTTGGCGCAGCACCTTTTCAAACGTCTGCAACGATTCGATCAACGGGCCGTGCATGGATAAGAACGTCAGGCGCATCACGGTGGGGGTCACATCGTTGGTGGACTGCCCGTAGTTGGCATGATCGTTGGGATGCACCTTGTACTCGCCCAGCTTGCCGCCCAGCAATTCGGTGGCCCGGTTGGCCAGCACTTCGTTGGCGTTCATGTGGTTGGAGGTACCAGTGCCGCCCTGATACACGTCCACCACGAACTGATCGTTGAATTTGCCTGCGATCATCTCGTCGGCGGCCTTCATCAGCGCTTCGCCGATGGCCTTGTTGTGAGCGGCGTCGGATTTATCCAGCAAGCCCAGTTCCATATTGGTTTTGGCGGTGGCCTTTTTAATCCAGCCGAACGCCCGAATCTGTTCCGGCATCATCTGGCACACGGTCAGCCCGGAAATGGGGAAGTTCTCCTTGCCCCGCAGGGTTTGAATGCCGTAGTACACGTCCGCCGGGACGTCCTTGTAGCCCAGCGAGTCCTTCTCCTGACGGGTGGCCGTTTTTACTTCGGTGGCGGTGGTCATGGAATCGATTCCTTATGCAAACCCTATCAAACGCAGCGCAGCGCTCAGGCTGTCGCTGGCCCAAAGGCCTCCTTATTCTAGCGGAAAAATGAGTAAAGGTCAGAAACGACTCTCAGAAACGACTCACCGAATGAATGACTGCCGCAGTCGCTGGAACCACTTTTCCATGGCATGCCAGCTCAGGAAGGCGAAGAGAGCGGTCAATAACGCCGCCAGCACCGTATGCAGCAACCAGTGACCCACATCGCCCAGCAGGTGAAAGCGCCCACCCAACCACGACTCTGCCAGAATAAAGGCAAATAAGTGCGTCAGGTACATGGCATAGGTATGGCGTCCGATAAGCACAAAAAACGGCAGGGAAAACCACCGGCTGGCAGGCCGCCAATATAACAACGAAAGCAACAGGCACCCCGAAAAAACGGCATTCCCCGTAAAAACCAAAATCTGGGACGGGTGATTCGTGCCTACATTGGGAACCGCCGAGGCCAGAAAGGCGTAATAGGCCACAGGCAAGCCGAAAAAAAGAACCCCATGCCGGGAGATTGCTGCCGCGGGTAATTGACCCCAATGCCTCAATAGGGCGATGACGGCCCCCACGGCCAGCGTGTCCATTTGTGCCAGCGTATGGAAATAAAATGCGCCGTTGTCTCTGGATAAATAATACAAGCCCGCCCGGATTAATACCGCTGCCGTCAGGATGCCGACCAGCAGCAGCCCCAAGGCCCGAAACGTTTTAAATCGGGCCAGCGTGAATCCCCAGAACACGTAAAACTGCTCCTCTACACACACGCTCCACAAGATAACCAGCGACAACGGCAACTTCACGCCATCATGCGTCGGCATCCAGAAATTTCCCACAAAGCCCAAAAAGGGTAATAGGTAGGTTTGACACATGGCCGACCAGACCGGCCCGCCAAAGCCCAGCGACCCGTGACTTAAAACCAGAGGCAGGATTAAAAAATTAATCAGAATCATCAAATAATACAGCGGCCAAATTCTTAAAGCCCGCTTGATGAAAAAGGCGGGTAAATCAATGCGGCTCTTGTCAGCACGCTCTTGCAGCAGCAAGGACGTGATTAGAAACCCGCTGAGAACAAAGAAAATTTGAACGCCCATCCATCCCCACCCCATCAGGGATTGCAGGAACCCCCAGAACGGTGAAATGATGGGGCCAACCTCAGGAAGGGGTTTTAAATGGTTTGAAAACACCAGAAAAAAAGCCAACGCCCGCAAACCATCCAGCTGGGGGGAATAGCCTAATTTAGCAACACTCTTTTCCACACCCTCGATTATACCATCCGATTTGATAACACTCGGTGAATAACAGGTGAGCCGCACCAGCATTTACATGCCAGCCATTGGCCCCCCCCCGATCAATTTCAATCCCGGGGTTTTGTTGTAACAGTAGAACGCGGCTAGAAAAAACTGGAAAATAACAGAATTAAAAAACAGGATTTTTTGCCTAAAAGCCTTTCCTATGGTAGGATACCAGCCAACTTCCCCGCAGACCGCTGCCAAATCACCCCTTCAGAAAGGACCGCCCCATGCCTTCTCCCAATTCCGAACTTTCCACCCAACACCCCCTGCTGGACGGCATGAGCGCCCGCCAGTTTTTTGAGCAAGGCACCGGCTACACCTACGACGATTTCATTCTGCTGCCCGGCCACATCGATTTTTCCGCGGATGAAGTGAGCCTGGACACCCAAATCAGCCGACGCATCAAGCTGAAAACCCCACTGGTTAGTTCCCCCATGGACACGGTGACCGAAGCGGAGATGGCCATTAATATGGCCCTGCAAGGTGGCATGGGCATCATCCACTACAACAATTCAATCGAGGAGCAGCGGGACGAGGTTTCCAAGGTCAAGCGCTACAAAAATGGTTTCATCACCAGCCCGGTGACCCTGCGTCCGGATCACACCATTCGGGACATCGATGAAATCAAGAAGAAGTTCAACTTCTCCGGCGTGCCCATTACCGAAAGCGGCACCATGGGCTCCAAGCTGCTGGGCATCGTCACCAACCGGGACATCGACTTTGTGCAGGATCGTGACTTGCGCTTATCCGAGGTCATGACCACGAATCTGGTGGTGGGCAAGGAAGGCTGCACCCTGGAAGAGGCCAACCAGATTCTGCGGGAGAGCAAGAAGGGAAAGCTGCCCATCGTCAATCAAAATGGGGAAATCGTGGCCCTGATTTCGCGAAACGACCTGAAAAAGAACCGAGACTTCCCGCTGGCATCCAAAGATCCGGTCAATAAACGTTTGCTGGCTGGGGCCGCCATCGGCACCCGCCCGGAAGATCGGGAGCGGCTGGACGCCTTGGTGGAAGCGGGCCTGGATCTGGTGGTGCTGGACTCCTCCCAAGGGGATTCCATCTATCAAATCCAGATGATCGAGTATATCAAGCACCAATACAGCAATCTGGAAGTGATTGGCGGCAATATTGTGACGCAGGATCAGGCCCGCAGCCTCATTCAGGCGGGCGTGGACGGCTTGCGCATCGGTATGGGCGTGGGCTCCATCTGTACTACGCAGGAGGTAATGGCCTGTGGACGTCCTCAAGCCACCGCCGTGTACAAAACTGCCCTGTACGCCCAGGAATTCGGGGTGCCCGTCATCGCCGATGGCGGTATTTCCACCATTGGTCATATCATTAAGGCCCTGTCTTTGGGGGCTTCCTGTGTGATGATGGGTTCTATGCTGGCCGGAACCGAAGAGGCACCGGGCGAGTACTTCTATCAGGATGGCATTCGCCTCAAGAAATACCGGGGCATGGGCTCTCTGGAGGCCATGAAAAAAGGCAGCGCCAAGCGCTACTTCAGCGAAGGCGATAAAATTCGGGTGGCTCAGGGCGTTTCCGGCGCCGTGGTGGATAAAGGCTCCATTCAGCGCTTCCTGCCCTATCTGGTGCAAGGCATCAAGCATGGCTTGCAGGATCTGGGCACACGTAGCCTGAAAAACCTGCACAGCAACCTGTACGCCGGACGGTTGGCCTTTGAGATGCGCACCCATGCCGCTCAGGTGGAAGGCGGCGTCCATGGCCTACACAGCTACGAAAAAACCTTTGTTTAAGAAGCCTTAACAGCCGCCTCGGTTGCTTTTATGGCGGTTTCAGCAGCGACTTTGACTGCTCCGGTGGTTTTTTCGACGGCTCCCGCAGCGGCTTTGGCCGTCCCCGAGCCCAGGGCGTAGCGTAAGCCCACCACGCCCAAGGCACCGGCAAAGATAATGCTGGCCCACTTCAGGGCCTGATCGGCAAAGGTCTTGTTCTTCTGGGCGGAAGCCACCCCGGCCTTTTCAAACTTGTCCTTGTTGGCTTTGGACGGAGCCAAACCGGCTTGGGTCAGTAGCTTTTCTATGTATAAATCCGCGCCATCGCTTGCCGTGGGCGGCTGGGACAAACGCCAGACGTCGTAATCCGGGTTGCTCCCGTATGATGAATCGACCTTGGACATACGCACCATCCCAACTCAAAAAATGGATCCTGTGACTTTAGGTATAAAACCTGTTGGCATAAAACCGTCATTGGGCATTTTTGTGTCAGCAAGCCCTACCCCAATGCTCAAGCAGCACTTTCCCAGTTGGCGTGCGTTTGCAGCCTGTCAAAGTGGATTTCCGCCTGCGTGGGAATGACAAACGCCTAAAAAGTCTTGGTGAGGAATTATGCGGATATGCGCGCTTGTAACCGCCTGTGCGGATGTAAGCGTTCAATCCAAATGGAAGATTTTAACGGGCTTGAGCCAATGACTGACGCACTGCACCACGCCCAATGGCTTCCCTTGCCAGGTGGCCAGATACAGGGCGTTTGGCTTCAGTTTCACCAAGGTATTGTCCTTACCGCTGTCATCAGCGGCAGGCAGCACCTTCACGCCGTTCCACAGCTTTTTGGCTTCGTCCTCATGAGATAAAGCAATAACCGGCACACTCAGGAAGGCGGTGGGGTCCTGCAAATAAGCCGCCGGGGTTTCGCTCTGCTGAAGGGTTTCCAGCGACACGCTGTCCGCCACGGTAAACTGGCCATGCTCCGTGCGCACCAGGCTGGACATGTAAGCGCCACAGCCCAAGGCCTCCCCAATATCCCTGGCCAGAGAACGAATATAGGTGCCGGAGGCGCATTTGACATCCAGTGTGAGTACCGGATGCGCTGGGTTGTCCCGGTTCAGGCCGGTGCAGGTCAACTCATAAATCACCGTTTCCCGCACCGGCAAGTCCGCCGTTTTGCCCTGACGGGCCAATTCATACAATTTTTTGCCGCCCACATGCACCGCGGAATACAAGGGCACCTGCTGCTGGATGACGCCCCGAAACTGGGCCAGAACCGATTGCAGGCGCTCTTCTGATAACGCCAGAGCGCTGCAATCAACCTCAGTCAGCACTTCGCCCTCGCTATCCAGGGTGGCGGTGGTTTGTCCCAAGGTTACGGCTGCCGTGTAGCGCTTATCGGAAGGGAAATATTCAATCAGGCGGGTGGCCTGCCCCAAACAAAGTGGCAATACGCCTTCTGCCAAGGGGTCTAAAGTCCCCAGGTGACCGATTTTCTTGAGGCCATAGACCCGGCGCAAGCGGGAAACCACGTCGTGACTGGTGATGCCTTTGGGCTTATAGAGGTTGATGGCGGCAAACATAGTGGGGGGCTCAGTCCTATTGTATGTATCTGGCAAAGCGAAACAAGCGGATGGTTATGGTTTGAAAACTTGACAGGAGCGTTTGGAGGGGAGAATAATTCTATTACCAATACAGGGTTTTGCCAGCCCCAATTTATGGAACAATGGCAATTCCCCTGTGTCAAACCACCACCGGATGCGGGTGTAGCTCAGTTGGTAGAGCATCAGCTTCCCAAGCTGAGGGTCGCGAGTTCGAGCCTCGTCGCCCGCTCCATTTCTCTTCTACTTCGTTCATCATTTTGAGTGTCACTGAGATCACACTTTAAACAAACGGAATGCGTATCATTTTTTAGGGCCATTCCGTCTTTAAACGTTCAACGCCCAGCAACCTCTCAACCCGGGCGATCCATTCGTTTCATCACTGCTCTCCCTGTTTTTTTGCCCTTATCAGCGGGATATTTTCAATGTCTGTCTATCATTTGCGGGGTGTGACCCCCGCCCCCCTGCCTCGTGTCCCTCAGGATCCTTCGGTTGCCTCAAGCCGACCGGACACCATGTCGGTCTCCCCCGATGCCTCTGCCCGGGCATCCTTGTGGCACTCCTTGCTTCAAGCGGCGGAACAGGAGACCTCCGCTCCCGGGGGGGCGCATACGACTAAGGGCGCTGGGGACGCTTTTGAGCGTCTCTGGACGGCCACTCCCAGCGATGTGGTTGAAAAAATACGAAAACAACAAGCGGTGATTCAGGCAACCGATATCGAAGACATTATTGTCAGCAATTTCCCGGCTGAGGATCACCGGCTGGCCTCCTTACTGCTGGAGGAGATGACCCGCTTTGCCAGTATGAAAAGCCTGAATGGCTTACAAGGCCTTCTGGTTCATAAAAACCAGCAAAAGAAGCTGGATATTTACTATCAGCGAGAAGGCTCTTTAGGGAGTACACTGAACTACTTGGCCAAAAAACATGCAGACTTGCCGGAACATCCGTCCAAGTTAAGAGCGTTACAGTCTCCATTCCAAAACAACGTGCTGAAACAAAAATCTTTGGATAGAGTGACGCGGGGCGCCATTTTACTGGATGCGGCAACCCTGGATCAGTTAGCCCAATCGCCGGCCTTGCGAGCCCACGTCCTGAAGCACAAGCTGCGACTGTTGTACCCTCGGGGCTGGAACGAAGGGGTGAATCCGTTTAACCAGCTATCTGTGGAAGGGATAGCCGTTAAACTGGCCAAATTGTTGCACATTGCCAAGCAGTTACAGCAAGAACAAGGATTGAGCGAGGAGCAATCGGTTAAGCAGGCAGTGTTGTATCCCACGCGATCCCTGTTGGCAAGCTGGGGGCTTAAAAAACGATTGAGAGTGCTGGAGCCGGGTTTTCCTGCAAGTCCGCTTTTAAACCCCACGCTCACTCACTCGAACCGTTTTCCTTCCAGTGACACTATTGTGGAGCAACTGGCCCCTGCCAGTATTTCCGAAGATGATCTTGACAGCGCGCTTAAAAAATTTCAGCAGCCCGCCTATCGAAAGGGGGCGTTGGAGGTTTTGGCCCAGCAGGCGGAAATCTTCAGCCCGCTAAGGTTGAGCCTGACCGCTCAGGCCCTGCATCTCAAAATCATGGACTATGCCAGGGCGCATCAGGTTCCTGCCGAGCGTGTTTTTTATTACATTCCCACCATTGCCAAGAGTTATGGGCTGGTTAGCGCCAACCACCTGATGGTGAATGAGATACCCTATGCCCAGTTGATTGAAGATCCCGCCGTTATTGAAAATCAGGCCGACAGTATTCTGGTCGTTCTGGATGATGTGGCGGGTAGTGGTTTCAGTCTCCACCGGGCTCACCACTCTATCCGAAGTAAGAATTTTTCCGGAAAAATTATCATTGCCCCCCTTGTTTCCACTACAAACGCCCAAACACTGCTTGAACGGCAAGGAGATCGAAATATGACATATCTGTCCGCCTCTGTCGTGCCGAGCTTCAAAAAGCACCCCGCGTTCCAGGCGCTTTCACCTGGCCTGCAGCAGGTGTTGTGTCGTGTGGTGGGTAGTTTGGGTTTTAAGAATAACGGGTTGAGTCTGGCTTTTCCCTACATGACGCCCGATAATAACAACGGCTTTTTTGCCAACCAGATTGCGCCTTACTTCACTCTGAATCGTGCGGGGTGTAAGGGGTGGGGCTTTAATTACCCCACGGAAAAACTGGGTGAACTGCTGCAAGCAACGCATGAGGACGGTCGGAACCGTCAGAGTCTGGATTCGGACTTCGACCTGGGTGACTCGGACCTGGGGTGGAGTGACTCGGATTTCGAGTCGGCTGTATCCGATCTGGAGGAGGAGCCGGATCAAAAGCCGGTTGCTTACTTTTCTCTGGGTGGGCTGAAGAAGAGTCCGGCCCTACTGAACCTTGCCGCGCAGGCTCCTGAGGATTCCCCGGAACGCATGGAAACAGACCCGATCTCCATTTGGAAACGAACCTCCGAGTGGTTGAAACGGGCTTCGCAATCAAGTTCCATTTGAGAGCCATTGTCTTTTGCGGGGCAAGCCTTAACCTGCTCAAGCCGCTAGGCTCTTTCTTAATGTCCCTTTGCCCACGCCTGCCCATGCTTGCCCCTGTCAGTGAATCCCACAGGATGAGCCCGCAAATTTTCAGGCGTTTGCGGTTTAAGACAAGATGAATCGATAATCATTTCAGTGCTAATGCCCCCGGATTGTTTTCTATTATGACCCACATCGCCATTGCCCCAGCCATATTTCCCTTGCCGGGCCCCCGCTCCGGTGAGGGAAGCCCCAAAGAAACTGCCACAAAAACAGCGTTCAGCGCGGATCAGGCGCATTCCGTCCTGTCCCTTTCCAGGTCGTTTAAGGCGGATTCCGAAAAGTCCATCCAGTCCGCTGCGGGCGATGTCTTGCAGATTTCCGGGGCAAGTCGCCTGTCTCCCCGGCAGTCTCCACTCAAGGTCTCCGCTGAGCAGGTGGTGAAGAAGCTGGAGGCTCAACAGCACATAATTACCGTAGAGGCTTTGGAGAAGGCGCTTTTGGAAAACTTTCCAGACCAGCGCGATCGGGAGCTGGCTGTCAAAATCCTGACCCAAATGACCCGCTTTGCCAATATGAAGAGCCTGAACGGGTTGCAAAGTGCGCTGGTTCGGTACTGCAAAAAGAACTCCCGGGCTTTGTACTATCAGGGAGAGGCCACGCTGGGCAGCACGCTGGACTATCTGTCCCTGAAGCACAAGGTTTCCGGGATCATGCATCCTTTTGTTAACCCCGTCTTGGTAGAAGTGGACGATCTGAATACCGTGAAAAGCGGGGCTATCCTCCTGGATCAACCCACCAAGGCCCGGCTGCGACGCGATCCTCAATTATGCGAGCATATTCGCCAAAATGACATCAAGCTGTTGTATCCCCCGGGCTGGGATGAAGGGGTGAATCCCTTCAACCAGCAGCCGTTAGAAGTCCTGATGGCCAAACTGCCTCCACTGATAGAAGCAGTCCGGCAGCAATCCGGTAGAACCAACGCCGATGAGACAGAGACAATTCAGCTTATCTTGAACCAACCGACCCAGGAGCTGATGACATCACTGAATCTGAAAAATTCCCTGGAAGATTTGAAGGAGGCCGGTGGTTACCTGGCACCCCACAAAAAGAATGCACCTCCTTCTGTTGAAAAGATCGTGGAACAATTGGCCCCCAAGCAGCTTGGGCTTCCACAACTGAAGCAGGCGCTGGCGGATTTTATGGGCGAGCAGAAGCCTAAATTTTTAGATGAGGCGGCGCCTGAAGTATTCCAGTTGGTTTTGAGCATTCTGAACGAGCAAGCGCAAGTGTATAGTCCGCTTCGTCTAACCCGGCTTTTGCAGGAGCAGCACCGGGATATCACGGCGCGGGCGCAGCGTTTGGGGCTGCAGCCTCACAACATTATTTATTATATTGATGAAAAGAAAAAAAGTTATGGGCTCGTGAATTATCACTATGCCCAGGTGAACGGAGTGGCCCCGGAGCAGCTGGTGGACGGGCTCCCTGCCCTGAGCAAGCACTCGGCGCAAACCCTGTTGACCATTGTGGATGATTTGGCCAGTAGTGGGGACAGTCTGGTGGATGTGTACAACAAACTGCGAGAGGCGTTGGGTCCTGAAATCCCCCTGCACTTTGCCCCGCTGGTCTCAACCAGCAAGGCGGTTCAGGTATTCCAGGAGATTCAGCGGAACGATTCCCGATGCACTTACCGGCCCGCGCAAATCGTGCCGTTGTTTGAGGATCAGGCCTTTTACCAGCAGGCTTCACCAGCGTTACAAGCAAAGTTTAAAAAGGCGATTCTGCATCTGGGCCACGGGGGCAATGGCTTGAGTCTGGCTTTTCCCTACATGGCGCCCGATAATAACAACGGATTTTTTGCCCGCTATATCGCCCCGCTTTTCACCCTGAACCGGGCTGGTTGCAAAAATATACAGCCTCCTGCACCGTTCTTGAAGACACCCATGATTGCGCACGATGCAACCCATTCTCCCGAAGCGCCAGCATCATCGGATCGTCCCAGGCTTTCGGCTACCGTGTAAAGGGCTGGAGCTGGGTGTTTGTTGACCCTCTGCCTGCCGGGCGGTTCCGGTGAAGGCCGCCGGTGAGGTGAGAGGCAAGCAGGATGAGTTGATCTTGTGAACCGGGCCTGTTAAGGTAACATATTTAAAATCCACAAGTAAATATTCCGTTCAAACCAAGCAATAATAAGGATTGTGTCATGGCTGCCGAACTGGTAACTGTTAATAAAGTTGTAAAAATGAACTACACCCTGACGGATGCCAGTGGCACCCTGCTGGACTCTTCTCAGGATGAGCCCATGGAGTACTTGCAAGGTCATCAGAACATTATTCCCGGTCTGGAAAATGCCCTGGAAGGCCTGAAAGCCGGTGATAAAAAACAGGTGACCGTGCAGCCCGAGCAAGGCTACGGCGTTCACAACCCGGAACTGATTTTTGGCCTGCCCATTGAGCAATTCGGGGGAGAGGTTCCTCAAGCCGGGATGGTGGTTCAGCTCCAGTCGGAAGAAGGGGTGATGATGGCCACTATTGTGAAGCAGGAAGGCCAGGAAGTCATTCTGGACGCCAACCATCCCTTGGCTGGTCAGGTGCTGAACTTTGACGTCGAAATCGTGGGCATTCGGGAAGCCTCCGCTGAAGAGCTGAGCCACGGTCATCCCCACGGTCCCCACGGACACCACCACTAACAAACGGGTATGGCGCCAGGCACTGAAGCCTGACTGGCCTCCTACAATGGCCCGTGGTTCACACGACCCGGGTCATAATCGGGACGGCCTGCTCAGAAGCCAGCGTGTTTCGCCCAGACACCCGAAGTCGGGGTCTTTTAATCACTGTTGCCACTGGCCGCTTTATTCCAAAGTGGCCAGTTTTGGCGTAGGGGCGGCATTCGTTGACGGTCACCCCCGCCTGTCCGCAGCGATATTCCAGAGCGTGATTTTTAAAGGCTGATATTTTAATATTTCCGATTGAACCTCTCCAAGTCCTCGACGTCATGTGTTATAGTTCCCTATACAAGCGTTTTGTACTTTGAAAACCGAGTCCCCACAATTTTTCCAAACGCTCATCAAGCTGCGCTTTGGACTTGCCATAAGTTCAAACCCCAGCTTTATGGGGCCGATTTGGATTTGACAGGGCGAATACGGACGCAAACTGCGCGTCGTGGTGCTGTTCCACGTAAAAACAAGCAATTTGACAAATGCCAAAAGCAATGTCATCGCCGTTGATTTCGGCGCTCGTGCTCGCAAAGCTGCTTAATAGCAGTCTTGTAGCATAAGCCAAGAAATCCCCTCGACCTACTGAGGGTGGCCACCTTGTATCTCCTGCATGCCGAGATACCGGGTCCCCCATGCATGCTAGCGGAAGCCGGATGATCATACGGTGAATGCGAATCCCATGATCGAGCCTGGCGAGGCCAAACGCTTGGATCAATCCTAAGGTCCTGGGAAGTGCCTTGGGTTGGTTGACGATAACTCTTCCCTACACGCGTAGACGTTTGCCGGCGTACGTTCTGGACGAGAGTTCGAATCTCTCCGGCTCCACCATTTCTTCTTCTGTGCGAGAGGGCGACTAAGTGACCTCTACGGCCTGAAGGTCTTGGTTCTACTTGATCGACGGCTCCATTATTTTGCTAAAGAATTAAATATTTTTTCGATTCTTAATGCTTATTGGTGCCATTCCTCAACAAGATAAAAATGCCCCCAAAGATGCCTTGTTACCAGCCAGTCTGAGAAATACTCGTGACCGTTGCGGACATAACGGGAAGCCTTTCGCCATTTTGTAGCTTTTATTGCATTCTCGGACGGCAATTTATCACTTGGATCATAAATGAGTGTCCTATTGCTACCTACTGTGAAAGATAATCCGGTTGTTCCCCAGTGGAACTTCAATCTGGCATTAGGAGAAACGTCGGTTTGGGCCTTGTATTCAGGGTACTTAATAGATAAGTGAACGTAATCACCCACTGGAAACCATCGCAGAAATGCAGGCGTGATCCAGAGCCAGAAAACGAGGCTGATTAGTAATGAGAGAGTCATTTTTCGGAGTTTGTGCCAAAGAGCAAACAGAATAAGAATACTGATAAAACATAGCCACAGAAGTCCTAAAAAACCTTCCAAAAGAACAGCTTCGATTTCGTGTTCAATATAAATTGAACTATAAATATTAAAAGATACAGCTGTCAGTAACGGAATCAGGATAAGTGGCCATAAAAAAGGATCCTTGTATGGATGATTCGATTTCGGTGAAGATAGCTCACCTTCCATTGTATTGGCACCACAATTAGGGCAGATCTCTGTACCGAGTGGGATAATCTTTCTACAATTTGGGCAATCAGTTTTCAAAATATTTTATATGTTCTTTTTTCTTGGGGTAACAGTTCGGGGGAATCCTAACATAAACGCTCTATAATCGACTCCTCAGTTCAAGTTTAATTTATATATTCTCTGGGGGAAGTTGCGTCATATTCCCCCTGCTGGCTCGCTCCGCAATCCATTTGCAAATTACCCGCCCCTCCTCAACCTTGAACGTTGCTGTCCCTTGTATTGGGTAAAAGTCTGGCGCATTGAACAGGCTCATCATTTGCTAAAATAAACGGAACGATCCGTCGGAACACCCCGCAAGGACAAGGAGCTTTTTAGTGAAGTCATGGCTGATTGCCGGTCTGTTGCTTGGAGCCGGCTGTTTCTCCAGCGCCTTGGCGGATCCACTGGTGGGAGAAATCGCCAACTACCCAGACTGGCAACCAGAACTGGAGGAAGTTCTGGAGATCGTGGAACATGAGGTGCAGTCGCATCGGCCTGAAAGCGGCCATGAAGCGTTGCTGGAGGAAATTAAAGACACCGATCCCAACACAGGCAGCTCAGGCAGCCTGATTCCCCATATCCCGGAGCCGATGAACTTCGACCTGATTCGGCCTTTGGGTGCCCGGCAGGGAGAGTTTGAGGTAAACAGTCTTTTTCTGAAAACAGTCACTGGTAAAACCGCTCTGGACTGGGCCCCGGAAATCGAATATGCCATTCTGGACAATCACGCCATTGAGTTTGAGCTGCCCTTTGAAAACACCCGGCTTGAAACTTTAAAAGGGGCCTATCAGGTCACCTTTGGGGCGGATAGACACCACCGGCTCATTCATGGCATGCAGGCCATCGGAAAATATAATCTGCATACCCGCAAAACCTCGGTCACCGGTCTCTACATTGTGGGGTGTCAACTCAATGATCGGTGGAGTGCCTTGACCATGGCCGGACTTCGCCATACAGGCCTGAATCACAGAAGCGGAAGTTTTGTGGGATTGCTGAATCCCAGCTTGTTTTACACCCACTCCAAGCATCTGCGCTTGGGGTTTGAGACCAATTTAAGCCTTGCCAAATCAAAAAATAATCATTACCTCTACCTGCCGCAAGTGCATCTGGAGCTTGGTAAAAATTACAGCCTGCAGATTGGGGCCGGGTTCGAGCATTTTGCCGTCAACCGGTTCCGGCCTGTGTTGGGCATGAGACTGATTCGAGAGATGTAGCCCCGAACCTCATAGTGTTGGACGCCTGAAGTCAGAGCCCCACGGTGTCCGAAGGACCCGGGGCAATGCTGCGCTGGTTACCAAGGAACCGACAGCGACCGCTGGCTTGGCCGGTTAGCGCTGAATGTTAAAAATGTCGCCGTATTTTTGCCACAGGTAGTCCACAAAGTAGCGGGCGTTCAGGGGTTCTCCGGTGACCCGCTGCACAATGGTGGCGGCGGATTCCATCTTGCCCACGGCGTGAATTTCCTGGTTCAGCCAGTTTTTGAGCGTGAGCAGATTCCCGTGGGCAATGTCTTGCTCCAGGGTGGGGTTTTGCTGCTTGGCGGTGTTAAAAAACTGGGCGGAATACAAATTCCCCAGCGTGTAAGTGGGGAAGTACCCAAACGATCCGTGGGACCAGTGAATGTCCTGCAAGGCCCCCTCGGCGTCATTGGCCGGGGTAATGCCTAAATATTCCCGCATTTTGGCGGCCCAGGCCTCCGGCACTTCATCCACGTTCATGGTGCCTTCAATCAGGGCCTTTTCAATCTCATAGCGCACCATAATGTGCAGATTGTAGGTCACTTCATCGGCTTCCACCCGGATGAAAGAGGGTTGCACCCGGTTAATGGCATGGTAAAACCGCGCCAGATCAACGCCTTCCAAAGCGGGAAATGTTGCTTGCAGCTTGGGGAGGTAATGGCTCCAGAACGCTTTGGAGCGCCCCACCAGATTTTCCCACATGCGGGACTGGGATTCATGAATGCCCAGCGAGGTGCCTTCCGCCAGTGGGGTACGGTTCAGGGCCGGGTTGACCCCTTGCTCGTACATGCCGTGTCCCCCTTCGTGCATGGAGGAGGACAGGGCGGAGAACACATCATACTCGTCCACCCGGGTGGTCAGGCGCACATCCATGGAGCTGGTGCCGGAAGAAAAGGGGTGCGGGGCCAAGTCCAGTCGGCCCGCGGCAAAATCAAAGCCCATATCTTTTAGCACTTGCTCGGAAAAAGCCAGTTGATCGCTTTGCGGGAAGGGGCCCTGGTGCAAAAAGTCCGTTTGCGGGGTGTAGCCACTGCCCTGAATGGCCTTGAGCAGGGGCACTAACTCTGCCTTTAGTTGTTGAAACTGAGGGTCCAGCTGCTTCACGGTCAGGCCCGGCTCATAGTCATCCAGCAGGGCATCGTAGGGGGAATCCTCATAGCCTTGGGCTTCGGCCATACGCTGATTGAGGGAGACGATTTTGCGCAAAACCGGCTCAAACTGCTTGAAGTTTTTGTTGGCTCGGGCCTCTACCCAGATTTTGTGGGCCTCAGCGGTGGTTTCCACAATTTCTTGCAACAGTTCGATGGGCGTTTTCTGGCTTTTGTCGAAATTGCGACCCACTTCCCGCACCAGGGCCTGACTCATGGTGTCCAGTTTTTCCAGTACCCCCGGTTGACGCAGGTTGCGCAGGTGTTCGGCCATTTCCGGGCTGGTCATCATATTGTGAGAGAGTTTGGCCAGGGTGGCCATTTGCTTGGCCCTTAATGGGCCGCCCTGCTCCGGCATGTAGGTTTCCAAATCCCAGCTCAGTATGGCCTGGGTGGCCGAGAGATCGTGGATTTCGTTGACCAGCGCCTGAAACGCCTGAACGGATACAGCGGTGGATGTTTGCATGGCCTGACCCTCTCTTTTCGCACTCGGTTTGCGCTTAATCTCTCACACTATTGTAGCCGGAATGAACCGCTCTCAAAAGGGCTTGACGCCAAGCTCAATAAAGGGGGCCGTTTACCGCTGCAGAAAAATATCAGGGTCCATTTCCTGAACCGTTTTAACCCCCCGCAGGCGATTGACCAGTTCCTCCACCTGGGGCATGTCAATGGTGGGTGGCAAATCCGGGTGCAGGGCGCTGGCCTTGCGAATGCCCGCTGCCAGAATCAGGCCGTCGGCGGATTCAAACCAGCCATCCGGCTCGTGGTGAGGACTTTCATGCTCCACCCAGACCGGGAAACGGGTTTGTTGTTTGAAAGCGATGAGCGCTTCAGGCTGTAGGGCTTGGCTGGATATGGCTAGGCTAATGGGGCCAAAGTGGGTCGGGAGTTCCTGTGCCAGGGTCAACAAGTGGGCCAGTGTGTGGGCTTGCCTGTTGGTGGCTTGGTTAATGCCGGTGGTCAGATGCTGAGGGGACAGATCCACCAGCAAGGGGGGCAGCTCGGCCTTCAGTCGGTTTTTGTAATGCAGCAATTCATTCAAGCGGCTGTTCACCACACCGCTCTCGGAAACAAAAGCGCCACTGAGGACCGAGAGTCTGAGAAAGTCAGCGCCGGTGTTCAGGGCAATGGCCAACGCGGTTTCCGGGTCGTTGCGCAAAACGGAAATCCCCACGGGCAAGTGGGTGAATTGCTTGAGTCGCTTGGTCAGCAAGGCCATGGCGATAGCCCCGGCCACATCCATGCGTTCCCGGGAGAATGGGGTATCGTGGAAGTTCTCTAAAATCAGGCCATCCACGCCACCAGTGGCCAGAGCGGTGGCTTCCTGCTCCGCCCGGGCAATCAGGATGTCCCAGTTGCCGTCCCAGTCCGGGGAGCCGGGCAGGGCCAGCAATTGCACCCGACCGATAATGGGTTTGGGTTTTTGAAATATTTCCGATAACATAGCCATATTCTAATACGGAAGCAGTTCTTCTCACAGCGTCCGTTTGTAGAAAATATTTGGAGACTCGTCCGCAGTTTCTCCGGCCCAATTCCCAATCCCAGCCCTCGCGTTAGCCCGTCCAAACCCTGATCTCCCAAAAACAGGCTCGGTTTGAGCCCAAACGCAAACCGGAACCCGCTCCGCTTTTTATTGGAGAAACGGATTCCCTTCAAGAATGGACAACACCTTATGAAAAAACCGACTGTCGCTATTATTGGTCGCCCCAATGTGGGCAAATCCACTCTGGTCAACCGCATTATCGGCTCCCGAAAAGCCATTGTGGACGATACTCCGGGGGTAACCCGGGATCGCTCCTATTACGACGCGGACTGGCAAGGGAAAGCGTTTACGCTGGTGGATACCGGCGGGGTCATGCCGGATGCCGATCTGGAAGAGCATCCGTTTGCCGAATTGATCAATATGCAGGTGGAAGTGGCCTTGGCGGAAGCGGATCTGGTGGTGTTTCTGCTGGATGGTCAAGCCGGTATCACTGCGGTTGATGAGGATATCGCCGAACAGCTCCGTCGTAGCGGCAAGCCCATTTTGCTGACCATCAATAAAATCGATCGCCACGATCAAAAAGCGCTGGCCGCTGAGTTTTACGCCCTTTCTTTAGGGGAACCCTACTCCCTGTCCGCCTTGCATGGCAACGTGGGCGTGGGCGACTTGCTGGATGAAATCATCAAGCGCTTGCCTGTCCCGGCGGAAGACGTGCAAGAGGACACCCGCATCCACATCGCTCTGGTGGGCCGTCCCAACGTGGGCAAATCCTCCATTCTCAATGCCCTGCTGGGCGAAGAACGCTCCATTGTCAGCGATATTTCCGGCACCAC
Source organism: Vampirovibrio chlorellavorus (assembly GCF_003149375.1). Taxonomy (NCBI): domain Bacteria; kingdom Bacillati; phylum Candidatus Melainabacteria; class Vampirovibriophyceae; order Vampirovibrionales; family Vampirovibrionaceae; genus Vampirovibrio; species Vampirovibrio chlorellavorus. Next base: position 122,924 of record NZ_QFWH01000002.1, read on the forward strand.
CCGGGACTCCCTGAACGTTCCGGTGACCTTCGAGGGTGAGGAATTCGTGCTGGTGGATACCGCAGGCATTCGTAAAAAAGGCAAAGTGGACTACGGCATCGAGATGTTCTCGGTGGATCGCTCTATTCGGGCCGTCCGAGACGCCAATGTAACGGTGATGGTGCTGGATGCCACTGAAAACATTCAAAGCCAAACCGCTGGTATGGTGACCGATCAGGATAAGAAAATCATCGATATGAGCAACCAGGCGGGCAAAGGGCTGGTGCTGGTGGTCAACAAATGGGATTTGATCCCCGACAAGACCTCTAAAACCGTGGAGACCTTCAAGAAAAAACTCTATCAGGAGCTGCCCTTCGCCGCGTTTGCCCCGGTGCTGTTTACCAGCGCGGCCAAAGGCCAGCGGCTGACCAACATTTTTGAACTGGCCAAAACCGTGCATGAGAACGCCAATCGCCGCATCAAGACCAGTCTGGTCAATGAGGTCATGGCCGAGGCCTTTACCCTGTCTCCGCCTGCTCCCATTAAGCAGCGCCGCCTGAAGTTGCTGTACGCCACTCAGGTCGGGGTGGCCCCGCCCACGTTTATCGTGTTCGTCAATGATGCTAAACTCATGAAAGATTCCTATCGTCGTTATCTGGAAAAAAAGTTGCGTGAAAACTTCGAGTTCTCCGGAACGCCGATTGTGATTGTGACTCGTTCTCGTGAAGAGAAAAAGGAAAGAATGCAAAAGAAGGGAAAATAGGCGGTAGAGACAATGCATTACCTGATTGCGGCCATGCTTGGCTATTTGATTGGGGCGGTTCCCACGGCGTACCTGGTGGTTAAAAAGCTGACCGGGCAGGATATTCGGCAGGTGGGCAGCGGTAACGTGGGCGCCACCAACGTCAAGCGGGCTGCCGGGTTCAAGCCGTTCCTGTTTGTGTTGTTGATGGACTTTCTGAAGGGTACGGTGCCAGTGCTGTTGGCCAAGTTCGTGTTTCCGGGCGCCCCCTGGTTGCACGTGCTGGTGGCTTTGTCCACGGTGATTGGTCACAGCAAGTCTATTTATCTGGGCTTTGCCGGCGGGAAGTCGGCGGCCACCGGTTTGGGTGGCTTTGTGGGCCTTGACCCGGTGGCCGGGCTTTTACTGGCCGTGATTGCCTATACCACCATGCGCCTGACCCGGATGGTCTCGGTGGGCTCCATGTTGGCCAGCGTGTTGGCGCCCATCCTGCTGATGGTGTTCAAGGCCCCCGTTCCGTATCAAATTTATGCCGCCATTGCCGGACTTTATGTTATTTATTTGCATAAGGCCAACATTCAGCGGCTGTTAAATGGTACGGAGAACCGTATTTAAATGAAAAAACTGGCAATTTTGGGTGCAGGCAGTTGGGGGCTGACCCTGGCCTGGTTGAACGGCGCTCAGCACGAGAACGTGTGGCTGTGGGACAGAAACCCGGACAAAGTAGCCGCCATGAGCCGGGATCGCAAGGTGCTGTTTCCGTTGCCGGTGATTTTGCCCCAAAAGCTCAACCTGACCGCCTCGCTTGAAGAGGCCGTTCGGGATGCAGATGTGATTTTGATGGTGGTGACCGTTTCCGGCACCCGGGAAGTCCTGCGCCGTTTGCGGGATGAGGTGAAGTTGCCTCGGCAGGTGGTGCTGGTCAACGCCTCCAAAGGGATAGAGTTTCCCAGCCTGAAGCGCATGTCCGAGGTGTTTGCCGAGGAAATGCCGGACAATCCCTATGCGGTTTTGTCGGGGCCCACCTTGGCCATGGAGATTTTGAACGGCTTGCCCACCGCTTGTTCCATTGCTTGTGAGGATTTAGAGATTGCCGAAGCCCTGCAACGCGATTTATCCCACGATTTATTCCGCCTTTATTCCAACACCGATGTAACCGGGGTGGAGTTGGGCGGGGCTCTGAAGAACATTTTCGCCATCGCCAGTGGCTATATGAAGCAAAAACAGTTGGGTGATAATGCCCTGGGAGCCCTAATCACCCGTGGCTTATCGGAGATGACCCGCTTTAGCGTGGCTTTGGGGGCTGACCCGGAGAGTCTGTATGGAATGAGTGGTCTGGGCGATTTATTGGCCACCGCCAACAGCCCTTTGAGTCGAAACTTTCAGGTGGGGGCCCGTTTGGCCCAGGGGGAAACGCTGGACAATATTTTGACGGACCTCAAAGTGGTGGCCGAAGGGGTTAAGACCACCCACGCCGTTTACGAGTTGTCACATAAAATGGGGCTGGATACGCCCATTGTGGATATGGTGGAGATGTGTCTGTCCGGGCCTTTTTCCGAGAAAATGATTGTGAAAAGCCTGATGACCCGAAAGTTGAAGTCCGAGCAAAAGGAGGCTTCCGGTAAGCCGCTGTTATAGCGGGAGAGGGCTTGGGCCGATTTTCAGGCGGAGAATATTAACATAAGAGTGGGGGAGCAACATGATGTTACCAATTCGGCCCAATGCCGCCAGACAGTCCCAAGGCCCTTCCGGGTATCAAAATTCAGCGCCCAAAAAAGGATTACGGTGGCGTGCGCCGCAGGGCAGGCCGCTCTTTTCCCGTCCTTCGTTGCAACGGAAAGACGGATTTGAGGGGGTACCGACTGGCTTCAGCCGAAGGCAGTTGCTTCAGGCGGGTTTGCTGAGTCTCTTACCTTTATCGGCGTTCGGGTTGAGGCCAGCGCCAGCCCAGGCCCACCCTTGGGAGGATATCCCCATTGAGCGTCTGACCCCGTTCTCGGAGGCGGACTTGAGGCGAAGTCAGGCGGCGGTGGCCAAGGCCCGGCCTGAGCTTTTACCCTTTGAAAATACCTTGCTGGATCGGCATCAACACTTCCTGCTGAAGGCCAACGATTGGGTTCGTCAGGCTCAGGAATTGAAAGCCCAGGGAAAAGACCCCCGGCAGGTGCTGGATCGAGCGGCTCAAAAAGCTCAGCGGGGCGACCCGGAGGCGCAAGCGGTTCTGGATGCCATGCGACAGTATTTTCACTAGGCGTTCTGGGAACCGGCAGAAGGCTGTCCCATGGTGCGCACCATCTTGGAACGCAGCTCGTCAAAGCGCAGGGCTTCATCCTTGCTGTATTCGGTATTTTTAAGCACCGCCTGGGCCGAGGGATGCACCATGATGATGTTGTCGATATGGAGTTGCATAAAGCTGTAAATCCGGGGCGAGCTGGGGCCGTTCCGGTTGATAAGTTTGGCGTCGGTGACGGCCAGAAAGCGTCGATCCGGGTCGTTGAGCAAGTCGCTGATGCGGCGTTCCTCACGGGCGTCTCTGGAAACGTGGATGATGCCCTGCACTTCGTGATCGGCGGTCAGGATGACCACTTCCATGGGAATGGCCGCTTCTTTGCCGCCAATGCGTCTGGTTTTGGGAGAATTTTCCGAGGGGAATGGCCCGGCTGACATGGTGTTGCTGTCCTCATGCTCGTAGGGTGTGGCGTATGAGGGGTATCGACCGTGTTGGGCAAAAGTTTAATCGGATTTTGAGACTGTAAATTGAAACAACACAAATCAGTGTGATTGAAATTTAACCAGCAGGAGGCATTCCTGAGAAGGTTTGAACTTACAGCGATTGGGGCGTCGGGCGCACTTGTTTCTACGCCCGGCGCTGGGGGATGAACTCGGCCAGGTTGATCAGGGCGGTCTTGGCCTCGGAATCAGGTAGGAAATCCAGTGATTGCTTGGCTTTCTCCACGTATTGATCGGCCAATCGTTGCGTACCAGCCACCGCATCGGCTTTGGTCAGATAGTCTTGGATTTTCTGGATCAACGTTTCATCACTGGGCGTTTCAAACAACTGGGTGGTCAACTGCTTCAGTTCCGCTTGCGCTTCGGCGCTCAGTTTCTCCGATTCCAGGGCCAGCAGGATGGGAGCGGTCAGCAACCCGTTGCGCAGGTCATCCAGCACCGGCTTTCCCATTTCGGCTTCGGTGGCCGTGTAGTCCAGCAGGTCATCAGCCACCTGAAAGGCAATGCCAAAGTGGTGCCCGTAAGATTTCAGGGCTTGTATCTGCGCTTCCGGCAAGCCGTTAATGACCCCTGCCGACTCGCACCCGGCGGAAAACAGGCTGGCGGTTTTGCACATGGTTTTGCGGTAGTAGCTATCCCAAGCGGTGTCCAGATGGTAGCTGCTGTTCATCTGTTCTACTTCCCCGTCACACAGGTCGGCCAGTACATGGGCGAAAATGGACACCAGACGAGGGTTTCCCAGTTTGGCCAGCTTGACGCTGGCCTGGGCCAGCAGATAGTCTCCGCTGAGAATGGAAATTTTATTGCCCCACTGGGCACGCACGGTTTTACGTCCCCGTCGCAGCTCGGAGCCATCAATAACGTCATCGTGCAGCAGGGTGGCCACATGAATCATCTCGGCCACTGCAGAGGCTTCCACGGCCTGATGAATTTCGCTTGCGGATTGAGGCTTGCTGGCCTGCGCGCACAGTAAAGTAACCACGGGCCGCAGGTATTTCCCCCCACTGAGCAGGGAATATTCCACGGTCTCTGCAAGCACGGCGGATTGAGGGGGGATGATCGCTTTTAGGTTGTCCTTCACCGAGTTCAGGGGCGCCAGAATGAGATCAAACGCTTGTTGGAGGGTGGGTGACAGCAGGGAGGACATTATTCAATCCAATCTTGTGGGGTAAAGGTAACTGGCCAGGGCTTTGCCTTATCGGGCATTATCGGTAAGAACCGGGGTGGCGTCAAACTGTCTCTATTTTACAAGGGACGCCTATCGGGGGAAAATAATAAAACGCAGTCTCAAACCTTCAATTTTTTATTGCTTTGCGCAGGGAGTCGAAAAATTGAGTTCCAAGTTCCCGCCGGTTTTGTTGGTTACTGGCCCTCCCGGTAGTGGTAAAAGCCGTTTTTTAGCCCAGGAAGCCATTCGTCTGCACGTGCAGGAAGGGCTGCCCCTGTCCAGTCTCTATATGCTGGCGGTCAGTTCGCAGAATCAGTCCCGGTTACAGGCTTACCTGCAATTGGAAAGTCAATTGGCCGGTCTGGAAGCGGCGAAAGTTCTGTCTGAAATTACGGTGCAAACCGTGGATGCCTTTTGGCTGGCTCGGCTGAATCAGGGGCAGCCTGAAACAAGCCGATGGCACTTGCTGAGTGAGCTGGAGAGCCAATCCCTGATTGCTCAAGCCGTGCAAACCATCATTAGCCCTCAACACCCCTTGTTTTCGGCCAGTCAGGATGCCTCTTTTATTCGGCTGATGGCGAATCTCATTCGGCAATGCCAGGTGCAGGGCTGCTTACCGGAGAGATTGGCAACGTATACGGACCTCTCTGAGGATCGGGCGGGTTTATTGGGACAGATTTACGCGCAATTCCTGCACTTTTGCCAGCAGGCCCGGCTGTTGACCTACCCGGCGCTGCTGCAAAGGCTCCAAGCTCAAGGCGCCGTTGTGGCCGCTGACCGGCCCCCTGTTCTACCTGCCCGGCTGTCGGCCCTTTTGATCGATGAGGCGCAGGAGTTATCGTCCGCGCATTACCATCTGTTGGCCTCGCTGCCGGTAAGGCTGGTGCTGGCGGGTAACCCAACGTTGGGGATTCGCAGCTACCGGGGCGGACAGCCGGACTGCTTTGAGACCTTCTTCCGGCAGCAGGGTCGAGGTGTTACCCATCAGGTGCAGCAGGCCAATTTGCGGAATAACGCGCCGGTCTTGTCGTTGCTGAATGGGCTGTTGCCTTCGCCTATTTGGGAGGAGCAGGCCCCCGATCCGGCGCGGGTCTCCCAGATGCTTCAATTTGGCTATTTTACCGATGCGGCCGCCGAAGCCATCGCCCTGGCCGACTACTTGATGGAGATTGTCAGCAAACAGTCGGTTACTGTGACTGATTTTACGGTGGAAGAGGGCACTCGTTCGGCCACTTGGGGGGATTGCGTGGTGCTGTTGCGTTCCGGGCGGTATAAATCGCACTTGTACGCCGCCTTTTTACAGCGAGGCATCCCGTTCCAGGATGAAAGTTTGAGTGAGGCGGTGCTAGATTTTCAGCGGGATTTTTACGCCTTGCTGCAGGTGCTGGCTCTGTGGGAACAGTGGGGCCTTCAGCCGGAGCAGTTTGAAGCGCCAGAAACACTGGAAAGCCAAGCCTTGCAAGCTGTAGCCTCCTCCCCGGAGTGGGCCCTTTCCCTGAAAAATCACAATCGATATTTGCTGCGCTGGTTAGAGGCGGTTCTGCACGATACGGCCCACGCGGCGGCGTTGGCCAAACTGACAGCGCCTGTTCAGGACGCCGAACCCGTTTGGCTGCTAGGGCTGTGGCTCAACCCGGAGCAAACTTCTCCCGTGGTTGTGGAGAGGCTGCAAGTGGTGGTGGCTTTGTATCAACAGTGGTTGGAGCAGGCCGATCCGGGGCAGTTGCTGGATGGGGTCTTACAGGCGCTATCGCCTGCCGTCACACCGGATGACAACAGCCCTGAGTCGGTGTTGTGGACGTCTGTTCAGCCTGTGCGAAAAGCCTTGGGGCAATGGGGCCAGCGCTTTCAGCAGGCCACCGGGCAAGGGGTGTCCTTGCAATTGCTATTGAACCAGTATGAGCAGTTCTGGCAGGCCTCGGCGGCCCCCGAAAAGCAGAATCAGGTTCGCTTGCTCAGCGTTCACCAGGCGCAGGGGGAGACGTTTCCCGTGGTGGCCATGCCTTTCCTGCAAAGCGAGGAATTCCCCAGTCAGCGGGAAAGCTCGGAGTGGCTCAGTCCCTCGGCGTTGGAAGCACTGGGCTTGCCCCTCCGGTTTAGCGAAGCCGAAGAGCGGCGTTTGTTTGCCGTGGCGGCCAGCCGGGCCAGTGAACGCCTGTTTTTAACCTGCCATCAGCAGCAGGAGGCCGAGCGGGTCTTGCCCTCCCCTTACTATATGGCCCTGCTGGCCCAAAAACGGCAGTTCCTGCAATGCCCTTCGGCGGCGCAGGTGTGCGCCTGTGAGTCTGGCGGTGCTTCGGTAGCGGCTTGTGAGGTGGATTTTTGTAATCAGCCCGCTCGGTTACAGGCTTTACAGCCAGAGGCATCCTTTGAAAGTGATTTGCCGGATTTTCAAACCGATTACCAGAGCCACAGCGCCTGGGCCCAACTCCAGCCGCAAGCCCCGGAACCGGTTTTTGAGGCGGGCGTGGATCTGTCCATCAGCCCCACGGCCATTACCCGCTACATGCAGTGCCCCCGGCAATACTATTACAAGCATTTGCTGGGCCTGAAAGAGCCGGGCTCGGTGGCGGCCAGTCTGGGCACGCTGATTCACAAGGTGATGGAAGCCTTCAACAGCCAAACCCCGACGGGGGAGCATACCCCTCAGCGCTTGCGGGAAGTGGCCGAGGCCTTCTTTGGATTTGAGGATGATGCTCATGCCTTTTACATGGCGGGCTTTGGGGAGCGGGAACGCCAGACCTTGGCCCAGATGAGCCCGCTGGCTCTGCATGCGCTTCGGCAGTCTTTGCTCGCTTCCATTGAGGACTTGACCGAGAAAGGGTATTTTGACCGATACGGCAGCCTGAAGGCCATTTATGCCGAACGGGAGCTGAAAGAGGTCGCTCTGGCCGGGTTGGAACGGTGTCGCTTGAGCGGAAAAATGGACGCCTTGGTTCAATTGGCCGATGGGCGCTGGGAAGTGGTGGATTACAAAACCTACGGGCCCAGCAAGTACGGTACCCGCTGGGACTTGTGCGAGCAGCGCTTTGAGGCCACCGTGGACGCCTTGCCGGACGAGCCGGAGCTGCCCCATCACCAACGTTTTGCCAACAAGTTAAACGCGGCCTACCCCATTGATTATCAATTGCCCCTGTACTATTGGGCCGCTCAGCAGGATCCGGCGCTTGCGGGCGGTATGGCCGGAATTTCCCTGCAACTGGTGCGCCCCCAGTTCCCGGATAATCCCGATCAGGGTTCCATCCGGCTGGGCTTGGGCGCCGATGTGCTGGATGCCCAGCGAGAGCATGTGTTACGGGATATTCAGAGCCATGTGATTGACCCGATTCTCTCGACGACACACTTTCCACCGGTACCGGAATCGGGGGCTTGCGATTACTGCCCCTACGTGGGCATTTGCGAGCAGGGTAACGCCGCAGAGGGGGAGGGTTTGGAGTAATGAGTCAACAGGATCTGTTTGAAGTGCCTGTATCCGAACCAACTGGGTCATCCGAAGTGCAACACGTGGGCAAGCCTTCGGGCGATAATTTCCTGAAGGGTCTGAACGCGCGGCAGCAAGAGGCGGTCATCACCCCTATTGATGAGCCTTTGCAGGTGTTGGCGGGCGCCGGAACCGGCAAGACGGAGCTGATTTCCCGGCGCTTTGTGAAACTGGTGCAGGATTTGCGCCAACAGGGCGTGGCTCGTCCGGAGGAAGCCATTGTGATGGTGACCTTTACCAAGGACGCCGCACAGGGCATGCGGGAGCGGATTCATCGTCGCCTGCTGGAAAATGGGGAAGGCGGTCTGGGCCCGGATACCTGGATTAGCACCTTTCACCAGTTTTGCATGCGATTGTTGCGCTTACACGCCGTGGATGTCCACTTGCCGCCGGATTTTGTCATTCTCAACCCGCTGGACCAGCAAGTGTTGTTCAACCGGGTGGTTAAAAGCGTCTTGCTGGGGGAGAATCATTCGCTCGGGCCATTGTTGGCCCAGTTTGGCTTGTCCGGGCATTTGCCGCCGGATGTCTTGAGTCTGGCCTCCCTGCAAAATTGCGGGCTGGCGGATGTGGAAAGCACCTTGTCTCCCGAGCGCTTGTTCGCCCTGATTACCCGCATCAAAACCGCCGGGCTTTCCCCGCTGGAGTTTTATGAAACCGCCCTGCGCCAGTCCACGGCCCTGACCGAACGGTTGATCGATTTGCCTGTGCCCCATGATCCTGACGCGGCCAAGCTGGAGAACCTGTTGGCCAAGGTAGATGCGTGGACGGCCAGTCTGGCTCCCTGGGCCCATGGCAGTTGGCAACCCATTCAGGCGGCTGAGCGCAAAGCGGAAGCCAAGGGCAAGAAGCTGAGCCCCGGCAGTTACAAGGACGAGGTGGAGGGCTTGGCCAGGTTTTATCTGGTGCCCAAAACCTTTGAGCCTGCTTTCCCCGATACGGATTTATTAACAGCGGTACTGGCGGTTGAAACCCGCCTGATCGGCATTGTGGCTACGGTTTATGCTCTATATCAGGCCCGTCTGCTGATGGAAAAGGCCTGCGATTTCGATGATCTGATCAATCACACCATTCACCTGCTGGAACGCCGCCCGGATTTGCGCCAACGGTACCAGAACCAGTTTGCCGCGGTCATTGTGGATGAGTTTCAGGATTCCAACGGTAGCCAGTTGCGCTTGCTGAGCTTGATCATTCGGGAGCGGGCCCGAAATCTGACCGTGGTGGGCGATGAGAAGCAGTCCATTTACGCTTTTCGGTTTGCCCAGCCGGAGAACTTAAGGCTGATTTTCGGGAAGCATCCCCACAAGACGGTGAATCTGCAAACCAATTACCGATCCTTGCCGCCGGTGCTGGCTGTGGCCAACCAGTTGACCGAGCAAATTGCCCAAGGCCCCAATCAACAGTTGGAACCCTGTGAGAAAAACGCCGGGGTTGCTGAGCCCAAAGTGGTTTGGCTGGATCTGGATGAAATGATTGAAAAGGAGAACGGTCAGCCGGGCAAAAAAACCATTGAGGAACAAAAAGAGCGGGAAGCCCGCTTTATCGCTTTGGAAGTGGCCCGTCTGGTGGAGGCCGGGGAGTGTCGCTTCTCGGATATTGCGGTGCTGGTGAAATCCCACGCCAAGGCGGAGCGCATTCAAGCTCAAATGGCGGCGTTGGGGATTCCCTCCATTAAGCCCAAGAATCTGGGCTTTTTTCAGGAGGCAGTCATTCAGGATGCTATGGCCCTGCTGCGTTTAATGTGCGACTTGAGCGATGAGTTGTCACTGGTGCGGCTTTTGCAGGCCAAATTGAACCATCGGCAACTGCGGGCCTTGGTGACCCTGAAAGACAGCTTGCCCAATCCCTCTCCGGAATGGGCGCATCGCAAGGCCACTTTGTTCGATGCCTGTCTGCACTTGCACGGTAATCCAGAGGCTTGCCCTCGTTTGCCTGCCCTTGTGGCTCAGGCGGTAGGCGATCTGGCCTTTCAGCTATTGGCCATCCGCAAGCGTAAGGCCCGGTTATCAGCGGTACAGTTGTTTCAGCAATTGGCGGGCGTCGTAGGATTGATTTCCTCCCAGACGCCGGTGTGGCAGCAAAAGCAACAGCGCATTACCCTGCGCATGTTTGAGAAATTGCTGTATTTATTTGGGCAAAATAAGCCCATTCAGCCCACGCTGGATGAGGTGCTGGAGATTCTAGAGCAGTACGCCGCCAATCCCAATCAGGAATTGCCGGTGAAAGAGGAACTCTCCGGCGAGGACGCCGTGCGCATTATGACCGTGTTTGCCTCCAAGGGGCTGGAGTTTCCGGTGGTGTTTGCCGCTTATACCGATTTGGGCGGCAACCGGGGAGGCAACGATACTACTCTGATTTTTGATCCGCAATATGAGGGCAAGGCGGGCTTTGGCCTGATTCTGGGCAAGGTGAACGGTCTGGATAATTTGAAGAAGGAAGTTTATCAGAAGTGCTGGCAAGCCCCTCGGGCAGGAACGGAGGCGCAGCGGGTGTTTTATGTGGCCCTCACTCGGGCCATGCGAAAGCTGTATGTGATTCGTAGTAATCACGCCCCAGACTGGACAGCCCCGGATGAGTACCCGGCGGCGTGGCGCACGGTTTTGTCTGAAACCCGTGATGAAGCAGTACTCTCGGAGCTTTATTGGGAGGCCGACACGGAGGCTTGGCGTCAGAAAATGGGCCTTGTGCAGGCTTTGCCGTAACTGTCATAGGGGAGCGTCCCGGGTTTTATGAATGGGGTTGCTCTTTAAAGGTACGTAATTTTTTGAGCCTGTCAGTTTGTGGGTGTTTGTTCGCTTAATTGAAGATACGATATTTTTAGTTTTAAATTTCAGTACAGTTAGGCATTTGTGCCTTTAAATATTGTGGGTGTTTTGGGTGGGGAGTTTTGCAGTATGTTAAGTCATTTGAGTCAGTTCCAACGGCCTTTTGTCATTATTGCCCATCGGGGGGCGACCACCAATCAGGATCTCAGTCGGGTGACTCCCGAAAATACCATGCCCGCCTTTCTGGAGGCTCAGAAGCAAGGTGCGGCCATTGAGCTGGATGTCATGACCACCCGGGATGGCACTGTGGTGGTGTATCACGACTTTAAGACGGGCCGGACGTTTCGTCTACCCGAGCAGCAAAAGCCCGTCCGGCAGACGGATTGGCATGAATTGCAGAAGGCCCGGTTTAATGCGGCGGCGCATGAACGGGAGATTCAGCGCATGATGGGGCCATCGGGCAATTATAAAAGTCCGCAGTGGTTTGAAGGCTTGCAGGTGCCCTCTCTGGACGCCGTGTTAACGGATTTTCCCAATACCCGGTTTTGTATCGAGCTGAAAACGGTGAATCCCTTTGCCAGTGGGCAGTTGGAACGGAAGGTGGCCCGCCTGATTCGAGAGAAAAATTTATACGATCGGGTCACGGTGCTGAGTTTTTCCCCGGTCAGTTTACGGAAAATCAAGCGTTACGATCCACAGATTAAAACGGCCCTGAATGTGCAGGTTCCGGATCTGGTCAAGCAGTGGCCGGTTCTGCTGAAAGGGTTTATCAAGCTCTACGCGCAGCGATGGGTCGGGGTGGACGCCATTCAGCCCAGTTATAGCGATACCACCCCGGCATTGGTTGAAATCGCCCATTCGGCAGGCCTGCCGGTGGTGGCCTGGGCCAGCAGCGAGACTCGGGAGGAGGAGCGGCAAAAATTTCCTCAGTTAATGGCTATGGGCGTGGATGGCCTGATTACCAATGCCGTTGATTTGTTGAACGCAGCCGTGAAGGATCGCCCTCTGCCCTTGTGTTAGACTTTTAAGGCTGTCGACATCGTGTCGCGAGTCTTTTTGTCCTCCGTCTGGGCGGGCGTTCCGGCAAAGTGCCGGGCCTGCTTCCAACCTTTTGTACACCTCCTTTTAAAAAGAAAGATTATGGATACCTATGGCACTTACATTTCAGGAGTTGGTCGCTAATTTAAACCAGTATTGGGCCCAGCAGGGCTGTGTGGTGCAGTTTCCCTACGACAGTGAAAAAGGCGCCAGCACCATGAACCCGGCTACCTTCTTGCGGGTGCTGGGGCCGGAACCCTGGAACGTGGGTAACGTGGATCCGTGCCGTCGTCCTACCGATGGCCGGTACGGGGAAAACCCCAACCGCTTGCAGCACTATTTTCAGTATCAGGTCATTATGAAGCCTTCCCCGGACAATATTCAGGATCTGTATCTGAAAAGTCTGGAAGTGCTGGGCATCAATATTGCTGAGCATGATATTCGTTTTGTGGAAGACAACTGGGAATCGCCCACCCTGGGGGCTTGGGGCGTGGGCTGGGAAGTATGGCTGGATGGCATGGAAATCACCCAGTTTACCTATTTCCAGCAGGCTGGTGGTTTGGATATTCATCCGACTGCCGTGGAAATCACTTACGGTTGCGAGCGGATCGCCATGTACCTGCAGGATGTGGACAGCGTCTATAAGCTGAAGTGGAATGAAACGCTTACGTACGGCGATATCTACCTGCAGAACGAGATTGAGCAGTCCAAGTACAACTTTGAAGTGTCCAATCCGCAGACCCTGATGCAGTTGTTTGATCTGTACCGGGGCGAGGTGGAGAACGCCTTGTCTCACCAGTTGGTGCTGCCCGCTTACGATTACGTGCTGAAATGCTCTCACGCCTTTAACTTGCTGGATGCCCGTGGCGTCATCAGCAAGGATGAGCGCACCAATTACATTTTGCGCATTCGGCGTTTGGCGGAGCAAGTGGCCAAGCTGTATGTGCAGCAACGGGAGGCGCTGGGCTTCCCCCTGCTGAAGCACCAACCCGCCCCGCAGTTGAATTAAGAAGTGCTTCTCCCTGTTCTATCAGTTACAATAGGAGAAGAGCAGGATTAGAGGTAAAGCAGACTGATGGAAGTGGGCATGTCAAACGTCATGCTGGGCTGGGTGGCACTGGCCTTGCTGTTGGGAATTATCGAAGTGTTTACCGTGGGCTTCTTCGTGTGCTTTTTTGCCCTCGGCGCGCTGATAGCTGCACTGGCCTCCCTGTTTATTCCGGGCCTGTTGGGGCAAACGCTGGTTTTCGTGCTTTCTTCCCTGTTAATGGTATGGTGGGCCCGCCCGGTGCTGACCAAAGCCTTCAAAGTGGGCAATCGCCCTGCCGTGGAGTCTAACGTGTCGGCCTTGCTGAATACGGTGGTGCTGGTGTTAGAGCCGGTGGACAAGTACACGGGTAAGGTCAAGGTCACCCATACCGGGGAGGTCTGGACGGCTTATCTGGCTAATGAGGATGGAGAAACCATTCCGGTGGGGCAGGAGGCCTTGATTGTGAAGGTGGACGGGGCCAAACTGGCCGTGACCCCCAAGCCGTCACCGTCCTGAGTGCTTTGTGGGCAATCGGTTTTACAACCGTTTTGGGTGATTTCAAGCGCATTTTTTGAATCGAGCGATAGGGAGTTTCTATAAATGGAAGTACTGGGCGGTTTTCTGGTTTTTATTCTCATCATTTTCTCTCTGGTGGTGGTGGGTTCCTCGGTGCGTATTGTGCGCCAGTCTACTGTGGGAGTGGTAGAGCGTTTGGGGCAGTACCTGGCCACGCAAGAAGCTGGGATTCGGTTGCTGGTGCCTTTTCTGGATAGCATTCGCATGGTGGATATGCGGGAGCAGGTCTACAATCTGCCCTCTCAGCCGGTGATTACCAAAGAAAACGTGACCATGAACATTGACGCCATCATCTACTTTCAGGTGACTGACCCGGTGCGGGCCACCTATGAGGTGGTTGATTTAATTACCGCCGTGGAAAAGCTGGCCCTGACCACCATGCGGAATATCATTGGGGAAATGACCCTGGATGAAACCCTGGCCAGCCGGGATGTCATTAACTCCAAGTTGCAGCACGTGCTGGACGACGCCACGGGCAAGTGGGGCTTAAAAGTGAACCGGGTGGAAGTGAAGGATATCGATCCGCCCCGGGATATTGTGGATTCCATGCAGAAGGAAATGCGGGCCGAACGGGAAAAACGGGCCATGATTCTGACCGCGGAAGGCGAGAAGCAGTCCGCGATTTTGCGATCGGAAGGGGAGCGGGAAGCGGCCATCCGCAATGCCGAAGGCGTCCAGCAGGCCATGATTTTGGAGGCCGAAGGCCACAAGCAGGCTTCCATCAAAAAAGCGGAAGGGGAAGCCGCCGCCATTCGCAGTGTACAAAGCGCCGAAGCGGAAATGGTCTATAAAATGTTCACTTCTATTAAAGATGCCAACCCGTCTAAGGAAGTCTTGCAGGTGAAGTATCTGGAATCGCTGGAAAAAGTGTCTCAAGGGCAATCCAACACCCTGTTTTTACCGTATGAGTCCATTGCCTTTATGGGTGCTTTGGCCGGTTCGGTGCGGGCGGTACAAAATCAGGCGGAAAAAGGCGCTGGCGATCGGGGCTAGCTATCGTAGAATGATAGCCAGAGAAAATGGTGCCAAACAAGGAGTAACCCCTCTTGCCCGATTTGGCCATTCTGCATAAAGCAGTTCAAGCGCTCACACATTGCCACCAGACTCAAGGCAGTCTGGTGGTTTTGACTGGGGCGGGCGTTTCCAAAGAGAGTGGCATTCCCACCTTTCGGGATGCCCAGACTGGACTGTGGGCCAACTACAAGGCCGAAGATTTGGCCACCCGGGAGGGTTTTTTGAGTAACCCGGCTATGGTGTGGGACTGGTACGACTTTCGCCGAAATACGGTGTGGCAGGCCCAGCCCAACGCCGCTCATCAGGCCCTGGCCGATTTGGAAACCCTATTTCCCGCTTTCACCCTCATCACCCAGAATATCGATAACCTGCACCAGCGGGCGGGTAGCCAGACCGTACTTGAATTGCACGGCAATATTTTTCGCCACAAATGCCTGGATCACAATCACCCGGTCAGTTTGGCGCTACTGGCCGATGCGGAAGTCTCTCCGCCACGTTGTCCGGTGTGCAACGCCTGGGTGCGTCCCGATGTGGTCTGGTTTGGGGAAATGCTGCCGCCTCAAGTGCTGGACAGGGCTTTTCTCGCTGCCGAACATGCCTCGGTGATGCTTATTGTGGGTACCTCCGGGGTGGTGCATCCGGCGGCCAGCCTGCCCCAGATCGCCAAAGAGGCCGGGGCGACCGTGATTGAAATCAACCCGGAGATGAGCGCATTCACCCCCTTCGTTGTGGATCACTTTTTGCAAGGGCCAGCGGCGGCGGTGCTGCCAGCCTTGCGATCGGCTTTGGCCCAAAAATTGGGTCTTGTGGAGGCTTCCCATGGCTGAGTCGTTTCCTTTGGATGCTTTTGCTCTGGATGATTTGGGCGCGTTACCCTTGCTGGAAAGTTTAACCTCCGGGGCTATGGTGTGCGACGCGGCTGGACAGGTACTGTATGTTAATCCGGTCCTGCGGCAGTTGTTGGGATCACCGTCTCTGCCAACAGTTACCCGCCTGAACGATTGGATTCAGCCACTCCCCAAGGTGGATTGCGCCTTTTGTCTGGGGTTACCGGACGGGGAGCCGACCCCGCTGCACAGTGGCTTTTTGCGATCTGCAGCCCAGCCAGCCCAACCGGAGGCTTTGAAAGTCAAGATCAAGCACAGCCCGCTGGATCATGGCAGTGTGTTGACGCTGATCGACCCATTTTCGGAGGATACCACACTGACGCAGGCCCATTCCGATTTTGTAAGTACCGTCAGTCACGAGTTTAGAACCCCCCTGACCAGCATCAAGGGCTTTGCCGATACCCTGCTGCGCTATGGGGGGCAGTTGCCGGATGAGGAAAAACGACGTTTTATCAGCATTATCAAGGATCAGGCGGATCGTTTGATTCGGTTGGTGGAAAACTTATTGGCCGCTTCCCGGCTCAGCGCCGGGCGGGTGGAGTTGAGTTACCGGCCCATTCCCCTGAAAAAGCTGCTGGAAAAGACGGTGGAGAGCGTGCGGGCTAAGATCATGGCCCAGCAGTCTACCGTCCCCCCTCGTATGTTTCATCTGAGCGTACACCCGGAATCGATTGAAGTATGGGCGGACGTGGACAAGCTGGAGCAGGTGTTCATCAATTTACTGGATAACGCGGCCAAATATTCGCCGGAGGGCACCCTGGTCACTGTTCGGGCGGAGTTTCTCCCGGAAGATGACACTCAGGTGCGCATTGTGGTGCAGGATCAGGGCCCGGGCATTCCGGCGGAATTGCTGCCTAAAATCTTCACCCAGTTTTACCGGGTGGAAAGCCCTCTGAAGCAGCAAGTGGAGGGCACCGGTCTGGGCCTATACATCACCCAGTCCCTGACCACGGCCATGGGGGGGCGGATTTCGGCGGAAAGCACCCCGGGTCAGGGCAGCAGCTTTACCGTTATTTTTCCGGCGGCCACCCCGGAGCGACAAGCCATGTACCAGCGTCGGCTGTCCGCCTCGGAGGTGGAGCGATGAGTGACTTTCAGGTAGTGTTGCTGGTGGGAAATGCTCCCGGTCAGGATATGACCGCTTTGATGGGCAACTTTGGGCATCCCGGCATGCTGACCCTGTTGCACAGTGAGCGTCTGGGACCTGGGGGAGAGACGGTTCAGGCGATTCTGGCCGAGGTTATGCCGGATTTGATTTGCCTGTTCGCCGACGATTTGGAGGCTCAGGGTGATGATGTGCTGGGCTTCTGTGAGCAAATTCGGGAACAGGGTCTGAAGGTAAGACCCATTGTGGTAGTCCAGAGTGACGCTCAGGAGAATCAGCGCATCCAGTATTTATTGCAGGGCGCGGATGATATTTTTGGACCAACCCTGTCAGAAGAGGAGTTTCAGATTCGTTTGCTGGTGCATTTGCGACGCAATCTGGACTTTGCGGCCAATGCCGTCACCCAGTTGCCGGGTTTGCAGTTTGCCCAGAAAGTGGTGCAGCGTCGCCTGAACCAGCAAAAGCCCGTCGCCCTGCTTACCGTGGCCCTGGATCATTTTGACGTGTACAGCGAAGCCTACGGAGATTTACCGGCCCGTCAGGTGCTGAAAACAGTAGCGGCCATGCTCAGCCGCATTGTGATGGTGCCTGACTTCATCAGTCAGAGCGATGAAAATCACTTCGTGATTGTTTCTCATCCAGATAAGGCTGATAAGCTGGCTGCTTTGGCCTGTCGGCAGTTTGAAACCGTTTCGCCCAACTTTTATTCGGAGAAGGATCGCAAGCAGGGTTACCTGATTTCAGTCATTTCGGATAACATTAGTCGCCGCGTGCCCTTGCTCAGTCTGAGTATTGGCATTGCCTCCACGGAAACCCAGCCATTTGACTCTTTTATGTCCCTGTTTAACGCCAGCCAGCAAATGGGTAGTCTGGCCCGCATGCAATCGGGCTCCAGCTGGCAAAGTGATCGCTTGCGTTTGGCTGGAAGCATTGCCACGCCGGTTATTGCCGACCGGCGACCGGGTATTTTAATACTGGAAACGGATGCCGCACTGGCCTACCTGCTTAAAACCACGCTGGAAATGGAGGGCTTCGCCGTTGAACTGGTCACCAACCCTGTGGACGCCTGGCAGCGATTGACCGAAAACGCCCGTTTGCCTGGAACCCGTCTGGTCATTCTGGATGCGTTGGTCAATCAGGAGGAAACCGGCTTGCAGCTGACCTCTGAGATTCGGGCGCACTATCCGGAAGTCCGTATTATTTGCGCGTCCAGTCTGCATAACCGTCAACGGGTCTTACAGGCAGGCGCGGACTTATATTTGCCTCGCCCCTTTGAATTGTCTCGCCTGTTTTCCTGGGTACACCGGCTGTTGACAGAGAACTGAGCGGAATAGCTGAGTCCTGCTGGTAAGGCTTGGCTTCATGCGTTTAAGGGATGCCTTGCGGGCCGGATTCTTTTCATAATAGAGAGACAGCCCATTGATCAGGGATCTTTTCTTTATGACTGCCAGCACCCCCATTTGTCCCATTTTAAGCATTCGCAATCCCAGTGTGGATGAATTGTGCCTGGGGGCCGACTGCGCCCTGTATTTGCCTGCGGTCAAAAAATGTTCTCTGGTGTACCTGGGGTTTAAGGCCATGCTGGAGGTACAGCGTTTACAGCAGCCTCCGGCTCAACCCCAGCAACCGCAGCAGGCCCGTCCGCCCCAACAAGCCTGACGATTCCATCATTCACGGTTTTCTGATTCGGGTTTTTAGCTTCATATAACTTAACCTGAGGTTTGGTTCACCTCGGGTATTGGTATTACACCTATACGGATTTATAACAACCAAAAGTAGTGTGTCTTTCTTATTCTCCAATTTCGTGTGATTCATCAGGGAAAGCCCAGGCATAGGCTTTCCTTTTTTATTGCCATCTTTTATGACCCCCTCACCAAAAAAGCACGACCCGAAGATCGTGCTTTTTGAGGTTTGATCCCGTGCGGTGGGACTAGTTGTTCAGGTGCTTGTTCAGCACTTCGGTGAGGGTGGACTTTTTGTGGTTGCCCACCATTTGCTCAACCGGTTCACCATTCTTAAAGATGATCAGGGTGGGAATGCCGCTGATGTGGTAGTTTTGGGCGGTTTGCAAAGAGTCATCGGTATTCACCTTAACCACTTTCAGCTTCCCTTCGTACTCGCTGGCCAGTTCATCAATCACCGGGGCCAGGGCGCGG
Organism: Vampirovibrio chlorellavorus; assembly: GCF_003149375.1. Taxonomy (NCBI): domain Bacteria; kingdom Bacillati; phylum Candidatus Melainabacteria; class Vampirovibriophyceae; order Vampirovibrionales; family Vampirovibrionaceae; genus Vampirovibrio; species Vampirovibrio chlorellavorus. The sequence continues at coordinate 141,595 of NZ_QFWH01000002.1, forward strand.
CAGGGCCCGCACCAGGGAGCCCAGAAGTCTACCAGAACCGGCACGTCGGCTTTTTTAACTTCCTGTTCAAAACTTTCATCCGTTACATTTAATACGTTTCCCATGGGTGGGCTCCTTTACATAAACGCAATCACGGCGATCCCGGGGGCTGGCGTGTCTTGTCCTCCAACACTCAGGATCTTTGCTTTTCATTGCGTTTGATTCTATCATAAAGCTGGTTGAACTTGAGCGTTACCCGGCATCCCCTCTCTGGCTCCTGATGGCTTACGTTTTCTCGCTCGTGTTTCCGAATCTCTCATTTGAGGCAAAGGTTTTTTCAATGGCCCCCAAACTGCTCGATCGTTATATTTTCCGGCAACTGCTGGACTACTTTATTATGGGGGTGGTGGTCTTCACCCTGGTGGCTTTCTTTTCGGACACCCTGCTCAAGTTCATTCGGGATGTGCAGAAGTACGGCATACCGTTTAGCACCCTGATTACCATGGTGGGCTTGCAGCTCCCCCGATCCATTGCCCTGGTGATGCCTGCCAGCGTGTTTTTGGCCGTGCTGCTGGTGTTTAACCAGTTGAACAACCAGTTTGAAATCATCGCCTTGCGCATGAACGGCATCAGCTTGTGGCGGATTATGGTTCCCGCTTTGGCCCTGGGCTTGCTGTGCAGTGGCATGGCTTACTGGCTGAATGATTACGTCGTGCCCTGGTGCAACCAGAAAACCGAGCAAATGAAGCGGGTGGCCATCAGCGAATCGGCCTTGCCTGCCAACGGAAGCAGTTTTACCTACACCACCTTCGATGAGAAGCACAACCTGACCCAGATGATTTACGTCAGCAACTATCAGGGGCATCACCTGGAAGACACCACCATCCTTGATTTATCAAAGCCCAAGGCCATGCAAATTTATCAGGCCCGTTCTGGCGAGCTGAACGCTTATGACGGTTGGAGTCTGGAGAACGTGAACCATTACACCATTGTGCGGGGACAAAGTGCCGCCGCCGATGAGCAGAAATTTAGCAGCGGCCATTTGGGCAGTTTGCGTCTGGGGGATCTCATCAAGAATCCCAATCAGGATGAAAAGCGGGCCGAACTGGAACGGGAACGAGCTTCTGGCACCTGGATCAGTTCTGAGCAACAAACCTTTGGCCAAATGCTGCAGGCCATTCAAAAGCGGGAATCCAATCAGGAGCGGGTGGCCCGTGGGAACTACCTGCAATTGTGGGCCAAGCTGACCTGGCCCCTGAGTTGTCTGGTCATTATCCTCAGTGCGGTGCCCCTCTCCATTACGCCGCCCCGTCAGGGTAGCAATCGTGGCTTTGTCTACGCCATTGTCGTGCTATTTCTGTTTTATATGTTGCACAATACGTTTCAAAATATCGGTAAATCCAGCCACTTTGATTTCATCGCCAGTATGCCGCTTCCCGCTTACCTGACCCTGCTGGCCTGGATGCCGGTCACCATTATGGCCATCATTGGCTGTGTGCTGATTCAGCGAAAAACAAAAGTTTTGTAGAAATTTGTAGATAGAGGGTCTGTAAATAAATGCTTGGTGCGTATTGCGACAGGTTTGGGAAAAGTTTTCTGAAATTTGAATAATACTGCTTTTCAGGAAGATTGGCTGTTCGTGCGGAAACTTGTGAAAGTCTGTTTTGTTCTGCAAATTAAAACTGAATCATTGCGGAACAAAATAATTTCAATTGTCCAGTTGTCCAAGTGTGGACTAGTCGTGTGGTCAGCTTTGCAAGGCTTTTCGGGATTTTTGGGAACGCAGAGTGAAATGATTATTTTAAAAAAATAATGGGTTTGTATCGTTTTTTATGGAATTTGGGGGTGATTTTAAGGGTGATTTTTGGGGTGATTTTCCTACGGATGACGCTGTGAAGTCTGTATGAGGCGGGAATTCTGGGGCGTTTATATATAAATGATGTGCTTTGTTGCCGTGTTGACAGTTGGGTTTCATTGGCCATTATGGGAGAGGTTAGTACCAAATTGTTAAAGTCAAATTTAGTTAAAGTCATTCTTTGGAAGGAAGTACTTCAATGAAGAATAAATTATTCGCTTTGGCCTTGTCCTTGGCCGTTGTCAGCACCGCTGGCGCTTTCGCTGTTTCCGATAACAACGATTTCAACAATGGCAGCAACATCGGCAGCACTGTTGGCAACACCACCAGCGCCGATAACGATCAGGTTAACGGTAACGATCTGTTCTCCAACAACAACCTGACTGACGCCAGCCAGGACAACGACAACCTGAGCGACAACAACAGCTTCAACGATACCAACACCAACAACGATAACAACAGCTTCAACGATACCAACAGCAACAACGAAACCACCAGCCTTTCCTTGACTGATGCTTTCAAATCCAACGATGGCAACGACAACAACGTTAGCAACGATGGCAACGATGGCAACGTCAGCAACAATGGCGATGACAACAACCAGGCCAACGGCAACAGCTTGCTGTCCGGCAACGAAACCAACGCCTTCTCCAAAAACAACCTGACCAGCAACGATGGTAACGATAACAACGTTAGCAACGATGGCGATGACAACAACACCGCTAATGTTGCTTTGAGCGACAACTTCAACAATAAGAGCGTTAACGATTCTAACAACGACAACAGCCAGAACTTTGACCTGAACGTTCAGGACAACGTGCTGGGTGCTGGCTTGAACGCTTCCAACGCTTGCGTACAAGACAACGGCAACCTGATCAACGGCGACCAGCTGAATGGCTACGGCGTGATCGGTTCCGGTTCTTACATCGGTACTAACAATGGCTTGACCGAAGGTTCCGTGGGTGTGGTTGGTGATATGACCAACGCCATCTTCGTGAACGCTGGTGATCTGGGCGCTGGCGGCGGCACCATCAACTCCGCTAGCTTCTACAACACCACCGTGGGTCTGAATGCTGCCTCTGTCACCGGTGACATTACTGCAACCCAAAACAACATCAACTTCTAGTTGAAACTGTCTGAAACTTCAGATTCCAGGCTTCGGCCTGGGATCTGGGTTTCACCCAATTTGAAAGAGTTCTTCGTTTCTTTTCATCCATTTGTTGTCAGCCCAGGAGCATCTAGTTAAATGACTATTTTTCTGTTGAAGAAATCAGCTAAACTTTCTCTTAGGCTGTTCACCATTCTCGCATTTTTAATTGTACTCACGTCTCAAGTCATTCCTACTCAGGCTGAGGGTGAGCAAGGCTCTGCAACTACAACCATTAATAACTCTACTATGAAAGATGTTTGTATGGGTCTCAATGGGAGTAACGTATCGGGTGAGTTATCTGCATTGTGCAACAATATTGGTATTAATATTGGTGGTAACAGAACTCAGGTTTACGCTCCCACGCAGTCCAATGCGGTGGGCGGTACATCCGCCCTGGTGCTGCCCCGCAACCCCCTGGCCTTGCCCAACGCCAACTTGGGGCGCTCCAACTTCGGCTTGCAATTCGGTTTGAACAACAACCCCATTTTAGGGAATCTTAACTCCGTCAACGGCAAAACCGATGCTATGAGCTGGTTTTTGCAAGGCGGTTTGACCATTCCCTTTGGCAAAATTCCCGATATTATCGCCAACCCTCGCAACAACCAGCTGGATGACATCCGCCAGCAACGAATGATGGACGAGCGGGAAGTGTTTGGCTCCCTGCAAAATCAGCAAAACGCCCGGGCCAACGTGCAAGGTAAAGTGGTCCGCCTGAACGCTTACAATTACGCTACTACGGCCTCTCCCAAGTTGGAAGGTATTCGGGATGGCCTGAGACAGGTCGAATCTGAAAAGGCGAGCCTGTTGAGCGCTCCCAAGGTGCTGGCTCTGGCCGATGCTGCGGTTTATTCCAAGCCTTTGGGCAAAGGCGATAAAGTCGGCTCCACTACCACTGGCGAAGAATATCGTTACATTGGCCACACCAATTCCGGCTGGGTGAAGATCATTATGTCCAATGGCCGGGAAGGCTGGGTTAAAGGGCAGTTTGAGTACCTCAAAAACGACTATACCGAGATTGATACCGTTACCTTGGGCAATCCCACCGATGACCTGAAGAACGCCCAAACGCCCCTTCGTGGTAAATTGGCCACCACGACCTCCTCTTCTCGTAAACAATAATCTTCCGCCCCTTCACTAAAGGCCTGCGTGCTCTATGACGCTGACGCTTACGAAATTTCAAAGACAGACTTGCTTACTGACAGCGTGCTTGCTGTCTTTAAGTCTTTTCTGGGCTACCTCTGGCTGGGCCTTGCAAAACGCTACCCCGTGGACCTCTGAGCGCAGCGTTCAGAACCTGGTGTATGGTTCATCCTCTTTCAACGATGTGACTATGGCGCTGGGACGCCCTCCGGATGAGATTGTGCGTTCTGAGCAAATGTATCCGCCCATCGTCAATTTTTACTATTTTGATGAAAACAAAAGCGGCGCGGCGACCGTCTTTGTTTTTGAGAATGGTTTTTTAGTGGGCATGCAGTATAAATCGCCTGATAATCAGTATATGGATGTCAGTTATTTCTTGCAGAATAACGGCGATCGCCAGTTGAACTTCCCTTACACCGGTGGCTATCAGGGCTACTTCCCTTTCTTTCCCCTATACGGCATGCGAGGGGCGTATTACTAATGCGCAAGGATTCCCGTCTTGTTGGTTGCCTGTTAAGTTTACTTCTGGTTTTTGCTTGTGGTCCTTTTGTCGCCCTGGCCGATATCACGGGGAATCTGGTACAGGCTCGGGCTGCCATGCAGACCAAAGACTGGTCCGCGGCCAATTATGAATGGCGGCAGGTTTTGGCTGGTGATCCGGATAATATTGAGGCCAAAGTCGGTTTGGCGCAATCGTTGTTCAATACCAAATTTTATGAAGAATCGATTTCCCTGCTGGAAAGCATTCCGCCTCAAAAACGCCCCCTGATTGCCTCTTTGGGGCTTGCACGCACTTACGCCATTGCGCAGGATTACTTGAAAAGCCGAAATGAGTACATCGCTATTTTGCGCAATAATCCTTACGAGGTGAACGCCTTTATGGAGTTAAAGGCGTTGGAGCCCAAGTTGACCGAACCTGAGCGAAAGGCTATTGAAAGCAATTTGGCTAAAATTGCCAAAATGGCTCAGGCCAAGGGTAATCAGGCTTTGGATGAAGCCCGTTATAAAGATGCCGCTCGCTATTATGAGGTGGCTGCCGCTCAACTGAAAACGGTTGGGATTATTAATGATTACGGCATTATTCTATTGCTAGCCGGTGATTACCCAAAGGCACATCAGCAGTTTATGTTATTGCGCTCCAAAAATAAAATGGGCTTTTCCGAGGTGACTTCCAACGCTTCCATAGCCTCCTTGAGTGTCGGGAACTTGGCGCAGGCCAAGAAAGAAATTCTGGATGCCATAAAAGACGCGCCTTCAGATAAGCTCAAGGCTCAGTTATACAATAATATGGGTTTCATTCTGGAGATGAGCCGGAAGCGCACGGATGCCAAGTTTGCCTATCAGCACGCCCTGGCCCTCAACCCCAATTTAGTCACCGCGCGTAAAAACCTGGCCTTTGTTTTACAAGCTAATCAGGATTACAACGAAGCCATCCGGGAGTATCAGGAGATTCTCAAAAAACATCCCAACGATGCGGAGTTGTGGAATCGGTTGGGTTTTGTCTATGAATTACAGTACAAGTCCAGACCTGCGGTGGCAGCCTATAAAAAGGCCATTCAAGCGGATCCCAGGAACAAGGACTCCTATTACAACCTGGCTCTGTTGTACAAAAAAATGAATCGCCTGAAAGAAGCCAACGACACTTTGAAAACTTACATGGAAGGTTTGTACGCCGATATTGAGTCGGCCACTCCTACCGAGCAGGAGCAAAACAAAGTTCAGGGCGCCGCTGCTGAAAAAAATCCACTTAAGTATGTGGTGTTGTTTCCTTCATCCCCTAAAGTAACAGCCAAGTTGCAATGAAATTTCAGGTTTCTCTGCTTAATTTTTCCCTATGTTTGATGAGCGCCCTGTTATGTGGCTTGCTCGTGCCGGTCTCCGCTCAGGAAATGGATCATGATAAGACTTTAGACACGGTGGAAATTCAGGTTCTGGGGCGGAAGTACGAGAACCTGTCTCAGGAGCGCCGGTTGACCCAGCTGGAGAGGCAGTTGAACGCCAATCCGCCGGTCAAGGCCAGTTCCCAGTATCGGGTCAATCAGCTAATCAATGCCCACCAGCGTAGTGTTTCTGAGGCGCAGCGCCGAGAGGCGGTAAAAGCCTACAATACGGGCATTGATTTGTCTCGGCAGGGCAAAAATAATGAAGCTATTGCTATTTATCAACAGGCCTTGACCCTGGATCCTTATCTGATTCCCGCTTATAACAACCTGGCCAATTTACAGGAAAGTCTGGGGGCTTTTGATCAGGCGCAAGGGACCTATCAAAAAGCCATTGAAATGGCTCCCAATGAACCTTTATTGCATTTTAATCTTGCGGTGATTCAGGAGAAGCAAGGTAAAATCATGGACGCTTATGAGCATTACCGCCAGTACGTCAAGCTCTCCTCCAGCCCGGATCCGCAAATTGTGGAGCTGGTGCGCAGTTTTGATGCTCGTCGTTTTTCGGCCAGCAGGGAGCCTGATTATTCCACGCTTACCACCAAGGAGTCCCGCGGGGAGCGTCTGATTTGGCAGGACTGGCAAATGCCATTGCCTGTTTTCGTGGTGCTGAATGATCCCTCTCAAGCGTTGTTTGTTCCGGAAGTCTACAAGGATTTTGACACATGGACGCATGCTACGCAGGGCCGACTCCGTTTCCGGGAAGTCGGATATCCTGATCAGGCCCGCATTTTAATTACTCTTAAGCAGGGACCTTTAATGGATGCCAACGCCAGCATTGGTCACGCCAGCTTTAACATTGAAACGCTGAATACAGAAGATCCTATGAAGCGCTTGCGGGTGACCATTGTGGTTAATACTGGGGAACCAGGCACTGCTATCACCCTTGAGAACCGGAAACAGCAGGTACGTAAGCTGGTTTTGCACGAGCTGGGACATGCTATCGGTATTTGGGGGCACAGCAGCGATCCGGGGGATATTATGTATACCCATCCTCTGGTGTCTGAACTGTCCAGCCGAGACGTGCGAACAATCCAGAAGCTGTACGGCATTCAGCCGGTACCTGCCCCGGTGACCAGTTATTCGGGTCAGCCTTGAAGGGTGGCTTTTACCTGCCGGGGTTCGGCGTATTGAGGAGAAAGGGGCGATCCTGCCGAGTGGGCTGGACGGGCCAGTGCTTCAGGTCGTAAAAGATGACAGGCGCCTGCTGGCCGGAGTTTGTTTGAGAGGCCGGGACGCCCGGATCGAGTTTGGGTGTGTAAATACGGTTCATATTTAGCTCCCAGCCAAGCACAGCACCCGCTGAAGGAATGCTGGCCTGAGCCAGCGTCCAGGGCTGCCCCTGAGCCTTCTGGGGATTGGGTATAGAAACGGCCAAAACAGCCAGACACAGTACGGAATAGATGGTTTTGCACCGTCTTGGTGGTTTGCGTCCTGAAATCATGGCCCCAACTCCCCTTCCTGTGATTTTACCGTGGGTTATCCCCAAAACCGGTATTTTCAAGGAAAGACGCTACAGAGCCGGATTTGTTGCGCAACAGGCACTTTCGGTCGCCAGGGAGGCTTTTCTTGTTCACAGAGGGGGGCGTGGTTTTCTGAAAACGGATCTACATGGCCCGACTGCGAAGCTGCTGCAGAATATCGGCGCGTTGGGCAACGGGTAGAGCGGCAAACTGATCCCAGACCATTTTCAGGCTCATGCGATCAGTCGGAAACACGCAGGCATGGAGTAACACGGTGGTCATGATGTGCTTGTCACCCAAGACCCGTTTAACAGCTTTGAGGGTGCAACGAAAATCTCTTGAAATTTCAGTGAAGACTGAATTACCCAGTCCAACCTCGTGTGTCATCACGACATTTTTACTCATAATCCCTCCTGGCTGATGGCTAAGCCTTGAATGGCTGCTATTTTGACTGTGCCAATCTTATCCTTCACTAGTATTTTACACACAGTCCCGGCTTTTCTGCATTCGCGACATTGACGGCATTCTCGGTCGGGCGAATGAAGGAGCGCCGGATTTGACTACAGGACATGCTTTCTGCCCGGTTTAGGGGCTGGCCTTAATTTGTGAAGAAATATTGAATCCGGCGTCCGTGTTTCCGATCGGGTTATCAATTTTATATAGCGGCCAATTCTCTAAAAAATGAAGCCCTGATCCCCCGGTTTTCGGAAAACACGATGGTTTTCCCCTGAAAGTTTGGCGATTCCATGGTGTTTATAAATTCATGGTTTTGGATAAAGCCTTGTCGATGGCCTGTTGCAAGGTGCCTTTGGAGGTGAAAAATTCCGGCTTGATGGGGTGCTTCTTCATGTGATGGGGATCAAACACGAACACACCGGGCAAGGCGTCTACCCCGAATAACTTGGCAATGTCCTGGTTGGCCGGTTCGCTGACATCCAGCATGACCAGAGTCAGTCTGTGCTTGTAGGGGCCTTCTTTCAACTCGTGAATAACCGGTGTCAGTTGTTTGCAGGTGCCGCATGTGTCGCTGTAAAACTCAACCAGCAAAGGCACTTTGGAGGTTTTAAAGGCGGTTTCAATGCTGAGCCCCGGATCGTAGGAGGAGGGCAGGTCTTTGGTCATCCATAACTGGGTGGCAAAGGCCGAGGCGAACACCAGAGAGGTAATCATCAAAACCAGTAAAAAGCTGCGTTTGAACATGGCGGCTGCCTTTGCTTGGGTGGGGACGGCACTGGGTTTTTCCACGGGAAGCTGTAAGGTCATTTTACTGGAAGTGGGTGCGATCATTCAATGTGTTCCTTCTTTTGTGCGGGTTGAAGGCGGGCATCCCTCGCCCGGGAGGTGGGAAGTCTGTAAAATGTGGAGGGCCTGGGTGGATGGCAGCTGGTGGATGAATCCGGAGCCGTTTCTAATGAACGGGCAGGGAGTAAAATAGAAATTACAGTTTGAGACTGGTTGGCCGATAGTGCCTTTAAGCGAGTGAGTGTTTGAGATTAACGCGTGAACATGAAAATAATTGCCGTTTTCAAATCGTATAGCGCCGTGTTTCCGTTGGGGGTGGCCTGTGCTGCGGTAGTCATGTTGCTTGCTGCGGCCCCTGCCCATGCCGATGCCTATCAGCTGGGGCTGAACCTTTATACTCAGGGCAATTACGCGGGCGCCATCCGTTATTTTCTGGACTCGGTGGCTCAAAACAGCCTGAACGCCAATGCCCATTATTATCTGGCGGACTCTTACCTGAAGTTGAACCGCTTTGCGGAGGCTCAGGCTGAATACCAGAAAATTTTGACGCTGGCCCCTGACTCTCAGGCCGCTCGTTTGTCTCGGGTGGGGCTGTCCCGTTTACGACTGTATACGGAAAGCAGCAACAGTCGGCAGTGGCGTTTGAGCGGAGAGACTGGAGGGGCAAAGGCGGATCGCTATGAAGGGGTCATTCCCAAGGGTGGTGATTACCTGGACAATGCCACAGAGGGGGGGAAGCGAGTGCGTTGGGCTTTGTCCCGGCTACCGCTGAGGGTTTATATTGAGGAGTCTCCTCTGGGCATTCGCAATTTTCAGCCGGGGTTTGTGGCTGAGGTTCGACGGGGGCTGGATGTATGGTGCGCGGCGCTTGAAAATCAGCTGTCCTACACGCAGGTGACCAGTAAAGAGCAGGCCGATATTCGGGTGAGCTGGGTGAACAACATCGATAGTCAGGCGTATAACGAGGAAGGGCGAACCGCCTATACTGCGGGCTTGATGACCCCGCATTATCAGGGCGACCGTATTGACTACATGGATGTGAAGATAGCCACCTTTGATATTTTGGGCAAGCCGCAGAGCGGTGAGCAGATTCATGCGGTGGCCGTTCACGAGCTGGGGCACAGTCTGGGCTTGATGGGCCATAGTGATCAGCCCGGGGACATTATGTACTCGGAAAACCGAAGCGTCATCAAGCCCTCCTTGCGGGACGTGATTACCATTCGTCGGCTTTATACGCTGGCCGCCGATATCAACAATCTTTCACCGGAACAGCGTGAGGTCACTACCGAGCGGGTGCAGGAGCTGGCCAATGCGCAGGAGAAGGCCCTTGGCAGGCTGGAGCGCACGGTGGAACAGAGCGGTACCCCCCTGAATTATCTGAATTTGGGGGTGGGTTATTATCAAAAGGCGCTTCAGGCTATTCAAAAGGGAGAAAACGCCAGACCCTGGCTGGAAAAAGCATTGCAGGCCATTGATAAGACCATTGAGATGCAACCCAAAGATCCCCGGGCCTATCATCGCCGCAGCCTGGTGCATCAGGAGCTGGGGGACTTTGACAGTGCGTTCGGGGATATCCAGAGAGCCATTACTTATGATCGCAGTGAGCCGGAATACCTGATGCTGAAGGCTTGGTACCTCAGCCAGTTAAATCGCAAGGGAGAAGCCCGTGGGGCGCTGGACGCCTACTTGCTGGCCAAGCCTTCCGCCGCGGGTTCCGCCGAGGTAAAGCGTATTCAGCAAGCCCTGGTCAACAAGGTTTGAGGGGGTACTCTTGCAGTCTGGGACACTTCGGGGAGCCTGGCCTTTGAGGGTTGGGTTTTTTGGGTTTTAAAATTTAAAATAAAATTAAAAGTAAACTTATGTAAAAAGTTTTTTAGTTCAGGCAATTCATTTTTTTCAGGGGGATTTATGACAGTGCAAACAAACAACACACCAAAACATAATGTCTCTCATTTAATAAATACTGCCTCTCTCTATCCGATCTCTTGCACTTTTCCCCCTCACGCAAGAGATTTTTTTTTGCCCGTTTTTTAAAAGCCCATCTTCCGCCTCATGGTTTGGGGGAGCCCGGCCTGCTGACTGGGGACGGTTTGCGTTAATGCGCTCAGTCTGCCGCAGCGTTACTCACCCCGTTCTCTTTGATGAGTCCTTCCTGTGGGGCCTTGGGCGGCATGGTATCGAAAGTTTGTTTATTTTTTGGAAGCGGGTGAGGCTGGCCATCCAATTGCCTGCTATGATGGTGGATGAGACGTGCCTACCCGAATCTGTCCGTTGCCTCATCCTTTGAGCGGCGGACGGCTGACTTGATCGGGGTTTGGGATGGGGCACCGGAACCTGTTGGGGGAGGATGGCGTCATGAGTCATCAGGATGATCGATCTCAGCGTTACTGGTTGAATCATATTGTGAACCGGATTGAGGCTTTTGTGCAAGGTTCCAGACAAACGGTAAAGAATGCGCCGATAGGCAGGATGGGGTATCCGTCCCTCTCCTGGTTGGCTGTGATCACGGTCAGTGTGGCTCTGGCGGCCATGGGGATGGTTCCCTCAACGGCCAAGGCTCAGTTGCCGCCCATTACTGGTAATGTCCAGCAAAGCCAGCAGGGATTGAACCAACAGGCCGGGCCAGAGAACGTCATGATCATTCTGGATTCCTCGTACTCCATGTCTGAGCCCATTGAGCAAAGCGGCGAGAATAAAATGATTGCCGCCAAGCGCACCGTGCTGGACGTGTTGCGCAATATTTCGCCCCGTACCCGGGTGGGCTTGAGGGTCTATGGCAATTCCGCCAACCAGTTTACCGCCTGCAAGGCCACCAGCCTGTTGGTACCCCTGGGAGAGAACAACCGCAACCTGATCGCCAGTAAAATGATTGGCCTGCGCCCCACCGGGGCCACCCCCATCAGCTACACGGTATTGCGCTCCCTGCAGGAAGACTTCAACGCGGTCAATGGCACCCATTCCATTATTCTGATCAGCGATGGCATTGAGACCTGTGGGGAGGACCCCTGCGATGTGGCTGTGAAAATGCAGCAAATGGGTATTCACATCAAAATCAACGTGATTGGGCTTGGCTTACAGGACTATGCGGCGGTGAAGCAATTGCGCTGCGTGGCCTTGGCTACCAAGGGCCAGTTTTATACCGCCAATACCGCCGCTGAGCTGGCCAATAGCCTGAACAAGGCCTTGGCCGTGGAAACCAACGTGCAAGGGACGGTCATTCAACACTCACAGAACCCGGTGGTCCCTATGCCTCAGTCCGTTCAGCCGCCGGTGGCTACGCCTCGCACGGTGACCGTTCCAGAGGTGGTTTTACCGGCTGCGGTACCCATTGAGTCCAATAAGAGGTAAAATAGGCCGCAGGATGGCATTCAGCGCCCGAAATGTATTTTTATACCCATGATTTTCACACAACGGCGGCCACGCCACTTTCATACTTGTATAGCCAAATTATAAATAGGATGGGACTTTTCAATATGCACAGCCAACCCTTAAACCGTCAGTCTGGCAGCCAGCGTTTTTTGCCACTGGCCTTGTCCGCTTTGTTCCTGTTTTCCGCGCTGGCAATGCCCGCTTCTGTAATGGCTGCCCCTCCAGCCAGCAAGCCGACCCCGGTTCAGAAAAAAGAACCCGGTAAGCCCCCTGCTACGGATAAAGTGGATAAAAAAGAACCCATGGGCAAGCTGGACGCCAAGGAAAAAGCGGCCCTGGACAAGGAGATTGAAGCCAGCGTGGCCAGCGCCACCAAGGTGGACAGTCTGGAGCTGCTGAAAAACCCGTCCCGGCACCTGAACCAGAAGGTGACCTTTACCGGCGTGTTCAACCGCTTTGCCGATACGGCCCTGGACTATAAAAAAGCCTTCCGCGATTCCCGGGATTACGTCAGCTTTTTCATCCTGCGTCCCGATGTGTCTCAGCACACCATACCGCTTTCCGAGCTGAAGCTGTTCTTTCCTCGCAAGAAGAGCAGTGAGGTGATGGATCTGGAAACCGGCGACAAAATCCAGATTGTGGGCACACAGTTCAGCAACGCGCTGGATGAGCCCTGGGTGGATGTGGAGCATATCAAGATTCTGCAAAAAACAGAAAAGCCCGAGCGGAAGCACGATCCGGAGTTCTAATCGCCGGTACCTGCCGTTTGAGAGACTCCCCCGGTTTGGCCGTCTGGCGTAATCGGGGGGCTTCGCTCAGCGATCACTTCAAAAGGCCGCCCACTCTTGGTTTGGAGGGGCGCTTCCTTGGGGCCAGCCCAGGTCAATGCTACAATCGGGCTGGGTTTTATTCTCGTAATTGAAAACAGGATGCCGCTTTTTTCATGTCAAACGCTTCGACCAATTCTGCTCCCATTGCTCAGCCACTCTCTCAGACCCCTCCCCTTCCTCCAGTCCCTCTCCAAAACGTGCCGGATGCCCCGGAAGCATTGCTGGCCCGTGCCCGTGGGGTGGTGGATATTGAAATTCAGGCCCTTGAAGACTTGAAGGCTCAAATGGACGATCAGTTCGTGCGGGCCGTGGAATTGATTGAGGCCTGCACCGGCCGGGTGGTGATTACCGGCATGGGGAAATCCGGGCACATTGGCAAGAAAATCGCCGCCACCCTGTCCAGCACCGGAACGCCCAGTTACTTTTTGCACCCTGCCGAAGGCAGCCATGGGGATTTGGGCTTGCTGACCCCGCAGGATATGGTGATTGCCATCTCCAATAGCGGGGAAACCCCCGAAATTCTCGGGATTTTACCGTTGGTGAAGCGATTCGGAGTTCCCCTGATTGGCATGACCGGTAAGGTCAGTTCCACGCTGGCCCAGCAAAGCGATGTGGTCTTGAATATCGCCGTGCGGCAGGAGGCCTGTCCTTTGGGCTTGGCCCCCACTGCCAGCACCACGGCTACCCTGGCCTTGGGAGATGCTTTGGCGGTGGTGTTGCTGGAGCGTCGGGGCTTTTCCCCGGATGATTTTGCCCTGTTTCACCCGGCGGGCAATTTAGGGAAGCGTTTGTTATTGCGGGTCTCCGATGTCATGCACACCGGGGACAGCTTGCCACGGGTGTCCGTGGATACCCCCTTTCTGGATGCCCTGATGGAAGTCAGCTCCAAAAAGCTGGGGCTGGCCATTGTGCTGGACGCTCAGGGTGTGATGCAGGGGATTTTGACGGACGGAGACGTGCGCCGGGCTCTCACTCGCTTCAATGACCCCCGAACCATTCCACTGGCTGAGGTCATGACCGTGTCGCCCAAGCAAATTGAGCCGGACGCCTTGGCGGTGACGGCCTTGCGCCTGATGGAAACCCATAAAATCACCGTGCTGGTCAGTTGCTCCCCGCAGGGGCAGCCTATTGGGGTGGTGCATATGCACGATATTTTAAAAACCGGCATCAGTTAGCCGGGTTTTTGGGGCGGAGCTTTCTGTCAGATAAGCCTTTCGGGCGCTGGCGCTATCCTGCTTGAAAGACTTGCTGGCTGGTCTCCCCGGGGCGGGCATAGCAAACCCGGTTGCGACCCTGATTTTTGGCCGCGTACAGTTGCTCATCGGCCAGGGCCAGCGTATCGGAAATCTCGGAGCGGTGCAGGCTGGCTTTGGGCAGGGTATTCACTTCGGCCACCCCCACACTGATGGTGACCTTGAGCGCTTCTCCGTTGATGCCGGTAATGCTCAGGCTCTCCACCGTCTGCCGAACCCGCTCCATCAGCTCCACCGCCGACTTCAGGTTGGTATCCGGCAGTAAAATGGCGAATTCTTCTCCGCCGAAACGGCAAATCACGTCACTACGACGCAGTTTTTGAGTGAACAGTTCGGCCAGCGCTTTCAGCACCAGATCGCCGCTGAGGTGACCGTAGGTATCATTGAAGTGCTTAAAGTGATCGACGTCTATTAAGGCCACGCAAAGCGGGGTCTGGTTGCGGCGGGCCCGCTCCAGTTCCGATTCAAACCGTTGATAGTATCCCCGGCGATTCATCAGCCCGGTCAGCTCATCGCTGGAGGCCATGGCCAGAGCCTTTTCCAGAACCAGCGCCCTGCTGATGGCCTGAGAAGCCAATCGAACGGCTTCTTGCGCCACCTGACGGCTTTCCTCGCCGATCAGGGCGTCGCTGGTGTAAAACAGGTTGAAAGTCCCCTGGATCTCCCCGGTGGCCAGGTCCACCATGGGCAATAGCAGGGCCGATTGCACGTGCTTCACGCCGAAGATATCACCCAATGAACGTTCACCCAGTTTTTGTCCGTTCAGGTGCAGGTAAAACCGGTTGCGAGCCATCGAAGACAGCAGGCCCACCAGATTCGAAAATTCCCTGATTTTGCGGCGCTTGCCCTGCAGTCCGGCGTGGCTGTAACTGTGCAGCCTGACTTTTCCATCCTGATGGCGCATGTCAAACAGGACTTCCCCTTGTCCGTTTTCGGGATTGAAGCCCACGTACTGGCAGGCGTCAAACCCCAGCCGACGGGTAAAGATGTCCAGGGTGGCGGTAATGATGGCGTCTCGATCCACGGCGGTGACCAGTCTGGAGGCCAGTTCCAGTACCACGCCCTGCACGAACGGCAGGGTCTGGGATTGCCGGAAGCGCAGTAGTCGATTGACTTTGGTGGCCAGTGCAGGGCAAAGACTGTCCAGCAGGACCTGCTGCTGCGGGATTTGGCTGGAGGCGCTGACGGCCAGCAGTCCCGTTTGACCATTTTCCAGTGGAAAGCAGCTTTGTGTAATCGCTTCCGGCAAGCGATTCCGCAGGGCGGCATCCTGAGGGCCGGTCAATTCGTGGATCTTGGCCCCCGGGGTTTGCAAATCCTCTAGCAGGGCGTACAGGCCGGTTTGTTCATCGGCCACCAGTACGGCGCAATGAGGGGTGCCCAGTGCCTGAGCGAGGGCTTGATAGATCTGGCTGACCGCTTCCGGCAGCTGTTCGGAGAGATCGAACTGAAAGGCGGTTTGGCAGCGGGCCTGCTTCAGGGCATAATCGGCCTGAGCCAGCGGATCCGAGTGGGCGGATTGCTGGTTGCAGCTTAAAATTGCCTGAAAGATCTGCCCGGCAGTCTGGCTTTCTTGGGCGCTGTTGCGCTTGAGCAGGGTGGACAATCCCACTGCCAGCCCGATTTGCTCCGAAGCGGTGGCGCTTGGGAGGGCATTGGCGTTTGGCTGTCGGTTCAGCATGCTCATCGTGCGGATTGGATCGTCCCTGTCAACTGAACGGGGCAGGCCTTGTAAATGTAAATCTCAAAAGGCCCACTTCATTCCGGCTTTCACTACAGACATAAAAACAAATTCCGGGGCGTTTGTGCTTGGGCTGTCTGTTTTGGCTAGGGGAGAGGATGTTTTTAAGGATGGTTTGTTCCACGGTATACCCGCCGCGAAAACCCAAGCATAGTTATCATACATTTGGGCGCTTTCAGAATCGGCCAGCGTGTATAGGCCAATGGATCAGTTTTGCCAGATGCCCGTCAACGCAGCGTTTTCCATGAGGGAATATAAACAATTTTTAGAATTTTTGGAGACAGGCTGCTCTGCCTCTTGATCTGCGGGCGCTGTTAGGCTACATTACAGTTCTCTTCCCCGTTACCTACTTCATGCGGAAGTGGTGGAATGGTAGACACGCATGTTTCAGGAGCATGTGGCGCAAGCTGTGGGGGTTCAAGTCCCCCCTTCCGCATATTCGCTAATTTTTTGATCCGGCGCTATAATATTTTCAAGATTTTTCGCTTAAGCCCGTTGTTTCTTTATCAGGTCTGGAGGAACGTTCTATTTCCAAGTATCCACCCCAGCGGCAGGTTAATAAAGGTCCGCAAATTTTAAGTCCTGAAATCAGGGCTATGGAAGTTCGCCTGATTGATGGCGAAATTAATGAAGTCATCTCTCGCAGAGATGCAGAAGCCTTGGCCAGAGAGCGGGGCCTTGATTTGGTGGTGATGAGCTTTGACTCTTCGCCGCTTGTTGTGCGTCTGGTCGATTTCGGTAAATTCAAGTTCGAGAATGACAAAAAGGCCCGTGAAGCCAAGAAAAAGCAGCACGTGGTCGAGGTCAAAGAGATCAAGATGAGCGTCCGGATTGACGATCATGACTATGAAACCAAGAAGGCGCACGCTATCAAGTTTCTGGAAGCCGGCAACAAGGTAAAATGTACCATTCGCCTGAAGGGCCGCGAAACCCAGCATGCCAATCTGGCATTTGATCTCGGCAGAAAGTTTGTAGTAGACTTGCAAGACTTCGGATCACCCGAAGGGGACATCCGGATGGAAGGCCGTACCATAACCATTAACATCGGGCCTGCCAAGAAGAAGTAAGCGTTTGGGTTCCCTTTAAACGTTTTACATTCTGACTTTCCTGACCGTCCCATTTCCCAGTCCAGTCGAAAAACAGGGTATACCCTAGGAGATTAGTTAGTCATGCCCAAAATGAAAACGCACAAATCGGGTGCCAAGCGCTACCGCGTGACCGCTACCGGTAAAGTGATGCGGGCTCAAGCGTTTCGGGGTCACTTGAACGTAACCAAGTCCTCCCGTCGCAAGCGTCGCCTCAACCCGGATGTGGTCATCAGCACCGCCAACGAAAAGAAAATCCGTTTGGAACTGCCGTACCCCAAGTACTCCCGCTAGTTCTGGCCGCTCGTTTATTTTTGAATCACAACTCACCGTAAGGAAACTCAAATCATGCGTGTAAAAAGAGGATTTGTATCCCGCCAGCGCCATAAGAAAATTCTGAAGCTGGCTAAAGGTTTCCGGGGCACCCGGAGCAAGCTCTTCAAAGTCGCCAACCAGGCGGTTATGAAGTCTTTGAAGTACGCTTACCGCGATCGTCGTAACAAGAAGCGTGACTTGCGCCGCTTGTGGATCGCCCGTATCAATGCCGCCGCTCGTCAGCACGGTATGTCTTACAGCAAGTTTATCAACGGCGTTCAAAAAGCTGGCATCAACCTGAATCGTAAGCTGTTGGCCGATTTGGCCGCTCGCGACGCTCAGGCTTTCGCCCAGTTGGCCGCCCAAGTAAAAGCCGCTATCTAAGCGCTTCTACTGTAGAAAACCTTTAAAAAGCCTCTCAGTTTCTGAGGGGCTTTTTTGTGGGCGGCGCTGAGTTGGTTTTTCGAGAAAGCCTCACTGTCCCCCAGTGAGTCGCCTGTTTCAGTCCGCAGGGCGTCTCTTCTTTTTTTAAATCGGCTAGCGCTGGGGCCAGGCGTAATTGGGGGGAACGTTCAAAAAAGCGTTGCCTGCCGGCGGCGTCATGGGGCGGGCCATTCCGGGGCTAAAGGGATTCGCGATGGTGGGCGTTGGCGCAAACGGCTTGGGAGCCACCGAGCCCAGAGCGGGCATGGGCTGTGCCTGTGGTTGTGCTTGTGGGGATTGGCCCAAGGTCGCATTCTGCTGTTTGCGCTTTTCGTTCCACTGGGTCCACTTGATGCCCGCCCAAGGGGCCAGCAGGCCCAAAATGCCAATGGTGCCCAGCGTGCTGCCAATGCCCACCCACACGTTTTTGGCCAAAGCCTGTTTAGAGAAGGCTTCCACAGCCTCTCTGCTTTTGAGGGCCCCCGCTTGGGTCAGTAGTTTCCGATCCAGCAATTTGGAGACCCCCTTTTTGATCAGGGGGGTGCCTATAATCCAGGCTCCCCAGCCCACGGCGGAATCCAGAATGCGCTCTTTATACTCGTTATCGCTGCGGGAGGATAGCAGGCGGGAGGTGATGAGCAGGGCGAACATGGCGGCCATTTGCTGCTGGGAGGTAAAGGGCGCTTTCTTGCTGAAGTCAAACAGCTTTTTCAGTGTGCCTTCTTTCAGGCCTTTAATGGGGTTGATGAAGCGTCGGTTGTAGGTGTCAAAGGCGCCCACGGCGGCCAGTAACGGAACCAGTGCGCCGACCAGTGGCAGCGGATTGCCATTCTTGAGCGCCTCACCGACATACGGGAAGTGCTTTTCCCAAAAGCCTTTCTCCTTCGGGGAATGGTTAAGCGCACGGTTTGGCTGCTGCTTGCGCAGGCTGGTCTCCCCGGGGAAGTAATCAATGCCGGAGAATTTCTTGGTCAATCCATTGAGCAGAAAGGAGCTGGCAAAGGTGGCCGTCATTCCGGCGGCCAGACCGATGGGAATGGTCCAGTTTTTGGCGATGAGGGTTCGCCCAATGGCCTTTTTGGCCATGGCTTGCCAGGCGGTGCCTTGCGTGCCCTTGTTTTTCCAGGCCTCAGCCATAGAACAGGAAAAACGACTGACGTCATCCAGCAATTCGTTCGCAGCGAATTGAACGGTTTGACTGCCTTTGGGGGTATTCACCCGCAGGGACAGATTAAAGTCCTCGGCCTGTTGGTTAACCGCTTGCACCAACACTTTGGCCTTATCATTGATCACATCCCGGGTTGGTTTCTGGTTCCAAACGGCGTTCAAGGCTTGCAGGGCTTTATCCGGCAGGGCCTTCCCGTCTTTTAAAACAATCCGCTCAGCCAATGCTTCCCTGAATGCTGCTTGGGCCTCATTGGGGCAAGTGACCCCTTCCAGTTTGCTGGACTTGGCAATATCCTGAAATAGTTCTAAAGAAGGGTACTGAATAAACTGACTGCTGAAGGCCTGATTTTTACGGTCAAAAACGGCCTTGCCAACCCCCCAGGCCACCACGCCCCCCAGCACACAATCGGTCAGGATGGAAAGAATCTCTCGGGCGAAACGCTCTGCGGCGGCGGGCACGTTTAAGGAATCATCCCCATACATTTTATTGCGCCGCAAGTCCATGCCGGTTCGCAGCAACCCAAAGCCCACCACGTCTTCCACCAGCATTTCCGCCCCCCGATTGCTTTGGAACGATCGAAACAGGCCATCAACCGCTTTGGTCATGCCGGTCAAGCCGCTGCCACCCCCCGCGGAGCCGAAGCGGGGCGGGGGGGGGAAGCGTTGTGGAGATGGTGACAGGGGTTGCATGGTAGTGGTTAAAACCTCTGGAATCAAATTTGGTGCCCATACGCAAAGAACCGTAAACACGGGGGCTTACGGTTCTTGTCGAATTTGGGTCTGGATAGAAAATCTGTGGGGGGTGTTGAACTCTTGCAGTTTTCTAATCGTTACCAGCCAGCAAGCCGTAAGCCATCATCGGGTGATGATGGTGGTGGACGTGCTGATGATGCAAGACGAGATTCAACATGATGCGTATAAGAAAACCACAAACGGCTTCAAATTGCCAAGCACTATTTTGGGAGGGGGGGATCGCCGTGGGCTTTTCAGGGCTGTTCGCTTAAACCGCTACGGCCAATTCCTGAGTGGCCGCATATTCGGCGATTTCACCCAAAATGGTGTGGACTTCCTCCAGGGTGCTGACACTGGTAATGCGGCTGCGGTAGGCGCTGGCCCCGGGGAAGCCTTTTACATAATCGGTCAGGTGGCGGCGCATTTCCTTCACCCCAGTCACTTCGCCCCGGTAATCCGCCAACAGGCGGGCATGCTCATAGGCGCTTTCCAAACGCAGCTTGATGTTGGGCGGGGCCACGGGCTTGCCCGTTTTCAGGGCTTCATCAATGGCCCCAATCAGCCAGGGTTGGCCTTGGGTGCCTCGTCCAATCATCACCCCGTCCACCCCGTAGGTGGTCATCACGTGCAGGGCGTCTTCCATGGACACAATATCCCCGTTGGCAATCACTGGAATGGATAGCGCTTCCTTCAGCTCGCCGAAGGCTTCCCATTTGCAGCCGGGCTTGTAGCCCTGGGCCCGGGTGCGGGCATGCAGGGTCACCATGCTGGCCCCAGCGTCCTGACACATCTTGCCGAATTCCAGATAGTTCATACTGTCGCTATCCCAGCCCAGCCGGAATTTGACAGTCACCGGGGTAGGGGTTCCGTCTCGCTCCAGCGTTTTCACCAAGGAAGAGATGAGCTTATAGGCCAAGTCCGGCTCTTTCATCAGGGCGCAGCCCTCAAAGTTGCCGGTAATCTTTTTAACCGGACAACCCATGTTAATGTCCAGCGTGTCGGGCTGCTTGTCCCGAATGATGGTGCGGGCCGCTTCCAGCAGCACTTCCTCCCGGTGGGCGGCCAACTGGTAGGCAATGGGCTGATCCACCACTGTTTTGTCCAGAATGGGGGCGTCAAAACGTTTGGAATACACCAGTCCATTGGAGCTGATCATTTCCGTGCAAATGAGAGAATCCGGAGCCCAGCGGCGCACCAAGCCCCGAAAGACCACATCGGTGACCCCGGCCATAGGGGCCAGGATGACCCGGCTGTTGACCGTCACGGTACCGATTTGCAGTGGCGTGGAAAAAATGGCGTGAGGGGTTGCAGGGGTGGTCATTGGGCAGAATGCTCAGCGGTTGTGGGTAAATTTGGTGGGCAAAATACGTCTTATGATTTGATATATCATATCTAAAACTGGAGGCGTCTGAAAATGAATGGAGCCACGTCCAAGATGACCGAAGCTGAGAATGCCTTGTTGTTAGCCCCTGAGAAGGCGGAGCGGTGCCTGAAGGTGGCCATTCAGGCCGCGCAGGCTGCCGGAAAAATACAAATGGCCTCTTTTGGCCAGGCCGTGCAGGTGGAATTCAAAAATACCAGCATTGATCTGGTCACGGCGGTGGATAAAGAATGCGATGCGGTGATTGTCGATATCCTGAGTAAGGGTTGCCCGGAGGCTTTGCTGCTGACCGAAGAGACCTTTCAGGAAGGGCAAACGGTCGATTTATCCAATACCTGGGTGGTCGATCCGCTGGATGGCACCACGAATTATGCCCATGGTTTTCCCCATTTTGCCGTGTCCATTGCCTACTTTTACGCTGGGCAGCCGCAAATCGGGGTCATTTACGATCCCTTCAAAAAAGAGCTGTTCTATGCCTTGCGCGGGCGGGGCGCTTTCTTGAACGATCAGGCCATTTTTGTCAGCAAGAACCGGGCCCACACGCTCAATCACGCCTTGCTGGCCACCGGTTTTCCCTACGATATCGCCACCTCGACCGTGAATAATCTGCGGCACTTTGAGCGCATCGCCCCGCATTGTCAGGGGGTGCGTCGTCCGGGGGCCGCGGCGTTGGATTTGGCCTACGTGGCTTGCAGCCGGCTGGATGGTTTCTGGGAGTTGAAGCTCTCCATTTGGGATGTGGCCGCTGGCATTTTGCTGGTGGAAGAAGCCGGGGGCAAGGTGACCAGCCTGACCGGGGGGCCGGTTCCCTATGCGGAGCGGCGCATTCATCTGGTTGGCACCAACGGGAATGACCTGCACGACGAGCTGGAGACACTGTTGGCTCAGGACGTCTAGCGCGTTGGGGGTAGGCGTGCTTTCGGCGAGCTTTCCAGGCTTTGCCCTCATGCTTGCCGGATCGGTTGGGAGATCATTGCTCCTTACGGTATAATGGGCCTCATTCATTGTAAAAAACTTTGGAGACTTCTGTTATGGCAAACTCCGTAACCATTGTGGGCCGTTTGGGTCAGGACCCCGAGATCAAATACTTTGAAAGCGGCAGCGTTAAAGCCCGGTTCTCGGTGGCCGTGGATCGGAATTACTCCAAGGAAAATCGTATTACGGACTGGTTCACCATCGAGGTGTGGGGCCGTAAGGCGGAGTTTGTGGGTGAGTGGATCAAGAAAGGCGCCCTGGTCAGTGTGACCGGACAGCTGGAAGTGAATCGCTACAACGATCAGGCGGGCAACCCCAAGGAATGGCCCTACATTAAAGCCACCGATGTCAGCTTTGTGGGCAGCAAACGGGATAACGCCGCCCCTATGGAAGTGGGCGCCTCTTTCTAGGTCAGTCTTTCCTGTCCGGTGACGGGACGTTTAAGATTGGCGGATCTCGGTATTAATCCATTGTTATTCACTGTCTCCACTGAGCATTGATAAGGATATGCTATGCAAATTCCCGGTTTAAGTGTCGGCATTATCGCGGATGACCTGACCGGGGCCTGTGACACGGCCCTGCAGTTTTTTTCCGCTCAGGCCCAGACGCACATTCTGCTGGACTTCCAGAAGATGGCCCATCAAGACCTTTCTCAGGCGGTCTCGGATCAGGACAACCAGGTTTGGTCGATGAATACCGGCTCCCGGCACATGCAGCCGCTGGAAGCGCAATCCATGGTGCGTCAGGCGGTGGCTTTTTGCCGGGACAGGCTGGGTGTGGAGAACTTCTATAAAAAAATTGACTCCACCTTGCGGGGGCACATTGCCCATGAGTGTCTTGGCATGCTGGACGAGCTGAAAGCCCAGTGCGCCGTGATTGTGCCAGCCTATCCGCTGGAAGGACGCCGCACCGTCGGTGGTTATCAGCTGGTGCGTGGGGTGCCCGTGGAAAAAACCGTGGTGGCTCGTGATCCCCTGTTTCCGGTGCGTCAATCTCATCTGCCCACCTTGTTGGAGCAGGCTACCCGGCCCGGTTTGGTGGGTTATATCCCGCTGAGCATGGTCTTGCACGGGGCTGGCCCGGTTTTGGTCAGGCTGAAAGAGCTGATTGAAGAAGGGAAAAAGTTGGTGGTTATTGACGCCACCAGTCATGAAGACCTGGAGCAGATCGCTTTGGCCATTGAAAAGGCCCAGAAGTACGCCCGGGTCATTCCTTGTGGATCGGCGGGGCTGGCCTACGCACTGGCTGCCCTGTGGACCAATCGGCCCGAATTGGGTAGCGAACTTCCAAAAGAAAAGCGGGCTTTGCAGACCCACGCCTCTCCCATTTTGATTGTGAACGGTAGCACCACCGACATTACCCGCACGCAAACCCTGCGGCTGATGGAAAATTACGCTTACTACGGGCAAGGCAGCAGTTTGGAACTGTTTGAGCTGACCCCGGATCAAATTTTAGGACTCAGTCCGCTGGATGGGTTGCTGGACAACCTGTTAGCCGCTTTGGGTGAACGAAATACGGTGGTTCTCTCCAGCGCCCTGAAGGAAGAGGCCTGTGCCCGAACCATGAATTTGGCCAAAGAGCATAACCTGTCCGAGCTGGAGGCTTCCGAGCGAGCCCAGAAGGTGCTTTCCCTGCTCACGGAGTCGGTTTACCGTCATAAACCGGTCAAGCTGGTTTTGGTGGGAGGTGAGACCACCTGTCAGGTTTGTCAGGACTTGCGCAGTACTCAACTTGAAATACTGGCGGAGGCAGATGACTCTATTCCGTTGAGTACCGACAGTCAGGGGCGCTGGATTATTACCAAATCGGGTGGGTTTGGCACTCCCCTGGCCCTTGCCAACGTGGTAAAGTTTATCAAGCAACACGAGTCTACCTCCGTTCATGCCTGAAACGCTGCCTAAACATGCCACTTTTTGCCTGACTATTGGCGATTACACCGGGATTGGCCCGGAAATTACCGCCCGTTTTTTGGCCCATCAGGCGGAGTTGCCCGATGACGGGGTGCGCTTGCGTATTTTCGGGGATATTGCCAACCTGGTGCATACGGCGGACGCCTTGGGTATTGAACTGCCGGAAGGTCATCGTTTTGACTACGAAGATCTGCAGCACTCCCGGTTTTCGGCGCATCAAAAGCCGCCCGGCCAAGTGGCTTATGAGAGCATTGAGGCGGCTGTCGCTGAAATTAGCGCCGGGCACGCACAAGCCTTGGTAACCGGGCCTATTTCCAAGGAAAATTTGCACTTGGCAGGGATTCCCTTTACCGGGCACACGGAAATGCTTCAGCAGCTGGCCCGCAAGAATTACGGGCAAACCTTTCAGTCCGATATGCTGTTTGTATATCGTCAGTTTCGCATGTTGCTCCTGACCCGTCATGTGGCCTTGCGCAAGGTTTCTGAGTCTCTGAGCATTCGGGAAGTCTCTCAATCCCTCAGCAATCTGGCCGAGTTTTTTCAGGCGTCTTGCCAGATTCAGTCTCCCCGCTTGTGCATCCTGGGGGTCAATCCCCATGCCGGTGAAATTGATGGAGAGGAAGAGGAACGTATTCTGAAACCAGCCTTAAAAGCAGTCTCCCAAAAGTATGGATTCGGCATCGAACCGCCGGTGGCCGCGGATGCCGCCTTTCGGCATTTTGATATTGATCGGCTGCGGTATGATGCCTACGTGGCCGCCTATCACGATCAGGGGCTGATTCCCTTTAAAATGGTGGCGGGCCTGAATGCGGTGAATGTGACCATTGGCTTGCCTTTCCTGCGTACGTCGGTTAGCCATGGCACGGCCCCCGATATTGTGGGGCAGGGTATCGCCGATCCCTGCAGCCTGATGGCGGCCTATAAAATGGCCCATCAGTTAAAAATGCCTGCAGTTCAACCCAGACAGTTGGCATTGCAATCCTGAAACAACCTTGCAGGATTCTGAGTGGCCCTGAAGGGCATGAAAGCCAGCGGCTTAGCCCTGCCCTAGACTTCCCCGCGTGAAATCTGGTTCAGCAACTGGGTAACCCGTGAGCCACGCTCCAGCGAATTGTCCAGATGGACTTCAATTTCGGGCGTGTAACGCAAACGAATGCGTTGGCCAATGGCCGAGCGAATCTTGGGCGTCTGCTCTTGCAGTACGGTCATCACCGCGTTTTGGGTTTCTTCATTGCCCATAACACTGACGAAAACACGGACGTGTCGTAAATCGCCGCTGACTTCCGCATCGGTCACGGAAATTAATTGATTAACCAAGGCGGGATCTTTCACTTCCGTGGTCAGAATGTCACTGAACTCCCGGATGATCGCTTTTCTTACCTTATCAGCCCGGCTGAAGTCACTTCGGTTGGCCATGGCTTAAGACCTCCAATGGTTAATCTTTGTCTATTGAAATAAAACGAAATGGCAAGCCCATTTGTTTTCAAGAATACCGGTTTGTTTCGGAATATACTTTACTGACCTGACATCAAGCCCTTACAGTGAGGTTCGCT
This sequence comes from Vampirovibrio chlorellavorus, assembly GCF_003149375.1. Taxonomy (NCBI): domain Bacteria; kingdom Bacillati; phylum Candidatus Melainabacteria; class Vampirovibriophyceae; order Vampirovibrionales; family Vampirovibrionaceae; genus Vampirovibrio; species Vampirovibrio chlorellavorus. The sequence continues at coordinate 167,098 of NZ_QFWH01000002.1, forward strand.
CCAGCGCCTTGGTAGTGAAGACGTCAATGACATCGCCTTCTTGCAAGCCCTGGAACTTGTCGAACGAAATACCGCATTCGTAACCGGTGGCCACTTCTTTGACGTCATCCTTGAAGCGTTTCAGGTTATTCAAGGTGCCAGAGAAAATTTCTTTGCCGTTACGCAGAACCACGGCCTTGGCGTTGCGGATCAGCTTGCCGCTGGTGACCATGCAACCTGCAATGGTGCCGGTTTTGCCCACTTTGAAAATTTGACGCACTTCGGCGGAACCGGTGTGTACTTCCTCGGTTTCTGGTTCCAGTTGGCCCAGAACCCATTTTTCAATCTCTTCGGTGATGTGGTAAATCACATCGTAACGCTTGATGGTGACGCCTTCCTGATCGGCCAGACGCTGCGGTGTGGTGTCCACTTTGGCATTGAAGGCGATAATCAGGGCATTGGCCGTTGAAGCCAGCATGACATCCGCCTCGGAAATATCCCCGGTGGCGCTGTGGACAATGTTGATTTTCACTTCGTCGTTGGTCATGCGCTGCAGGACATCCACCACGGCTTCCAGTGAACCCTGAGTGTCTGCTTTCACCAGTAAATTGAACTGGTTTTCCTTGACCGCGTTGTCGCTTTCAATCTCGGAGCGGCCACTGAAGCCTGCTGCCACAGAGCGACTGACTCCGATGCGTTGATCCCGTTCCTTTTGCTTTCCGGCTGCCAACGATTGTTTGAATTCCTTGTCGTTGCGAACCACCCGGAAGGCATCGCCAGCGTTGGGAACGCCATCCAGACCTAAAATTTCAACCGGGGTGGACGGGCCTGCCTGCTGGATGCGAGAACCGTGATCGTCGATCAAGGCCCGTACGCGCCCGCCGACTGAACCGATCAGCACGTTGTCGCCGACCTTCAGGTTGCCATTTTGAACCAAAGCGGTGGCCACCGGGCCCATGCGCTTGTCCAGTTGGGCTTCAATGATGATGCCCTCACCGGGCACTGTGGCGTCCGCCTTGAGTTCCAGCAGTTCAGATACCAGCAAAATGGAATCCAGCAAATCATCCAGACCCAGTTTTTGCAGCGCGCTGACTTCAACGGTCAGGGTGTCCCCGCCCCATTTTTCAGCAGACAAACCATAATCGGCCAGTTGAACCAGCACCCGATCCGGGTCGGCGTCGGCCTTGTCAATTTTATTGACCGCCACAATGATGGGAATTTTGGCGGCCTTGGCGTGGTTAATGGCCTCAATGGTCTGGGGCATCACCCCGTCATCGGCAGCCACCACCAGAATGGCGATGTCGGTGGACTGGGCCCCACGCATACGCATGGAGGTAAAGGCTTCGTGACCCGGGGTGTCCAGAAACACCACACGCTGCTCGCCCTTTTCCACTGTGTAGGCGCCAATACTTTGGGTAATACCACCGGCCTCGCTGTCCACTACCTTGTGGCGACTTTCCCGAATGGAGTCTAGCAAGGTGGTTTTACCGTGATCCACGTGGCCCATAATAGAGACAACCGGAGCGCGACCCTGCAAGTTCTGAAACTTGGACTCATCCAACTTTTTGCTTTCCGCGCCCAGATGAGTATATTCGCCCTCGTGTTTGACCTTGGCGGTCTCTTCAACCTCGAAGCCAAACTCCTTGGCCACCCCTTTGGCAAAATCGACATCCAGTGTCTGGTTTACCGTGACCATCATGCCCTTCATAAACAAGTGCTTGATGATTTCAGTTTCTCTCAGGCGGAGCTTTTCGGCCAAATCACGAACCACGATGGGCTCATCAATGCGAGTGACCTTGGGCAAGGCGTCCAGTGCCGCTTGCTCCTCTTCGCGCTTTTGGCGAATGCTGAGGCGGTTTTCGTAAGGTGAAGGACGACGCGACGACTGTCCCTGGCGCTGCTGTGGCTGCTGGAAGCCTCCCGGACGCTGACCACCTTGGCCGGGGCGTTGTTGGCCGGGTCTGTTTGGGCTCTGAGCTGGCCGATAGCCTTGTGTGTTCTGGGGAGGGCCCTGTGGTCCTGCCTGGGGGGCACTCGCAGCGGGGTGAGCCGGTCTTTGAATGGTACTTGGCCCTGAAGCCGGAATAGATCCCCCGGCTGAAACAGCCCCTCCGGATGGTTTCGAACTGCCTGGCAAAGGTTGCGTGTGGGGTGGCTTCGCTTGTGGTGCCGGGGCTTTGCTGGCAGGCGACGCTTCCGCTTCCTTTTTGGGTGCGGCGGCTGTGGTGGGTGCCGTTTGAGCGGGCTTGCCTTTCAGTGCGCCTTCTTCGGGGGCGGCCGCTTTATTTTCAGTGGTTGCGGGCTTGTCCTGCTGACTGGCCGCCGCTGGTTGCCCTTGTGCTTTATACTGGCTGATCAGCCGATCGGCCACTGCCTGATCGACCGTACTGGAATGGCTTTTGACTTGAACGCCATGGTTTTTTGCAAGTAAATCAATCACTGCGGCATTACTGACGCCCAGGATTTTGGAGATTTCGTGGACTCTTACTTTGGGGGACGTCACAGTGAGGAGATTCCTTTCAATTGGTCATTCAAGGCTTCCAATATAGCATCAGGGATCGCTCTTTTCAACGTGCGCTGAAATTTCTTTGCCCGTAGCGCCTCAGTTAGACAGGCTTTGTTCCTGCATACGTAGGAGGAGCGTCCTTGCAAAGGAGGATTTCCATTGATTGAAAAGTGGTGATCGCGATTGCTGGTCAAGCAAAGCATGCTTTCACGAGGAAGCTGTTGTCGGCAGTGAATGCACTGCCGAAGTATGGTACGTGGCAAGACTGACCTCCAGCCAGTGGGGAGGGTCTAGCCCTCCACTTCCTCCGTTTCCACAGAGGGTTCCGTGTCTTGTTCGAGTGTCTCCAGGCTGCCTGCATCGGCCTCGGTGTGGACTTCTTCCTCCGAGTGGATTTCACCCGCAGCCACCGGCACGGGTTGATCTTCACCTTCGGTAAATTCCTGACCTTCAGGGATGTAATCGGCGGGCGGAGCGGCCATTTGTTCAAAGTAGCCCATACCGCCTTCCTGTTCGACTTGGCCAATGCTCTTGATATCCAGCTTGAAGCCAGTGAGTTTGGCCGCCAGGCGCACATTCTGCCCTTCCCGCCCAATGGCCAGAGAGAGTTGATCGTCCGGTACAATGACCAGCGCTCTGGATTGACGGGGGTCGTGCATGATGAGAACCCGGATAATTTTTGCGGGAGCCAAGGCGTTGACGATAAACTCCACCGGATCGGGCGACCAGCGAATGATATCGATTTTCTCGTTCTTCAGCTCATTGACAATGGCCTGAATCCGGCTGCCACGGGTTCCAATACAGGCGCCCTGAGCGTCCACATCCGGGTCATGCGAAGTGACGGCCACTTTTGTCCGGTAACCGGCTTCCCGGGCAATGCTCTTGATTTCGACCAGACCGTCCTCGATTTCAGGCACTTCCAGCTCGAATACTTCCTTAACCATGGCGGCGTGGGCCTGGGACACGATGATTTGAGGCACTCGACCGGAGTCTTTCAAGTCCAGCACATAAACCCGCAGCTTGTTGCCGACCCGGTAGTACTCGGACGGTAATTGCTCTTTGGGAGGCAAAATGGCTTCGGACTTGCCGATGTTCACAATTACATTGCGGCCTTCGATGCGCTGGACAATGGCCGTGGTCACCGAGCCGCGTTTTTCTTCAAATTCTTTTTGAACCAGCTTTTTCTCCGCTTCCCGAATCCGCTGGGTAATCACCTGCTTGGCGGACTGGGCGGCAATGCGGCCAAATTCATCCGGAGTGACCTCGATTTCCAGAATGTCATTAAGCTCGACATCCGGCTTTATTTTTCGGGCTTCTTTCAGCTCGATTTCAGGTTCCCGGGGGATTTCCTCGCCTTCTTCATCGAACTCGACCGCTTCCGGGTCGCTCAGCTCTTTAACCACCCGTTTGAGTTCGTAAATGCCAATCTCGCCGGATTTTTCATTCAGGCGGCACTCATAACCGGTCAGGCTTTCCAGCTTGGCGTAGCGCTTATAAGCAGCCAGCATGGCTTCTTTCAAGGAGGAAATGACAACGTCTCTGGGAATGCCACGTTCCCGCTCCAGTTGTTCAGCATGTTCCATCAACGCGGGGCCAACTTTAATCATGGTGACGGCGTACCTCCTGTTTATCCTTTGATTCCTGATAATTATAATGGGTCAATCGCTGCGGATAAGGACGTTTCGTCCTCTTCTTCCGGGAAGCGAATAACCGGGTTGAGGTAAACAGCCTGCTCGTCCTGCAGGCAAACCTCGAAATCCTGGGCAGTCTTCTTATCACGGAGCATCACTGCCTTACGGGCTTCATCAAATCCGGTGAGGATGCCTTCCGCCACAGTGGGCAACTCGGAAGGCAAGGCCTTGGCCGCTTTTTTCTTGTTCCTGGATTCAATGGCGCCGGTGATGCGAACGGGCTCTCCCTGGTAAAACGTAAACTCACGAAGCGTTTTCAGCGGCCTGAATAGACCCGGAGAGCTGACTTCAAGACTGTAGGCCACGTCCGCCAGTAGGGGAAACGTTTCCAGAACCGGGTCCAGGCTACGACTGATGGCCTCACATTCGCTGATGGAAATAGAGCCTTCTTTCAGGTCGACGTAGACCCGCAAGTACCAGTATCCCGCCTCTTTTTCAAAGACGGCGTCCACCAGAAAATACCGGGGGTCCAGCTGGCTTTCAACCAGAGGAAAAACAGCCTGTTGAACGGCTTGCACTTGCTCTGGTTTGGGCTGCGTGGAGGGAGAGGCGGACCGTTTCATACCGGATTGCAAACTCCTGAAAGCTGTTGCGTCAATTGGGGTGCTGATTTTCTCTCTTAACAAAAGAAGTGGGCCTTTTTTCGTTGACCCACTTCTGACAATCATCAAGAAGTAGTGCTGATTTTAACATAAACAAATTTCTGGCAAGGACTCTGTGTTCAGGGGGACAGTAAATTTTCCAGGGCCTGCAACTGGGAGAGGGTTCCGGCACCCACCAGCATGTCTTCAGCTTGCAGGATCAAATCGGGATCGGCGGCCACCTGAACTTTATCCTGTCCTTGCACCAGCGCGATAACATTGACTCCGGTTTTTTGTCGGATTTTGGCCTCTTTCAGGCTTTTTCCTGATAGCTCGCTGCCAGTGGAGATGGGTAACCAGCGGATTTGAGTGCCTTCCAGGAGGCTAAAGCGTCCAAAAATGGTATGCTCTCGGGTGACGGGCGCTCTGTGCAGGTTGTTTTCCAGTTGTCGAACCCGGGTGATCAGGCGATCCGTTTCTAGAACCGGGTAGTGTAGATGGTTCATAATGTTGAAAATAAAGCTGACGCTGGTTTCAAACTCTTCGTAGATGATGCTGTCCACCCCGATGCGATGGAGGCGTTCAATGTCAGCCCGGTATCTGGAACGGGCCATGCAATAGGTTTTGGGGTTAATTTGCTTGGCCAGTTGGGCGGCCGATTCGGCGGTTCGGATGTCGGGGAAGGTAATTGCCAGGATGGTAGTTTGTTCGATACCCGCGAATTCCAGTATCTCCCGGCGTGAAATGTCGCCGTACACACAGCGAATCCCTCTGGCCTTGAGTTTTCGGACGGTTTTCAGGTTGGTTTCCACCACGATGTAGGGAATGCCCTGCTCTTCCAGAGCGGTGGTCAGGTTCCGGGCGATGGGGCCATAGCCAGCAACGATCACGTGCGCCAGAGAGCTTGCCTGTGATTCCTCGGGTTCGACAGTTGTTTTGACCCGTTTCATGCGGCCTTTCAGGTAGGGACTACTGAAGCGGTGGATGAGCCGTAGCACAAGGGGGGTAAGAAACATGGAAATGATAATGGCATCGATAATAATGGGGTTCCAGAAGCCAAGAAGCTCTTGCCAGCTGGGTACCTGACGAATGGTGTCCAGGGTTCTTCCCAGTAGCACAAAGGAGAATTCCCCCACCTGAAAGAGAGACAGTCCGGCCCATAAGGCGGTTCGGTGCGGAAAGCGCAAGGCCCGAACGGCTACGTATGCGCACACGGCTTTGAGGAGGATCAACAGGGTGGTTACCCCCAGTACCAGCCATCCGTTCTGCAATAAAAAGCGCACATCAAACAACAGGCCCATCGAAACAAAAAACAGGGTAATAAAAACGTCTCGAAACGCTTTACTGTCGGCAATGACCTGCCTGCAAAACAGACTGCGGCTGAGGGCAAGACCCGCTACAAATGCCCCTGCCTCATAAGACAGGCCCATTTGATGGGTGAGCAAGGCCATGCCCAGCCCAATGCAGACCAGGGCCAGGGTAAACACTTCTTTTTTGTTGGTGGATGCCAGTCGATCCAGAAAGACAGGGACTACCTTGAGGCTGATGGCAACGGCAATGGCCCCGAAAATTAGCGCATTGAAGGTGATCCAGGCCAGTTGTGTGGTGGTTTCGCTGGTGAAAGGCTGCGTGAGAGAGGGCACCAGCGCCATGAGCGGAATGATGGACAGATCCTGAATGATGAGGACGCCCAGAATCAGTCGGCCGTGGTCCGAATCGATTTCCCGGTGTTCTTCCAGGCTCTTCAGCACGATGGCCGTACTGCTCAGAGAGAGGATAGAGCCTACCAGAAAGGCCAGTTGCCACGGAAACTTTCCCAGAAAGTGCAGGGCCAGCGTCAGGGCCAGTGCGGTCAGCCCCAATTGCATCAGGCCTGCCAGTGGTGCCTGGTATCGTAGCTGACGGAGCTTGTCCACAGAGAGATCCAGCCCGACAATGAACAGCAGGAAGATGATACCGACCTGGGCCATGGTCTGGATTTCCTGAACGTGAACCAGATTCAGGGCATTGGGGCCCAGCAGGATGCCGGTGAGGATGAAAGCCAGAAAGGTGGGGAGGTGAAAGCGTTGCAGGATGTAGGCAAAAATCGCTCCAATGGAGAAAATCAGAGCCAGTAAGACCAAAACGGAAGCATCCAGGGCGCTGTGTTCCATTGTGATGTGTTTAACCCTCCTCCCTCTGTTTGTTTATCAGTCTAACAGCTTTTCTCGCCCGGGGCCAACCGACCCTCCAGGCTCGCCGGGCCGGGGTAGAGAACAGGTGTTCATGAGAAAATCAGTATGAGCGTGCGTGTGATTATGAGGAAATCAAAAGAAATTCGCAGAGTCTTAGGCTATAATCACCAAGTAATTACGAAGTTGTGTTTAAGCAGCACCCCGCCTTCATGAACAATCATCATTTTTCGGTCAGGCAAGTTTCCGCACTGGTAGTGGGTACGGGAATTTCAGGTTTGTTTACGGCTCTAAAATTAGCGGAAGCAGGCGTGGACACGCTGTTGATAACGAAATCCGCACTGGATGAAAGTAACTCCCGTTATGCGCAGGGAGGTATTGCCGCCGTCTTGCCGTCGAATCCGGATGATTCCCTCGACTTGCACTTGCAGGATACCATTCGGGCTGGTGCCGGGCTCTGCAACGAACAGTCCGCCCGTTCCATTCTGGCGGAAGGGTATGCCTCCATCGAGGATTTGTTGTTTTACGGGGTTCCATTCGACCGGAACCCGGATAACCAGCTGGCTTTAACCCGTGAGGCGGCTCACAGTGTCCAGCGTATTTTACACGCGGGCGGTGATGCCACCGGTCACTCCGTGGAAATGGCCTTGATTGACAAGGTTCGCAAAAATCCCCGAATCGAGGTCATGGAATACGCCCAAGTGGTGGAATTGCTGCTGGTGGACGGCGTTTGTCAGGGCTGCCGGGCCGTCGATTACCACAAGCGAGAGGAAGTGGTGGTTTACAGTCCCCATACGGTTCTGGCTACCGGTGGAATTGGTCGAATCTACAGTCATACCACCAATCCGGCCATTGCCACTGGCGATGGAATCGCCCTGGCTGCCCAAGCGCGTGCCGCTATCGAGAATATGGAGTTTATTCAGTTCCACCCCACCGCATTTTACGCCGACGGGCAGCTTCATTTTCTGGTCTCCGAAGCCCTGCGGGGGGAAGGCGGCCTGCTGAGAGATCGGGAGGGGCGGCTGTTTGCCAGCAAGTATCACCCCGATGGGGAGTTGGCTCCTCGGGATATTGTGACCCGGGCCATTTACGCCGAGATGCGCGCCGCCCATCTGCCGTATGTTTATCTGGACATTACCCACCTTCCCGCGGAAACTATTGAGAAGCGCTTCCCGACTATTTTGAGCAGCTGCTTGAAGTTTGGTGTGGATATTCGCAAGGACTGGATTCCCGTGGCCCCGGCCGCTCACTACCTCATGGGTGGCATCACCGTGGATGTGGAAGGCAAAACCACCGTTCCCGGGCTGTATTCGGTAGGAGAAACTGCTTACACCGGTTTGCACGGCGCCAATCGGCTGGCCAGTAACTCATTGCTGGAGTGTGTTGTTTTGGCCCGGCGGGTGGCCCGTTACATCGGTGAAAATGCCCGGGCACTGGTTGAGCAGGCGTCTGGCGCCTCATCCGGGCAATATGGTTACGAGTCTCAGCCCGCTATGTTTGAGGCTTTAGGGAAGCTCCATGACCTGATGTGGCAGCAGGTGGGCATTTTACGAAGTGGCAAGGACCTTGAGCTGGCCTTGGCGGCGCTGGAGACACTGGAGGCGCAGGTGCTGTCCCATCACTGGCAGCAGGTCATTCCGGTCGGTTTTGAATTGATGAGTCAGTTGAAAGTGGCCCGGCTGATTGCGCAAGCGGCCCTGGCGCGTTGTGAAAGCCGTGGGGCTCACACACGGTTGGACTTTCCAGAGTCAGCGCCCGCTTTATCCACCGATGTCTTTGCCGGGGTTTCGGTTGTATGATCCCGGTGATGCCTGTGACTCACACTCCTGTGGGCGCCGAGTCCCTCGCCATTCAAGGCATCGTCCATAACGCCCTGCTGGAAGATTTGGCCCAAGGGGATGTCACTACGGATTCATTGCCCCAGTTGGCCCGGCTGCAAAAGCAGGCCCTGTTCCGGGTGCGTCAGGATTGTGTGGTTTCCGGCTTGACGGTGGCTGGTTTGGTCTGTCAAATGGTAGATTCGGCCTTGGTGTTTACGCCCATGCTTCAGGATGGGGCTGTTGCGCATGCCGGGACGGTCATCGCCCAGGTGCAGGGGCCTATGGCGTCCATTCTGAAAGCGGAGCGCACCGCTTTGAACTTTTTGCAGCTCCTGAGCGGGGTGGCTACCGAGACCCGGCGTTTTGTCGAGGCAGTCAGTGGGACTAACACCCGAATTACCCACACCCGAAAAACCACGCCGGGCCTGCGCTTGCTGGAGCAACAGGCCGTTCTTCACGGGGGCGGGGTGCCGCACCGGTTTAACCTGGGCAGTTGCGTCATGCTGAAAGACAATCACTTGCAGGCGCTGGGGGATATCAGCCCGAATGAGGCGATTGCGGTGGCCGTCAAGACCCTGCGCGCCAAAATTTCCCACACTACCAAGATTGAGGTGGAGGCCGACACGCTGGGGCAAGTCCAGCAAGCGGTAGAAGCGGGTGCCGATATTATTTTGCTGGATAACATGAGCCCTGACACCATTCGGGAGGCCTTGAGCCTTATCCAGAATCGGGCCATCGTGGAGGCCAGTGGCGGTATCAGCCTGGAGACCATTCGGGCTTACGCTGAAACCGGGGTGGATGTCATTTCCACCAGCAAAATTACTCTGGGTGTTCCGGCCATTGATGTGGGACTGGATTTGGCGTAACACCCATCCCCTTGGCGCTGAGCTGTCACAGCCTGAGGGTGGTCTCTTAAGGCTTAATCAATAAAGCGATACTTCACCAGCGTCCATAGGGCGGAAATGCCGTCCCGCCAGGTGATTTTCTTGCCTTCATCAAAGTTGCGGCCGCTGTAGGAAATGGGGGCTTCGTACAATCGGGCCCCGCGCTTTAGTACCTTGGCTGTAATCTCCGGTTCAAAGTCAAATCGGTTGGATCGAATGACCACATCCTTTAAAAACTCGGCCCGGAAGGCTTTGTAGCAGGTTTCCATATCCGTCAGGGTGGTGTTGTAGAGAATATTGGTCATAAAAGTGAGAAATTTGTTGCCAAAGTAATGCAGCACGTTGAAAGCCCGTACCGGCTTCCCGGCGGTTAACCGGCTGCCATAGGCCACATCGGCCTTGCCATCCAGAATCAGTTGAATCAGTTCCGGGTAGTCCTTGGGATCGTATTCCAGGTCGGCGTCCTGAATGACGATAATATCCCCGCTGGCATGCTGAATGGCCGTTCGGAGGGCGGCTCCCTTGCCCTGGTTGTGCGTATGATACAGCACCGTGTAAGGCGGTTGTCCCTCATAGCGCTTCAACAGGTCGCGGGTCCCGTCGGTGGAACCGTCATCCACCAGAATGATTTGCTTTTGCAGGCCGCAGAAATCCACCGCGTTCACTTTTTCCAGCAGGGCGCTCAAGAAGCGAATCTCATTAAATACGGGGATCAGGATGCTGATGGTTTGATGGGTCGTCATGGCTCAATGCGTTTCGGGGGAATGATCGGTTAACGTCTCCAGTAAGTCACTGGCGGGGCGATAGGTTGGGCTGATGAGCAGGCACTGATTCAACATCAGGCGAGCCTCTTTCAGGTGCTTTGAAGCCATGCTGTACTGCCCCAGATGGAAGTAGATTTCAGGGTCGTTGGGCAGGGCTTTTTGTCCTTGCAGAAGATATTTTCCCGCTCGATCCAGCCAACCGGCGTTCATCAGGGCCCGCCCGGCAAATTTGGGCGCTTCCAGATTGACTTGAGTCAGGAAATCCACGTAGTTCAGGTAATTTTCCAGGTATTCGACCCGGTTGGCCGCAATCAGGTTGGCGATATCGCTTTCCATGTGGTTGCGAATCTGGAAAATGGTGGGAACCGTCCTCAGTTGACCGCTGATTAATCCGTACAGGGACACGCACCAGTGGTTTTGACGCTGGCTCAGCACCCTGCTCCAGGCCTGCTGCATGGCTTGCGTTTTGCCTTGTAACATGGCGCAGTAGCCACTCTGGTAGTAATCATGAACCTGTGTGTAAAGCTCGGCAGCCTCCACGAACCGGCCTTGCGCCCTCAGCGCCAGACCCATCAGTTCAAACAGGGCCCGTTGCTCTTCAGCACTGAATGACTTGGCCTGCTTCATTAACGGGCCTAGCGATTTTTCGGCTGCCGGGGCCTTTCTCTCTCTGAATAACAGATCTCTGGCTTCATTAAGTTGAGAGAAGACAGCCACCGGCCTATCCCTCCTTTGCGGGAGGACTGGTTTTAATCAGGTTGACCGCCTCAATGGCCTTGTTCAGGCGGGCTGTTTCCGCATCCTGAGTGGCCAGTCGGTTGCTTTTTTTGATTTCCTCGAAAATTTCTTCCCGGTAGATGGTGATTTGTTTGGGGGCTTCAATGCCAATTTTGACCGAATCTCCCTTGGTTTCCAGGATGGTCACTTCGATTTCATTGGCGATGATGATTTTTTGACCGGTTTTCCGGGTGAGTACCAGCATGAGTCCTACTCTCCTTTATCAGCGGATGCCGGAGATGAGACCGAGGACGCTCCTTTGGGTTGCTGCTGTAGAACTTCATCAGGAATCAGGCGGGTTTTGGTGCTGTATCCACTGTCGTGCAGCACCACTTGCAGGGCTTTTCGGCTGGCCTGATTGACCACAATGGGCCCCAGCAGGTTGGTGGTCATTTTACTGGGATCTTCCTGCGGAATGTTGACGATGGTCATCACCAAAGCGTCATCAGCGCTATGCAGGGCTAAATGTTCTGCGGTTTCATCGGACAGGGTAAATTCGTAGTCGATATCGAACAACTTGGGGTTGGTCACCACAAAGGCCAGTTCAGGATCATCAGCGGATTGGAGCCATTTAAACGGCGAATCTTCTGCGTGATCCAGAATTACGTAACGCGCGGAGTCGCTAAAGCCCAAAATCGGCTCAATGAAGTTAATGATGCGATCCTCGTCTACAGAGACCTCTCCAAAGCGCGCGGTTTGAATAATTTTGTTAGCCATTGGGGGTTCCCATTCTCACCAACTTTTTACTTTTGATTACATTCTTGTATAATACCGTTTCAGGGATGCCTAGATTGTAACAATCCATAAGCTATTTTAAAGAAAAAGTCATAAATGGGCCAGTTTTTCTAAACTTTTCCACGATTGGGTCGATGACAGAGTGACTTGAGGCACGCAATGGGACTGAGGGATTATTGCAAACGTATGATGACAAGCATCACGCAGCAGGAGCTGGAGCGACTTCTGAAGGAATCAGAGCAGATCGCCAAGGATTGGGACACCTATTTGCAGTTTCGGAAGAATCGAGAGGCCATTTTAAGGCAATTTTTGCCCAGTGAGGGCGCAAACTAGGCCCCTCCGGAACGGGCGTAGTGTGTGGTTGTTCCTAAGTTTTGATTCTGTGGGTTGAATTATAGCGAAAACCGAAGATTGATCCCTGTTGGGCTTTCGGGGAATCCGGTATAGTAGTGCTGTTACAGTTTGGCGGGCTTGCAAGGGCAAGTCTCAAGGGCACGTCCGGAAGCGATGTTATACGTGGAAGGCCCGTTGGGCTCTGGTAAAACCGGTCGTCTGGTGGCGGAAACCAGTCGATTGCTGCAAACCGTCCCGGCGTCCTCGGTGCTGGTTCTCTGTAGCAACCATGCCCGTCAGCAAAAATTTATTGAGCGCCTTCTGGAATCCCGGAAGCAGGCGGTGGCCCAACTGCCCATTTACACCTACGCCGGTTTTGTGCGTAATACGTTGTTTAACTACTGGCCCCTGGTGGAGCAGGAAATCAGCCGCACCCTGAAAAAAGGCGCTGCGGTCATTCGCCCGGAATTATCCGGCCTGGAGGACAGCGAGCTGATTTTAAAATGGCTGCTGGCCCGCTTGCGCAAAGAGTCCGAGCAAAAGGGACAGGCCGTTTTCGAGAACTTTCCCGGCTCGGATCAGCATATTTTAAAGCAACTGGTGCGTCGCCTGCGCCTGCGCTCGGAGAATCTGCTTTCCCGCAAGGACATGCAGGAACGCTCTATCTTGATGAACGAGATGTGCCACCCGGAAGTGAGTTGGCTGGAACAGCAGTTTGATATTGAGAGTTACCTGTTGCGGGTGTTAGACCCCAACAAGCAGCTCGATATTTTCAACAGCCTGCTGAAGAAGGACAACGCCCTGTCCACTGGGCTGAAAGGCGAGATTCGGCATTTGATTGTGGATGATGTGGATGAAACCATTGTGGCCCAGCAGCGGCTCATTGAATTTTTAAGCCCGGAGCTGGAAACGCTGGTGTTGGCGGCGGATGTGGATGGCGGCTCCCGGCGGGGGTATTTAAACGCCTATCCTTATGACTGGAATGCCCTGAAAGCCTTGCGACCCGGGGAGACGGTGGTTTTAACCCGAGAGGACAGCGCTTATCAGGCCGGACAAGCCCTATTGGCCAACTGGAAGCGTACGGAAGGCTTTTTGCCCATGCCGCCCATGGTCAAGCTGGACGATGGCTTTATGACCCGGGTGGAGCTGCTGGAACAAGTGGTGGACGATGTTCTGGAAGCGCTGGAGGCGGGTTACAGTCCCGGCGATTTTTGTCTGGTACTGCCCAAAACGGATTTTCTGAGTTTTCATCAGTTGCACAGTCGCCTTAGTCAGCGAGGCATTCCGGTGCAGTTGTTGTCAGGCACCAAGCGCCCCAGCGATAATCCCAAGTGCAAAAGTTTTATTTCCCTGATTCAGTGGGCCAATGCCGCACAGTGGAATGTCTATCCTTCCCGGTGGGAAATTAAGACCATCCTGATGCAGGGTCTGGGTTTTCAGCATTTACCCGATATTTCCGGGGAGGGGCTGGATCAGTTGTCTCAAGCGGTGGGCGATTGGCTGGGCAGCAATTCGGAAGGCTTTTACCCCCTGCCGCCGCTGGAAGTGCTGCCTTTTGCCCTGAACGGCACTGCTTTATCCCGCTATGAATTGCTGGGGCAATGGTTGCAAAAGGCACCCGCCCTGGGGTTTGATCAACAGCTTTATTCGGCTTTTAAGGAATTGCTGGCCCCTTGTGCCACGGAGCGGGATGGCTACGCGGATTTGAACCGTATTATTCAGAGCTATTTACGGCAGCGGGAAATTTATAAAGGGCTGACCCGATCGGGGCAAGCGCCGGATACGGTGGCCGGTGAGGATTTTAACCGCTGGTGGCTGGAGCAGGTGAAAAGCGGCACTATGGCCGATACGCCTGAAATGCCGGAGGCCGTGCAGCCAGACGCCCTGATTATTGGCACGCCTCAAAAGATGATTGATTTGGAAATTTACCGCAAAGTGCAGTGCTGGCTGGATGTCAGTGCCCGGGAGTGGGCCCGCAGTGACAATGCTCCGCTGTATAACGCCTGGGTGCATTCGGCGGTGTGGGATGGCTCTAATACGGCCTTCAGCGAGGAATTTAACGAGGCGGTCATTCGCACTCGGGCGGGGCATATTACCCGTTCTCTCATGTTGTTGGCCACAGAAAAGATTTTGGCCTACGCCAGCGATCTGGACGATTTAGGGGGAACGCACATGGGCTTGTTAAAACCGCGCTTGCTGAATGTACCGGAACTCACGCAGGATTTGCAGGCGCTGGAGCGAGCGGTACTGCGGGCGGATCAGCAACCCATTCTGGCGTATCAGGCTGGCACCATGGCCATTAGTGCCGTTCCCGGTGCGGGCAAAACCTTTGTGAACGTGGAATTGCTGCTGGAGTTGATTCAGCGGGGCACACAACCCGATCGCATTCTGGTGCTGACCTATATGGACAGCGCCGCCAAAACCCTGCTGGGTCGCTTGAAAAAGAAGCTGGCCGGGGTGAGCAATCAGTTGCCGGTGGTGTCTACCATTCACAGTTTGGCCTTTCGCATTCTGGCGGAAAACGATCATGCCGTGCTGGCCGGATTTTTACCCGATGATATGACCATACTGGATGATTACGGGCGGGGCGAAATCCTCAGTAAAGTGGCCTTGCTCACCCAGCCGGAATCCACCAAAAATGTGATGGACTGGCAGCGGGCCATTGATCGGGGTATGAACCACTGCAAAATGTTTGGCATCACCGAAGCCGCCATTCAGAAACACATTGAGAGCCAGCCCGGTAATTTTCGGCTGGCGGAATTTTTGCCCGCCTTCAAGTTGTATAATCACGAACTGCACCACAGCGGCTCGCTGGATTTTACGGATTTAATCACCAGAGCCGTGGATATTTTACGGTGTTTTCCCGATATTCGGGAAAAATATCAGCGGCAATTTGCCTATATTATCGAGGATGAGGCCCAGGACTCTTCTCGCCTGTTGCAGGAATTTATCGCCCTATTGGGTGGTGAAAATCCCAATTTAATTCGCACTGGCGATACCAACCAATCCATCACCACCACCTTCAGTTCCGCCGATACTGCCGTGTTTCGGGATTTTGTCAAAACCGCGCACGTGCCGGTTCACATGGTTCAAAGCGGACGCTGCGCCCCAGAAATTATCGCCCTGGCCAATTTCTGGATGCGACAGGCCAGTCAGCTTCCGGGGCTGGAACAAGCCTTTGAGCCAGTGGATATGCAACCCGTACCCGGACAAAACCCGGCTTTGTTGTATGCCCCCGCCGCCGAATTGTTTGATCTGGACAAGATGGAAGAGAGCTGGCTGGTGGAGCGCATTCAGCAAATCCGCTCTGAAGAACCGGAAGCCGCCATTGCCGTTTTGGTGCGCACCAATTCGCAGGTTAACCGGGTCACCGGGTTGTTACACCAGGCCCAAATCCCGGCGGTCAGTTTGAGTGAGCAGTTGAACGTGAATCCGGTTTTTTCCTTCATCGTCTGCACCCTCAAGCTACTGGCCTCGCCTTCCGATTTAGCCCTGCAAAGTCAGTGGTATCAGTTGCAAGTGGAACGCTCTGGTTTGCCAGAGTCTCCTGCTCGCAAGGGCCTGATGGACAGCCAGCCCTTGCTGTATCAATCGCCGTTGAATTTGGATGATGAAACGCTGCGGCAGTGGTATTACGATTTTGTTGACTTCAGTCGGCAAGCGGCGGGAGGGAATGTCAGCGCCCTGGTGGCCCGCATCGTGGATCGGTTTTGCACGTCTGTGGCGGATCGCAGCAACGGATATTTGTGCGCCTTGATGGCTCAGGATATCTTGAACGCTTTTCAGCATTTGGTGCATTTATCGCCGTTGGAGATTGTGCTGCACCAGTTTGAGGCTTTTCAAAAATCCTGGCGGGGCAAGAAGGGCTTTGGCGAAGTATTGGCTCAAAACGCCAGTCAGGTGGTGCAGGTGATGAGCATGCACAAGTCCAAGGGGCAGGAATTTGACGTGGTGTTTATGCCCTTCTTGCAGGCGGAAACCTTTCCGCATGAGGTCGGTAGCATTCGCTTTGATGAAACGGATAAACTGGTTCAGGAGCTGGATCGCATTCACTTCAAGGGGCAAGGGCAATTGCTGGAAGAGCGTTATCAGGAAAATAAAAAGCGGGAAAAAATTGAAGAGGAAGCCCGATTAATTTATGTGGGCCTGACCCGGGCCAAGCGCGCTTTATACCTTTCAGCGCATTTGCAGACCATGACCCGCTATAACAAAATTCGGAAAGTTGAACCTGCCGCGGTTTTTCAAACCCTACACGCCAAATTGAATCCGCCGCTGAATAATGTGGTTCCGATTGGGGATGGGGAGGTTGAAAGTGCCCAGGCCACTTGAATTTACCCAGATTTCCTCCGATGCCTTTAAATCCTGGAGCCGATGCAAACGTCAGTTTTTTTACAAGCACGTTAAAAAAATGCAGTGGCCCAGCGATATTCAGCATTTTCGGCTGGGCCGGGACGTGCATAAATTGCTGGATTATCAGGCTCGGGGGCTGGATTGCAGCCTTCTACTGGAAAACGCCCCCATGGATGTGCGGGTGAGCTGGCAGAAGCTGATGGCGCATCCTGTGGCGCATTTACCGGTGATCGCCAACGAGTGGGCCTTTCACGTGCCCATGCCCACCAGCCAGGGATATACGGAGTGGTTGACCGGACGAATCGATCGGGTGGCTCGCCGGGAGGATACGGTGCTGGTGATCGACTGGAAAACCGGAACCGGGGTGCCACGCAATCCGGAAGTGGACTGGCAAACCCGCTTGTATTTGTTCGCCTTGGTGGAAGTGGCTCACACGCAATCCGCGGCGGATTTGAATTTGAACTGGCATGGGCCCCTTCAGCCGGAGCAGGTGCGGTTTGTATACGTGGAAGTGAAGGCCGATAATCACTCTCCGGTGCGGGAGGTGGTTCTGGATTACACTGCGGCCAAGCACGAGGCCACCCGGCAAACCCTGTCCGCCATTGTTTCGGCCATGGCGGTGGAAGAATCCTATGACTTGCCGGACAATCGTCAGTGCCCCGATAAGTTTTGTGCTTATCGAACCATTTGCGGTATCGATAGTTTAAATTAAGGAAAGCCTCGCCCCTATGAATTGGTGCCCCTATGAATTGCTCTCGGCGCTTTTGGAGACGGTGGTTTTGGCCTTCTCGGGCAGGGCTCAAATCTAAAGGCCCCCTTCTCGATGGAAAAGGAGGCCTTTGGTGTTTGTTTGCTGGAATCCTTGGGCTTATGTCCCAATGGTCCAGGAGTTCATGTATTCGGTCATTTCCGGGGTCAGGACATCGATGGATACGCCCATGGCCTTCAGCTTCAGGGTGGCGATATCGGTATCCACATGAGCCGGTAAAACATGGACGTTGTTGGAGAGTTTGCCCTTGTTTTTGACCAGATATTCGACAGCCAACGCTTGGTTAGCGAAGCTCATATCCATGACGCTGGCCGGGTGGCCCTCAGCGGCGGCCAGGTTGATCAAGCGGCCTTCGCCCAGCACCAGCACCCGACGTCCGTTGTTCAGGGTGAACTCTTCCATGAAGGGACGGATTTGTTCACGGCTTTTGGACATGGCGGCCAGGGATTCCAGGTTCAATTCCAAATCGAAATGACCGGAGTTGCAAACGATGGCTCCGTCTTTCATGGCTTCAAAGTGCTTTTTGTCGATGACGTGGCGGTTGCCGGTCACGGTCACGAACACATCGCCTTCTTTAGCGGCTTCTTGCATGGGCATCACCCGGAAGCCGTCCATGACCGCTTCGATGGCCCGAATGGGGTTGACTTCGGTGACGATGACGTTGGCGCCCAAGCCACGAGCCCGCATGGCGCAGCCTTTACCGCACCAGCCGTACCCGACCACCACCACGTTCTTACCTGCCAGCAGAATGTTGGTGGCTCGAATGACGCCATCCATGGTGCTTTGGCCGGTGCCGTAGCGGTTGTCAAAGAAGTGTTTGGTCTGGGCATCGTTCACGGCGATGGCGGGCCAGGGCAGCTTGCCGTCTTTTTCCATAGCCTGCAAGCGCACGATGCCAGTCGTGGTTTCCTCGGTGCTGCCAAGCATATCGCTAATCAGGTCGGGACGCTCTTTCACCAAAGTGGCCACCACGTCGGAGCCGTCATCGATGATGATTTGGGGCTTGTGATCCAGGGCGATGTTGACGTGCTTGGTGTAGGTTTCCACGGATTCGCCTTTGATGGCGTACACGGAAACGTTGTAATCGTGAACCAGCGATGCGGCCACGTCATCCTGGGTGCTGAGCGGGTTGGAGGCGATTAACACCGTCTCGGCGCCACCGGCTTGCAGGGCACGGGCCAGGTTGGCGGTTTCCTTGGTGATGTGACAGCAAGCGGACAGGCGGATTCCGGCAAAGGGCTTTTCTTTGGCAAAGCGCTCCCGGATTTGCGCCAGCACGGGCATGTCCCGATCGGCCCATTCAATTTGCTTTTTACCCTGAGCGGCCAGGGAAGGGTCTTTGATTTCGCAGGGAATTGCTGTCATCACGGCCATGGTAAACTCCTAAATTGATTGCGGTCATATCGTTTGCATCGTGACCTACGGGCTCACTTTACCAGAGAAGCAAGCCCAAGCCAAGCAGCCGACCGATGCCCCCTGCCGGGTTCAGACGTTCTGGCTGGAACCCGATTTAATCTTCTTCCAGATCCTTTGACAGGGCCGCTCGGGTGTCCATCAGGCGTTTCAATTCCTCGATGGCGTTCACGGCTTTTAACAAGCGCACCCGTAGGATTTCATCGTCTTCCATCTGTTCCTTGGCCCCGCCCCGGTGTACCTTGCGGAAACGGTTTGAAACCCGCCAGTATTCCGTGGCCGCTTCCAGATTGGTTAGGGCCTCCTGAATCAGCCGATAACTTTGAAATTGGTCTTCACCGAGCTGGAAGGTGCTTTTAAACCGCAGGTTGGCCAGACTGACCTTTTGGCAAATGGCCCCCAGTTGTTGCAGGGAAATATCCTGACCTGCCGTGTTGATTTTTTGATTGACCCTGAGCAGTTCCTGGCTCATGGAGGCTGCTTTGTCCAGATAGCGCCGGTAGATATCTCTGGCCCGGATTTCCTGCCCGGCTACCACGGAGGCCTCTCCCACCAGTCCCTGACTGACCAAAGTGTCCAGTTTGTCCAAATCCTGCTTGAGTTGGGCCAGTTCGGCATCGCTGCTGATGCGGGCCTTGGCGGTCATTGTTTTTTGAGCCACTGCCCACCCGGTGAATAGGCAAAGCAACAGGGATAAAAATATAATGATCCCGGTACATTTTTTTAGCCGTAACTGCCGCAGACTCATCATTTCTTGTGATTCACCGTTTTATGCTCTCACTGGATTAGCCGTTAACCCATCAAACCTTGTCGCTTCCTTTTGAACGGTCGGCTGGCATCCTGGTACTTTATTTTACGCCAATCGGACCGGCGTCAGGGGGGCTTGGCCTTGCACTGAGCAATTCCGTGCATTTGATTGTTTTTATATTTAAATAATGCATCGATTCAAGCCCATTTTTCAATACGGGAAAAGACGGGTTTGGAAGGAGTTCGTATGCCTGACGTTGACCGCAACTGGTTGTACTTGGCCCACAATCGCACCGGCCTGCTGATTAAAAGCGGGAATCGGCTGCTGGCGGCAGTTTTGTTACTGGGGGGGCTGTTTGCGTTTGGCTGTACGGGTTTTCTAAACTTTATGCAAAAACCGGAACACAGCTTGCAGCTTCAGGGTTTTCTGTTCAATCAGGCCGAGTTCGCTCAGGCGGAGCAAGGCCAGGCAGGGCTTCAAGGACTTCGGAAGTCCCCGGTGCCCAAAGCGCTGGACCCCAATTGGGATGGCGCTGTTGCCGGAGCCAGTCTGGGAGCGTCCGCAGGACAGAGCATCCCAATGGTTGGTTGGATTGTAGGCCCGTTGGTGGGCGCCGCTGTCGGCTATCATCTGGATGCGCGGATTTAGGGCCTAGTCGTATCCTTCCGGGCGCTGGTGATTGTCCTCGTGCGCGTCTGGATCATCGCTTTCCTGCTGACCCGCTGAAGGCATGATGGTTGCTGGTGCAGTGGTGGGAATGGCGCTGGGCACAAAGCCAGCCGGAAAGGCTCTGAAGTCTTGTCCATCAATGGTGTCCAAATCCAGTATGCCTCCGGTCAGGCGCTTTAGCTGCTCGGTGCGATCGGTCAGTTCGTAATAAAAGCGGTAAGGCTGGGTGGGCCGCTGGATGCGAAACCCCAGGATTTCATTGACCTCCTTGTCACCGTCAAACACGTACGTCCCCTTCAGGCAGCGGCCGCCTTCAGTCATTTGCAACTGAACATTGGCCCCGTACAACTGCCCGGGATCTTCCCCCAGCCTGCCCTGTAGCAGGGGGCCGGTCTGGGTGCCCCGAATGTAGCCAGAAGCGCTACCGGGGCCCTCCACCCAGCTGGGCCCAAATTGCACCAGCCGCAGTAACCCGAAGGTGGTTTGCCAGTACCCGGCAAATTTGTCCCCCGGTATGCTGGCGTTGGAGCCTGCCATGCCGCATAATTCGGCTTGTGCGGGGGGAACCTGGCTGTTCAGAAACAAAAGTCCAGCCGCCAACAGGGTAAAAGCCTTTCCGCATACTGTTCGATTCATGGTGACATTCACTTCCTCCGCCAACTCCTAAACCCAATACTTTTTATTCAATATTACAAGGATTTAGGCATCCGGACACAAGGGAACTGCCCCATCCAGGATTTCTAGGCCGATCACTGTAGATCTCCGGTCGATGGGAAATTTAAATCGGTTGGTCGATGATGAGGGTCGGTTATTTGGTTAGTATGAAACGGTGTAGGCGGTTTCCCCAAGGGGAGTCCAGTAGGTAGTTGTACGCATGATGAATCTGAACGAAGAGTGCCTCTTGCAATTTCTCCAGAATGAGGCCAGCGGGGCCGCCCAAGAGCAACAGCAGCGGGGAAACAGACTGGAAGGTCCTCCGGGCAAGGCCGTACCCGCTCTCCTTCGGCGAAGCCCGCATGCCTCGTTGCCGCCGTTTTTGTCGTCAGGACTTGTGAACCATCCCTCTGTTTATCCCGGAACGCTGCCATAACGCAGCCTGAGAGGGGCGCAGGCCGATTTGTTAAGAATTGTTTCTGTTTTAGGGGTTTTTTCTGGAAAATGAGGGGTTTTTGAAGGGTGAAAGCCTTGGGGGACGGGCTTTAAGGTCGAAAATTAAAGTTTTTGGCGCTCTTGTCTATATTAATAACATAAGATTTCGCTCCGTACTTGCACTTCGATTCTCCTCCTTCTGACTTTCAAAGATTCACTTCAACTTGCACTTACAGTTAACTCCTCATAGCGCGCACAACGCCATTTTTTGGGTTGTGCTTTTTTCTTTTTCAGGGCAGCCTTCCCTGATTGAACGCCTGTTGCTGAGCAGTGGGGCTGATTCTGCCTGTTTGGGTAATAGACTTTCGGGCGGATAATCCATACAGTCTTATGTATTCGCTTTAACCACCTATTTTCTTGTTTTCATCCACAAGTAAACCCAGCCGCCTGACGCCAAAGGCTCTGTGAGCTGACGCTTCGGCTTTGTGCCGGTTAATGGGCCGGTGCAAATTTCATCAGGCTGCGAACCGGTTCAGTTGTAACTTTCAACGGCATCGCAACGGGAGACAATTACGGCCATGGCATTGCGCACTGCATCCCCACACCATCATTCGGAGACTTTCTTTGTGTCCGCCAACGATTACGCCTTTGAAGCCCTGCGCCTGATGCGCCTGTACCGGCTGGATTCAATGCCCGTACTGGAAGGGCAGCAATGGTTGGGCTGCGTTTTTGAACAGGATATGCGGAACGCCCCCTCCGGCACCCTGAAAGAACAGGACGTGAAGGCCTTTGTCAGGGCCTGCCGCTGCTAGCGACTGTCCTTGTTAGATTGATGAGCGCCGGTTTATGGCTAGGCATCATACTGGCACTGAAAGTCGGAGGCCCGTACTTCATGCACCCAACGGCTGAATTGCCAGTGATCGTAGCTGCGGCAGTACAGGGTGAGTGATCGCAGGAGTTCGCGTCCGGTTTTGCTGGTGCCTTCAAATAAAAATTGGCCGTTGTATTCGCTCATAGCAATTTCGGTGTGGATAACCCGCCCCACCTGATCACCTGGTGCTGGCGGCAAGAGTAGGATGCTGGTCAGCCATTCCATCAGAATGCGCTCCGGCGGTTTGTCCGGGATGGTATTGGCTTTTAAGTGCGTACTGAACGCTTCCAGAATCAAGGGAAACAGAACCTTTGCGCTTTGGGGATCCTCAAAATAGGGTCATCAAAAAGGATGCACTGGCCTATTCTATCAGCCTATTCTATCAAATGTGCCGCAAAGCATATCCCACCACATTGTGGATTGACAATACCGGGGCTACTGAAAGTCCGTTTCATACAGCCATTTTTTATAATAAAACTTGAGGACTGGGCGACGGTTCTCCCAAGCCACCCAGGCCAGGGCCCGCCGGGGGATTTTCGCATCCCGGGGCGGTTTGTAGGGCGTCATGCGATGCACGGGCACCACGCCCAGCACTTTGCCCTGTCGGATGATCACAAAGCTCTGGTAAAAGGCCACGCGCTTACTGAGGCTGGCCGGTCGATCGCCGGGCTGCGATGGGGCAGAGCTGTTTTCTGTGGGCGTTTGCAGGCTACCCATCGTAACCAGCGGAGAGCCGTCGTTAGCGTCTCCCGGTTTGATGAGGTAGTAGCCCTTGGGGAGGATGAAATTTTGATAGCGCAAGGCTTGTTCCACCCGGGCTAAGGCGTAGGGCACGTAATCCCGGTTTTTGCGCTTGTCGAAGTAGTCGTGCAGCTCCTCCGGGTCAACGTTGGCATGGTCCCGAGGATCGGCCTTCCAGAATTTTTGGGGCGGATCGGTACCGGCCTGACCATCACTGCGGCCCGTGTCCTCGAAAATATCGTTGCCATAGCCGGAGCGGCCCTGCGTCCAGTCCCCATCCCAGGCCCACCCGACTGTGACCGTCAGGAGGGAGGTCAGCACCAGCCCCACCAGTAGGCTTGCCAGGCGATTGGTATTCTGTCGCGGTGTGGCCATTCAGACTCCGTGAACGCGGGTTGTTTTTCACTGTAATCCGTTTCGGCCCAGAATCCATGAACTTTGATCCAGATGCTTTGATCCAGAAACGGGCAGGCCATCCTGAAAAATGAAGCGTTCCTGCGGGCAGTGGATTCCCCCCTGCGTGGGAATGACAGGACGGCTCCAAGCGAAAGATGAGGGTGCGCTGCGTTAGATTGAATAGAACCCTGGCGTCGTCAATGGCCTGATTACCCCTTCAGGGCCTGAATTGTGGCGGCCATATCCTCGGCTTTAAATACGGCGGAACCGGCCACAATCACGTTGGCCCCGGCGGATCGCACTTCAGCGGCGTTTTTAGGTGAAACCCCACCATCCACCTCCAGAAAAATCGGCCGATCGGCGATCAGCGTTTTTACCTGGGCCAGCTTCTTCAGGCTTTGGGGTATAAAGCTCTGTCCCCCAAAACCGGGATTAACCGACATCACCAGCACCAAATCCAGGGCGTCCAGCACGTTTTCGATAGCGGAAACGGGCGTGGCCGGGTTCAGGGAAACCCCCGCCTTACAGCCCAGCCGACGAATTTCGCTCAGGGTGCGGTGCAAGTGCGGGCAGGCTTCCGCATGCACGGTAATGATATCGGCCCCGGCATCCCGGAAGTCGGCCAAATAGCGGTCGGGTTGCTCAATCATCAGATGCACGTCAAACGGCAGGGCGCTGTGCTTGCGCAAGGCTTTGATAATCGGTGGGCCAAGGGTCAGGTTGGGCACAAACATGCCGTCCATTACATCCACGTGAATCCAGTCGGCCTGAGCCGCTTCCAGCCGGTGCAGTTCCTCTCCCAGCCGGGCAAAATCCGCCGAGAGAATGGAGGGGGCCACCAACGTCGGATGGGCTTGATAGCGGGGGCTGACTGCGCTCATGGGGGAAGCACTCCTTGAGAGGACACAACGGTACGAAGCAACTTTCTCATCTAATCACAAATAGGCTATGATGGGACAGGTTCCGGTTAATGGCGTGAAGCGATGGGCATAAAACTCAAAAACAGCCGCATTCTCAAGATCCTGTTGTCTCAGGTGGCAGGCCAGCCCTTGCGCTGGATTCGGGCCTCCTGGCGGCTAGAAGGCGTGGAAAGCGATCCGCAAGCCCAGACCATTCTGGACTCCGGCAAACCGGTGATTTATGCCCTGTGGCACGGGCGTATGTACTGCCTGTTCAAAGCCGTGCCGCTCGAAAAAGTGGCCATTTTGGTCAGCCCCAGTAACGATGGAGAATTTATCACCCGGTTGGCCCGCACCATTGGCTTTCGGCATTTTGTGCGGGGATCTCACAAACGGGGCGGCACGCAGGCTATTTTAGGATTGCGAAAAGCCCTGCTGGAAGATGATCTCTCCATTGCCTTTACCGTGGATGGCCCTCGGGGCCCTCGCTACAAAGTCAAACCGGGAATTATTCGTCTGGCCAGCCAGACCGGTGCGCCTATCATTCCGCTGGGTTCGGCCACCGAATGGCTGTTGAGCAAGTTTGATCGGGCATGGGACCATTATCACGCCCCCATGCCCTTTACCAAAATGCGCCTGATGTATGGCAAGCCCCTGCAGGTGCCCGAAGCCCTCTCGGACGAGCAGATTCAGGCCTATTGCACGGAGTTGGAGTCGGAATTGCTGCGGGTGAATTTAGCGGCTGACAGCCAGTATGGCTTTCATCATCAGGAACGTCTTTAGGGACGTGTCTCCAAACGGCGTTTCTCCCTTAAAATAATAGTATGAGTGTTCTGCTTCCCTCCCATCGCCAGATTCTGGCCCATTCGGTGCAAAACCGGCCTATTGAAGGCGTGTTTTTCGGCCCTCCACAGCCGGAGCGTCTGAATACCCTGATCGTGGGTGTTTTTCATGGAGATGAAACCATTAGTGGGGCGTTGGTGACTCATTTCGTGGAACAGTTGCAAGCCGGGCAGTTTGCGGGAGAACCCATCGATTTTAGGGCCCGGCCCACCCTCATCATTCCGGTACTCAACTCGGATGGGCTGGCCGCTGGCACTCGGGTAAACGCCAATGGCGTGGACTTGAACCGTAACTATCCCACTCCGGACTGGGCGGAGGACAACCGAGATACGCCTTATTATTCGGGCTTGGCGGCGGCCAGTGAGCCGGAAACCCGCCTGATGATTGAATTGATTGAACGTTACCAGCCTCAAAAAATCCTGACCGTCCATTCTCCCTATAAAGTGCTGAACTTTGACGGCCCTGCTCGAGCGTTTGCCGAGGCCATGTCTGAGGAGTCCGGGTATGCGGTGGTTGAGAGTATCGGTTACCCCACGCCGGGTTCCTTTGGCACCTATGCCGGTGTGATTCGGCAAATTCCGGTGGTGACTCTGGAACTGCCGCCCGGCCTGGATGAGCCCTTTGATCCGGAACTCCCCCCGGCGGAATCGCTGGAGCAAGTGTGGGCGGCCAATCGCACTTCGCTGGAAGTAGCGATTCGGTTTTAAGTTTTTAAAAAATCATCATTAAAAAAGCCCTGCTTTAACACAGGGCTTTTAAGTTTTGAGCTGATGTCAGCGCTTATTCTGCGTTGGCAGTGGCCGGAGCGTGGAAGCTCAAGCTGATACGCCGCTCGTCCGGGCTGAATTTGATGATGTAGGTTTTAATGGTTTGACCCACATCCAGCTTCACGTTGTTGCGATGCTCGTATTCGGCAATGTCTTTGCTGGGCAACAGGGCTTCCACACCGGGATACACTTCCACGAAAGCGCCGAAGTGCTTCATGCGGGTAATGGTGCCTTCCACTTCATCGCCCATGCCCAGTTCCTTGGTGACTTCGTTCCAGGGATCGGCATGCTGGCCTTTGATGGAGAGGCTGACCCGTTGCTTGTCATGATCGATGCCAATGACTTCCACCTGAATCTTGTCGCCGATGCTGAGGATGTCGGAGGGATGCTCCACCCAGCGCCAGGACATTTGAGACAGGGGCAGCAAGCCATCCACACCACCCAAATCGACGAATGCGCCGAAGTCGGTAAGGCGGACCACTTCGCCCTGCACCAAAGCGCCTTCATGCAGCTTGGAGAACAGGTCCTTGCGCTGCTCGGCCATTTGCTCGGCCATCATCTTGCGGTGAGACAGGATGATGTTGTTGCGTTGACGATCCAGGTTGATAATTTTCGCGGGCAACTCGTTGCCCACTAATTCTTCCAGTTGCTGACGAACCCGCAGGTGGCTGGAAGGAATGAAGCCACGCAGGCCCATCACATCGACCAGTAAACCACCCTTGACCACGGCGGTGACTTTGCACTGCACCACGGTGTCGTTGTTCATCAACTCTTCCAGGGTGTTCCAGTTTTGGGCGGTTTGTACCCGACGCAGGGACAGGGTCAGCTGACCGTCTTCGTCTTCCTCAAAGAGGATGTAAAAATCAAAATCTTCGCCCGGTTTTACCACGGATTGGGCAGTGGCATAAGGCGAGGCAACTTCTTTATTCGGCAGGAACGCAGCGGTTTTTGCACCAATATCAACCAGGGCGCCGCTGGATTCCAAGGCGATAATCGTCCCCCGAACGATCTCACCGCGCTTAAAGGCATAGTCATATTGCTGCAGTAACTTTTCAAACTCAAGTTTTTCAGGCGTCTGCATTTCCTCATCCCCAAGGGAGGGATTGATTTTACGGGGGGACATAGGGTGAGATACCTCCAACAGAAACAAAAATAGAAGGGCTGGACTATAGCAGAGCATAGCCCAACCAATGAATTATATCAATAATATCACGGGAAACCGAACTGTCTAATCGATTAATTGTTGTAAAAATGACGACGAACGAAGTTTGCGAATCGCTCGCAATTCCGTTTGACGAATACACTCCCGGGTTACCCCATAATGGCGTCCTATTTCCTCAAGGGTCAGGCGTTCGGGCGTCTTGAGGAGGGTGGTTTTCTGACTGGCTTCGATGCCAAAACGTTTAAATAAGATATCACGTTCTCGGTCATCCAGGTGACTGTGCAAGGCCATTCTCAATAATTGTAAAGATTTATCTCGGTGCAATTTTTGTTCCGGTTCAGGCCAGCGATCATCCTCAATGGTTTCGCCCAACGGTTGGGTGTTGCCGTCCTTCAAGGTTAACTCGGATTCCAGGCTCATCATGCGGCCAGAGGCCCGGGTGAGCTGCTGGATTTTCCGCAGGGAAACACCCAGATGGGCGGCCAGTTCAGCATCCGTAGCCGGGCGATCCAGCTTGTCCTTCAGGGTTTGCCTGGCTTGGCGCAGTTTGATGACGCTGTCCATAACGTGTCCTGGCAGGCGGATGGGGCGATCCTGCTCGGAAAAGGCCTTGAACACCGATTGCTTGATCCACCAGGTGGCATAGGTGGAAAATCGGTATCCCAAGCGGTAGTTGAATTTTTCAATGGCCTTCATCAGCCCTAAATTTCCTTCCTGCACCAGATCCATAAAACTGACGCCACGGCCTCCGTAGCGTTTGGCGATGCTGATGACCAGCCGCAGGTTGGCCTGGGCCAGTTTTTGCTTGGCTAACTTGTCCCCCTGGGAGACGCGCTTGGCCAGTTCTAACTCTTCGGTCTTGTTCAGCAGGCTGGATTGCTGGGTCATGTGGCGAAGGTACCAGGCGGTGGTGTCTTCTCCGGATTCCTGTATTCCGTAGGGCCTGTCGCTGGCTTCTAAGGCATTATTGGCGTCATTTTCGCTCAGCGCCAGGCTCATGTCGTCATCTTCCAAATCGCTGTGCAGAGGAACGAAAGCATTGACCGGGTTTGCCATAGGTTCACCCTCCTGTGTTTTCGTGTGGGATGGCTCAAAGCGGGATTTCAACTTGCGGTTTGATATGGGGTCGGGTTCGGGGAGATTATCGGATGGTAACAATCCGGGGTGGTCGCCGTTTGGGGCGGTAAAAAAAAGAGCCTTGTCAAATGGCAAGGCTTTCCCTTCTAGCATGTAGTTTTGAGAGGAGTGCGAGAGTTAGGTTTAAAAACGGGCGCTTCCTGTTCGCGGAGAACAGGACGTGTTGACTGCGACCACAGGCTGAATGCTCAGCCATCGGCAGCAAAATACGGGTTGCTTTGGGTAGTGCGTCAAACCGGGAGGCCAATCGGCAATGGATCAACAACCTGAGAACTGAATCATTGTCCCGGATTCTGTCTGTTTCCCTGTGTTTACCGGTGCTGTTTGCGTTCTGCGGGGCTTCTTGCAATGGGGTGCGGGCTGTTTATTTCCGGTAGGGGGGCGTTTGTATATTTAAATGTTATTCCACTTGTATATACTTTTCAATCCTGAAATTGCCTTTTTGTAATTTTTCTTTACAAAAGGCTTGAAGAGTGGTGCGATTGGGTAAATGCCCGCCGAGAGTTAGCGCAATACCCTGCACTTGGCGCCTTGTCGGGTGCCGCGTCGGGCGAACTCCGCGTCGATCTCGTTCATCAGCTCCAGTTTGCGTTGTAGCCATAACGGGGCCACCACGTGCTGATGATGCCCATTTCCGGCCACCCGGTGAATGACACATTCAGGATGCAGCCGCTCGATAAAGTCGCAAATCAGGGAGACATAGGCCTCCTGATCCAGCGGGTTCCATTCGCCCCGCAGGTATTGAGCGGCCAGCGGGGTTTTCTCCATGGCGCAGAGCAAGTGGATTTTCACCCCGTTCACCCGTAGTTCCGCCAGCTTGTCGGCGGTTTGCATCTGATCTTCCCAGCTTTCGCCTGGCAAATCCAGAATCACGTGGATACAGTGATCCAGCTCGTACTGGCGGGTCAGCTCATAGGCGGTTAAAAAGTCCTCAAAGGTTTCCGCCCGGTTCAGCAAGTCCAGCGTGCGATTGTGGATGGTTTGCAGGCCGTACTCCACGGAGACGTATTGCATGCGTTCCTTATAGCTGGCAATCAGGGCGATTTTTTCTTCGTCCACGCAGTCGGGGCGGGTGGAAATGGCCAGCCCGATAATATCCTCGTGCGCTGCACAGGCTTCGTCGTACAGCGCTTTCAGGCGACAAACCGAGTCGTACGTGTTGGTGAAGCTCTGGAAGTAGGCGATAAATTTATCGGCCTTGAAGCGTTTGCGCTGCTTCTCCATGTTTTTCAGCAGCTGTTCTGTAATGCTGTCCCGTCGGTCCTGGGCCCGGGAGGAAGAGCCGGTCTGATCGCAAAACGTGCAGCCGCCGTATGCCTTGGTGCCATCCCGGTTGGGGCAGGTAAAGCCAGCGTCCAGGGTCAGCTTGTAGGTTTTATACCCCAGCTTTTCTTTCAGGTAGGCGCTGTAGGGGCGGTATGGTTTTTGGGTTTCGGTGGTCGTCATGACAGCGGGCGCTCAGGCGATTGATTGGGTAATTGGTGGGCCAAGTATAGGAAACCTGACCGTATCCTACAAAAGTGGCAGGGGCTTCGCAAATGCTTTGGGCTTTTGTTAAGGACAGCGGTTGGCCGGTGGCAGCATGTGTTGCCTGTTAAGCTAAATGAAAACAGGGCCATTGCATCAATTGTGCGAAGAGCGATTGTGCGAAGAGTGATGCTCGCTGACGCCGGTTTTTGTGGCATTTGACCTTCGTGTTTCAGACACATCTCTTTTCAAGTGTTTTTGCTTTTGCTAGATTCACAGGTGTTGAGTGTCCGCTTGCATCAGAGCGCCGCTACACTCAAAACAGGAACCGCGACACGGGTCACTAAATTGAACCGGTGAAAGCGGTGGGTAGAAAAAAGGTGGGTATTCTGACCAGAGGGGCTTTGACCCATTCAGTGGGCTTTTACAGAGACAATCAATTGCGGGACATCCAACTGCGGTGAACCGTTATAAGTTAGGGACTTGAAAACGGGAAAGGAAAAGAGGGCATGACAACCATTCTGAAAAATAACAACGGCCTTACGCCTCGGGATCTCAACAATGTCACCATTTTGAAGCGGCATGGCCTGTTTCTGGTGGAGGTAAAGATCTCCAAAGTGTCCTTTGCCAAGGGCTTGCTGCTGGACAACGTGCCCTTGCCGGAGAATACCCGGGTGGTGTGCGTGACCCGCAACGGGCGGGCCATTGTGGAGCTGGAGGCCGTTTTTCTGGAAGAAGGGGACTCCTTGTATCTGGTGACTGAAAATGAGCAGGCGGTGCGGGCCGCATTTACGGTGCTGTAGTCGTCTGACTCCATAAGGGGCGCATCGGTTGAGCTTGGGAAAGTGAGGCCGCTGATTTTGTCCGCTGCCTCTTGCGCAAGGGAGGGTTTTCGGCAATGATCAAGTTCAATCAAGCAGGATGCGCGGGGTGGGTGTCTCTGGCATTCCAGACGACCGCCGCGTGATATTTTGTTTGATGACTCATTTTGATTCTACTTGATACTCCGTTTCAGCTTCCCGAACAACCCTGAGGACTCAGCGCAATGTGTGGCATCGTCGGCTATTTGGGCCAAAAATCTCCGGTTCCCTTGATTGTAGACAGTTTACGCACGTTGGAATATCGAGGCTACGATTCCGCCGGGGTGGCTTATCTGGACGATGAGAGCCTGTTGCACGTTTACAAGGCCTCCGGCAAGTTGCTGAATCTGGAAGGCATTTTGCCCAACGAATTGCGCCTGCCCACCCTGCCTGCGGAAGTGGTGAACGGGCATCGCAACATTGGCATTGGCCACATTCGCTGGGCGACTCATGGGGCGGCCACCAACGTGAACGCCCACCCTCACACCGGCTCCCGACAGGAAATCGCCCTGGTGCATAACGGCATCATTGAGAACTTCTACGAGCTGCGTCAGGAGTTGCAGGCCAAGGGTCATCAGTTTGTTTCCGAAACGGACACCGAAAGCGTGGTGCAGTTGCTGGAGCATATTGCGGAAACGGAAACGGATTTCTCCAAGGTGATTTTAAAGGCCTTGCAGAAACTGCAAGGGGCCTATGCGCTGACCGTAATCTCCAAAAAATTCCCCAACCACCTGTATGCCGCCCGGCATCAGGCTCCCCTGGTGGTGGGTGTGGGCAAAGACCAGCACGGAAACGATGAGTACATCGTGGCCAGCGACGCCGTGGCCATTGTCAACCATACCAACCGCCTGATTTACCTGAAAGACGGCGAGATTGTGGAGATTTCCCCAGCGGGCTTGCGCATTATGAACCTGCAGGGTGAGCAGGTGGAGCCGGTCATTGAAACCATCAGCACCGATCCCTTGACCATTGATAAAAAAGGCTACAAGCACTTCATGCTCAAGGAGATTTACGAGCAGCCCGATGTGGTGCGCAACTCCCTGACCGGGCGACTGCAAAGTGTACACCAGCCCATCTGGATTCTGGGGGATACCCCCGAGCAGGAGCAGCGTTTCGATAAGCATTTGAGCGCCATCAACCGCATTGTGATCATCGGCTGCGGCACTTCTTATAACGCCGGGCTGGTGGGTAAATACTTTATTGAGGAACTGGTGCAGTTGCCGGTGGAAGTGGAAGCCGCTGGCGAATTCCGCTACCGCAACCCGTTTATCAGCGATCGGGATTTGGTCATTACCATGTCTCAGTCGGGCGAAACCGCTGATACCTTGGCTGCCTTGCGCTTGTCACATCAAAAAGGGGCCAAAGTCCTCACACTCACCAACCGGGAAGACTCCAGCATGGCCCGGGAGGCGGATTTTGTAATGCCCGTGCGGGCCGGGGTGGAAGTCAGCGTGGCCGCCACCAAGAGCTTTACCGCCCAAATTACCGCCTTGTACCTGTTGGGCTTGTCCTTGGCGGAAAAACGGCAGACCCTGTCCCCAGAGCAATTGGAGTCGCTTAAATCCGAACTGCTGAAAATGCCCGCCCGCATTGAAAGCGTGCTGCACAATACTGAGCCGCTGCAAGTGCTGGCCCGCAAATACGGTCAGGCCCGGGATGTCCTGTTCATTGCCCGGGGGGTCAACTTCCCGGTGGCGCTGGAAGGTGCCCTGAAGCTGAAGGAAATCAGCTACATCCATGCGGAAGGATACTCCGGCAGCGAACTGAAGCACGGCCCCATCGCCATGCTGGACAGCAATGTCCCGGTGGTCTCCGTGCTGACCAAAGGCCCGGTGTTTGAGAAGATGATTTCCAACTGTCAGGAGGCCAAGGCCCGTGAGGCTAGGCTGATTGGTATTACCAACACGCCCATTCCCAATGAATTGCGGGATACCTTTGAGGACATTCTGGAGATTCCAGAGTCGGCAGAGCATTTTTCGCCCATGCTGACCACCATTCCCCTGCAATTATTGGCCTATTACATGGCTGAATTTTTAGGCAAGGACGTGGATCAGCCCCGCAATCTGGCCAAAAGCGTAACGGTGGAGTAAGCAACGGTGCCACTGACCCATGCCCACGCTACTGTGGAGAGCTTTCAGATTCGCCTGGAAGGGTGGTCCAGCCTGCTCCAGGAAGCGGAGCCCTTGGCGGTGCTGGAAGAGCGTTTGCTGCACCAGTTGGAAACCCCTGCCCGCTTGCTGCGCTGGGCGGTGGTGCGGGTGGATTTGGCCGATCCGATGCAGCCCTTTTGGTGCGAAGGGGCTTACCTGAAAAACTAGCGGGCACGTTGGCGCTTTTTTTGTTATCGTATTGCCCTGTCTATGGCGCACCCGCTCCAGCGTGATGCGGCCCGTTGTTCCGCTTTCCCTTGGTGCGCCCTTTTTTCTGGCTCCTCTGGTTTCTAGTGATATCCTCTACTTTCCAGTCTCTCTTCTTTCTAGCCCCTTTTTTGAAACGTGGTACCATCATCTTATGACAACGACTTCTTCCCCGATTGAGATCAACCAGATTTTTCTAGAGCAGGCCCAAACCCTTTGCCGTGGCGGAGAACTGTTGCCGGGCGGGGTCATGGAATTGGCCCGCAAGCTGCAAAAGGCCGCGGATACGGCCACGCCCTTAAAAGTAAAACTGGGCCTGGATCCCACCCGCCCCGATCTGCATTTGGGCCACACTGTGGTGTTGCGCAAGCTGCGGGCCTTTCAGGACTTGGGCCATCAGGCTATTTTAATTATCGGGGATGCCACGGCCATGATTGGCGATCCCTCCGGGCGAAGCGCCACTCGCCCGCCGCTGACCGATGCGGAAGTGCAGGTCAACGCTCAAACCTATCTGGATCAGGCCGGAAAAGTCATTGATGTGCGCAAGGCCCAGGTGGTGCGCAACAGTGAGTGGCTTAGCGGCATGAAACTGGAAGACTTTTTGAAGCTGGCCGCCAAAACCACCGTGGCTCAAATCATCGCCCGGGAAGACTTTGCCAACCGCCTGAAAGAGAACCGCCCCATTTCCCTGCACGAGCTGTTTTACCCCCTGATGCAAGGCTATGATTCCGTGGTGGTGGATGCCGACATTGAGCTGGGCGGTACGGATCAGCGCTTTAACAACCTGATGGGCCGAGAGCTGCAATTGGCCTACGGACGGGAGCGAGATCCGCAAATGGTGCTGCTGATGCCCCTGCTGGAAGGCACCGACGGCAAGGTCAAGATGTCCAAGTCCTATCCCGAGCATTGCATCAACCTGACCGATGTTCCCGAGGATTTTTACGGCAAACTAATGTCCATCCCCGATGCCTTGCTGCCCCGCTACGAGTTGTTGCTGGACTTGTTGAACGAGCAACAACTGGAAGAACAGGCCCAGCAGTTTAAAGATGGGGTGTTGAACCCCCGGGACATTAAAATGTATCTGGCCAAGCATCTGGTGGGTCAGTATCATGGCCCGGAAGCGGCTGCCGCTGCCGAGCAGGCCTTTATTACCAAGTTTCAAAAGCGCGATATCCCCGAAGACATGCCGGAATTGGCGCTGTCGGCGGAGACTCCCTATGGGTTAACCGCCTTGTTGACCGATCAGCAGTTGGCCCCCAGCCGGAACGAGGCTCGGCGGCTCATTCAGGGGGGCGGCGTGAAGCTGGATGGTGAAAAGGTGGCGGATGTAGACGCCCAGATTGCCTATGCCACTGGTCAGTCCGTGGTCTTGCAGGTGGGCAAGCGTAAGTTCATCCGCCTGAATTTTCAGTAGCCAACCGCAATAACAACAACCCTGAGAAGCCAACAATCCGCTGTGAATTGCTGTTTGCTTGCCCGGTTTTGTACACTCCTGAATCGGTTGTTTACTGCCGATCGTACAGGTAGTTGACGAACTTCAGGATGCCTCTGGAGCGGGGGGTGCCATTCGTTGGCAGGGTACAAGCTGCTTGTGCCTGTTTCGGGGCTTGCGCTTGCCAACTGAAGGCTGTTGGAGCTACGGATGCCACATGAAAGGGACTGGTGTTGGCTGCGCTGGAAAACACAGGGGCGCTTTGCCAGGGGTTCTCTGAGGCGTTGGGTTTGCGGAGTTCGTGAATGGAAATGGCCACGGTCGGGTACCTCTAAATCTCTGGGGAAATGGATCTGTTTTTTACTATGAATCTAGCAAATTAAAGCCCCTGAACCCGAAAAGTTGCTCAGGGGCTTTTATAAAGAGGTAAGGCGGCTTGGCTTGTATTGATTGAAATGACCTTACGCGCTGGGGGTTAAGGTCTTCAACTGGGTGAGAATGGCCTGGGCAAAGGCCTCAGCCGCCTCGGGGCCATTGGCGGTCACAAAGCGACCATCCACAGTCACGGGATCGCCTGTATAAGTCACCTGATGCGATTTAAAGACTGCCAGAGCGTCCGGGCTCTCCCACACGGTGGCCTGTTTGCCGTTCAGCAATCCGGCTTTGGCCAATACCGCCCCGGACAGGCAAATGGCCGCAATCAGCCGGTGTTGCTGGTTGAGGGTTTGCAGCAGTTGATGCACTGGGGCGTTCTCCCACAAATACTCGGGGGAACCCATGCCACCCACCACGATGACGGCCTCATAGGCCTGTTTTTGAGCCTGATCCTGAGCGTGGGTCAGGTCAAAGTGGATCACTTCGGTGGCTCCCAGCATGCCCGTGGCCGTGCCCGTGCGGGTGCTGGCTGTCTCCACGCTCCAGCCTGCTTCGGTCAGGATTTTTCGGGGGACTAGTAACTCCTCATCCCGAAATTGGTCGGGGGCAATCAGCATCAAAATCTTTTGGGCCATGGCCTGTATCTCCATTGATCGGGGAACGTAGTCTCTTGAGCCCTTATTTAAGCAAAGATGCCACGTTGCGGAAAGGGCCCGTTCGGGGATTTCGGTACTGGGGCCAAAGCAGACGTTTTGTAGGAGCCGGATCCGAAATCGGCCCCACAAACCCCGGTGGCATATTATAATCAGAACCATATCCAGTTTTGAGTGATGTATTGGGACAACTTCTTTAAACTCAAGGAGTAACGGTGAGTAAAGCGGTTTTGAAGCGCACGTGGGCCGGTTTTCTGTTGGCCATCAGCCTGGGGCTTGGCCCGAATAGCATGCCCACCTTGGCCGCTACGGAAGTGGTGCCGCTCAAGCGCCTGAAAGTCAACGATGT
Organism: Vampirovibrio chlorellavorus; assembly: GCF_003149375.1. Lineage (NCBI taxonomy): Bacteria > Bacillati > Candidatus Melainabacteria > Vampirovibriophyceae > Vampirovibrionales > Vampirovibrionaceae > Vampirovibrio > Vampirovibrio chlorellavorus. The sequence continues at coordinate 202,686 of NZ_QFWH01000002.1, forward strand.
CATCCTGCTGCCCACGGTCAGTTCTCAGTATCAGGCCAAATTTACCAAGCCCAAAACTTGGCAGGTCTCTCCTAAAAGTGCGGTTTACCTGGAGTTCCAGCATTCCATCGAATTGCAGCCCCATCGCTCCTGGTTGCAGGTCATGGTCAATGACAAGGTGATCAAGCACATTCCGCTGACCCCACAAAACGCCGAAGGCACCAAGATGACCATTCCCCTGCCGGTGGGCCTGTTGCAGGACTTTAATACGCTCAATTTTCGGGTGCAGCAGCATTACACCGATCATTGTGAAGATCCGCTGGATAAGTCCCTGTGGACGCAAATTCTGCCTGCCACCCGCATTGTGTTTGACTATCAGCCGGTGGTGCCCAAGGTGGATCTCGGCGCTTTCCCCTACCCCATCATCGATGAGTTGACCTACAGTCCGGCCCGGGTGCAGTATGTGGTGGATCAATCGGCCTCAGATAAAGAATTGCAGGCCCTGGCCCTGGTCAATGTGCATTTGGCCCAGCAGGCTCAGGACCATGAGCTGAAGAGTCGGGTGGTGTTTGGACGTTCCTCGGCGGCCCCTGATGAGCATGCCGTCTGGATTGGCACCGCCTCGCACTTGTCTGGCGTACAGTCTGTGGCCGGGGCGGTGGGTAATTATGCCCTGCAAGGGGGACAATGGGTCAATAAGCAGTCCGGTCAGTCTTTAGGCCCGGATCAGGGATTGGTCTTGTTTTTTCAGGCCCCTGGCTCCCAGTCTCAAACCGTGTTGGTGGTCACTGGCAACACTGATGAAGCGGTACTTAAGGCTGCGGAAGCCTTAACCTTGCGCCCGAAGGCTTCCATGTTGGCTGGTGGTGCGGCGGAAGTCCCCAGTGGCTGGAATCCCCCCGGCACCCGCACGGCCAAGGTGCCTCGCTTTGTGGAAGGGCAGTCCCGCACCTTCCGGGAGTTGGGCTTTGACATTCAGGAAGTGCATAAAATCAACGCCCCGCCCATTACCTACAAAGTGCCGGTGGTCAGTAAGTTTCACAAGAGCGGCGGTAAATTGTGGCTGGATCTCAACTACAGCTACAGCCCCCAGCTCAACCCGGAATTCTCCTCGCTGGAGCTGCGCCTGAACGATGTGTCTATTGCCAATTTGCCCCTGACCAACCCGGCTGGGGAGCAACTGTTGCGGGCCAGCATTCCGGTGGCCAGCGAATTGATTCACCCGCGCAACGAGTTGGTGGCCCAGTTCCACCTGATGCCGGACAAGTACGGCTGGTGCGTGGACAATTACGAGGACAACGCCTGGGGCAAGATTCTGGATGATTCCCAGTTCCGGGTGGAAGGGGCGCCGGGGTCGTATTTGCCGGATGCGGGCTTGCTGAACAGCACCATGTACCCGTATTCCAAAGCGGACAATCTGGAAGGCGTTCATCTGGCCGTGCCCGCTTCGCCCAGTGCCGCCGTGCTGGATACCCTGCTGGGCTTTACCACCCGTTTGGGGCGCTCTACCCTGGCCGATACGGACTTGCGCCTGTCCCTGAGCAAAGGCTTCGCCAGTCTGCCCGGTGACCGGAATCTGGCTATTTTCCGGGAATCCACCGATGCGGCCGCCTTGCCCGCCGGGGCCAAGCTGGTGTGGCAGTTGTCCGGCAGTTCCCTGATGCAGGTGCTGAAGCTGGCTGACCCCAACGGAGGCACCATCAGCGGGGAGACCGCCGAGTTGGGGCAGGGGGCCTATCTGGAACAATACGCCTTGGCCCCGGATCGGGTGGCCAGCGTGTTTACGGCCAGCAAACCCGCCGGGTTTTTGGCCCTGGGTGAGCTGTTTGAGTCGGACGAGCAGTTTGAGACACTGGCCAGCGGCTTTGTGCAACAGGCGTCTACCTTGCAAAGCCAGCTCAACCCCATTACAGAAACCCGCTTCCATATCGAGGAAAAAAACGCCGTAACCGGCAATTGGTGGGATGCCGCCTTGAGCTGGGTGAAAGGGCTTTCCTGGAGTGTCATTATTTGGGGCTTGCTGGGCGCCTTTTTGGTACTGATTATTCTGCCCATGCTGGTTCGAGCCCTGTTCAGGCGCTAGGGCTAACCGGTTAAACAAGATTTAAAACGCTTTGAGCCATAAGGAACCCACGGGATGAATCGTAAACCCAACCTGATGCAATGGACCACACTGGTGACCCTGTTGGGGCTAATTCTGGCCCCGTCTCTCAGCCTGCTGCCCGTGTCGCAAGCCCAGTCGGTAGCCCCGGCCCCGGCGGCCAAGCCCGCGGCGGGCTCCTCCCTGCGCATTGGCATGAAGGAACTGGGCGATCCGCAAGGCTATCGACTCAAAACGGTGCGCACCCAGCGGGATTATCCCTTTACCCGACCCAAGGGCTGGAAAGTGCTGCCCTCCTCCAATATTCACCTGACCTTTCAGCATGGCAGCAACCTGCTGCCGGAGCGCTCCAGCCTGAACGTGCTGGTGAACAATCGCATCCTGAAATCCATTCCGCTGGGGAAAAACAATGTGACCCCCACCACGGTGAATATTTCGGTACCCCCGGAGCTGCTGAAAGACAACAACATGCTGTCGTTTCAGGTGGATCAGCACTACACCTACAAGTGCGAAGATCCCTTTAGCGAGGAACTGTGGACGGAAATTTTACCGGACAGCGCCCTGACCCTCAATTACAGTTGGGAGCGGGTACACCCGGATCTGGCCCAGTATCCTTTCCCTTTACTGGATCCCTTGAATAACTACACCCCTACCAGGGTTACCTATGTGCTGCCCAACGCCCCCTCCGATGAAGCGCTGGAAGCCTTCGGGGTGGTGGCGGCCCATCTGGGGCAACAGGCTAAATGGCGGGACCTCAAGCCCTCCATGGGGGATGAAAGCGCCTTGCAGTCGAACCAGAATGTCATTCTGGTGGGTACGCCGCAGGAGAACAGCGCCATTGGCTCGGTGGCCAGTGGCCTGGATTTGCCCCTGTCCGACGGGCGGTTCTCCGATAAAAGCGGCACCACCCTGCCCGATGATTACGGGGTGCTGCAACTGGTGCCCAACCCCTACAATCCCACCCGGGCGGTGCTGATTGTGAGCGGCAATGGCCCCGCCGGGGTGAAAAAAGCGGCCCATGTGCTGGCTCAGGGGAGCCTGAATAAAGTGCTGGTGGGGCGCTCCGCCATTGTGAAAGACTACCAGAAAGGGGCCGATTATCCGCATCGGGCCTGGGACGGCTTTATCTTGCAATCCGGCGATAATTTTGACAATCTGGGCCTCAAAACCCAGACCTCTCGGGGCATTACGGCCCTGCCCATTTTTTATCAGCTGAAGCTGATGCCCGATATTTACCTGCCCGGTCGGCAAAAAGTGAAGCTGCACACCATGTACAGCTACGCCTCGCAGTTGGATGCCACCCAGTCCAAGCTGGAAGTGCTGTTGAACGGCAAGGCCATTAAAAGTGTGCCGCTGGATGACAAAAACGGCAAAAGTCTGGCCGATTTAACCGTGGAAATTCCCACCGAGGAGTTCCACACCTTCAACGATCTGGAATATCGCTTTCACCTGTACCCGGAAAAGTACGACTTGTGTCGCTTTGTGACGGATGTGCATATTTGGGGCACGGTGCATAATACCTCTTACGTCGAATTCCCCGGGGAAATCAAAGCCCCCTTGCCGGATGTGGGCCTGATCAACGATGGCGGCTATCCATTTACGGCCTATCAGGATATGTCACGAACGGCCATTGTGTTGCCGGATACCATTAACCGAACTGATCTGGAAACCATGCTGCAGTTTGCCACCCGCATGGGGCGGGAGTCGGCCTCTCGCAAAGGCATCGAGCTGGCAGCCTATCACGCCTCCAAACTGCCGGATGACATTAAAAAAGATCGTCATCTGGTCATCATCGGTCAGCACAGCCAAAACAAGTTGTTTACCGAGTTGAAAGACAAAACGGCCCTGCTGACCGAAGGTACCTGGAACACCTTGCAGGAAGACCAGAAAACCAAAGTGGCCCAACTGAACTATGCCCCGGGTCAGGGCATTGTGGAAGAAATGCTCTCCCCCTGGAATGACGCCCGGGTGGTTTTGCTGGTTACCGGGGAGAATGACACGGCCCTGGTGCGGGATGCCCAGTTGTTTGCCAACGATGCCTGGTTTAAGGGCATTAATCAGGGAAACCTGACCGTGGTCAACGACAACGGCCCCCAAAGCGCCATTTTACTGAGCAAGGGAGAGGCGCGCTTTTTCTACCCGCAAGCGCAGCGGGGCGGCTTCCAGATGCCCACCTGGGGCTGGATTGCCATCGGCTTCTTCAGCTTGATGGGTGTAATCTCTGTGCTGCGCTTCCTGTTTGGACGATAGAGCTTTTCAAGGGGCTTTGCCCCTTGTACCCCACTGGAAGGGGGACAGAGTCCAGGGCACGCCCTGCCCCCCTCCAGACCTCCCCTTGCTGTAAGCCTTAATACCCCATTTTTTTAAAGGTAAGATATCTTGTTCATGAAAGATTTTTAAACGCCCGGATTGCTAGCTTTTGTAGTAAAGATACACTGTAGCATTTCAAAAATGTGGGTTTTTAAAGTATGAATAGCATTTCTACAAAAAGCTTATTTTTCAGAGGGGTCCCAGCAAATTATTGGCTGTTCATGCGGCTGCAACAGGAAAAAGCGAAACAATCTCGGGAGCAGTTACTCCATTACCCATCAGATGCTTTTAATTATCACCCACAAAGCGCAACAAAAAGCTTATACCCAACTTGTTCCCACCCCTCTCAACAGGCGGAAATTCACTGATCGAATTTTCCCAGAAAGCCTCCTCAGCAGGGGCAATCCACGTTTCTGAGAGCGGCGTTAAACGGAGGATTCCAACTCCGCAATGTGCGCTTCCACGGCCAGCGTTTCGGCGTCCTTGTTGGCGGTTTGCCAATTGGCCGCCTGCTTGGGTTGATGCTTCTTGGCGTCCGGGTCGTATTCGGCGTAAGTCTTTTGCAACTCGGCCTTGAACTTCTCCAGCGCCTCGTGTTCTGGCACCCGCATCACTTTTTCTTCGCCTTTAAAAATGTAGTACTGCCCAATGCCGCCCGCAATGCCGATATCGGCGTGACCCGCTTCGCCGGGGCCATTCACAAAGCAGCCCATCACCGCTACATCCAGTGGCTTGCCCGGATTTTGACGATCCATATCGGCCATCAGGGCTTCCACGGAGTTAGCCAGTCCGTGCAAATCCACCTCACACCGTCCGCAGGAGGGGCAGCTAATGAGATTAGAGCCGGATTGGCGCAGGCCCATACCCCGTAAAATTTCGTGACCGGCAAACACTTCCTCAATCGAATCGGCGGTGAGCGACACCCGAATGGTGTCGCCAATCCCTTCCGATAGCAGCATGCCAAAGGCCATGGAGGTTTTAATCAGCCCCCGCTTTAAAGTACCGGCCTCCGTGACGCCCAGATGCAGGGGGTAATCCACCAGCTTGGCCAACCGGCGATAAGCCTCCACCATCTTCAGCGGATCGCTGGCTTTCACCGAGATTTTAAACTCAAAAAAATCCTCTTCTTCCAGAATGCGGGCATTCAGCAGGGCGCTTTCCACCAACTGGGTCACCAAATCATCGGGATAAGCGTCCTTGATGGGTTTTTCCACCGAGCCACTGTTCACCCCGATGCGGATGGGGATCTCCCGTTCCTTGCACTTGGCCACCACGGCCCGAATGAACTCCTTGCGAGGCTGGTTGCCCGGATTGATGCGGATGCAATGCACCCCGTTGTCGGCGGCGGCCAGGGCCAGCCGGTAATCAAAGTGAATATCGGCCACCACCGGAATGGGCGATTGGGGCACGATGGCCTTCAGGGCTTCTGCCGCTTCCTTATCCGGCACGGCCAGGCGGATGATTTCGCACCCGGCGTCGGCCAGACGCTGGATTTGGTAGACGCTTTCTTTTACGTCACGGGTGTCGTTGGTCAGCATGGACTGTACCGAAATGGGAGCGTCTCCGCCCACTGCCACGTTCCCTACATTAATTTGGCGAGATCTGCGTCTTTGAATGTCCATGGCCTGATACCTGTTTGATTGTTGATTGGTGACGTGCCCCTATTCTAGCGCCATCGCCCCCGGCATGAAAGACCAGGACCTTCTATCTCCAAGCACATTCAGGAAATTGAGCGGCGGAGCTGGATTCGGTATAATGAGCCATTCGGCGGTGAACGCCGAGCTTGTTCATACCCAACTGATGCGGAAAGAAATGATGGTTCAGAACACATGGCTGGCTTGGCCTGCCCATAGACAGTCCTTTCCTGCGGAAACGCCTCAGGGGATACGGACATTTGGCAGGTCCCTGCCTTTACCCCCAGTGTCCTCCACGCCTTCGGGAGCCTTACCGCCTGTGGGGATGAGCGGTGGGATTTTCTCGGCCTTTCCCCGGTCGGCTTTGCCCTTCTCCGTTCTGGATTTTCAACGGCAGCGTCATCAGGCTCATCAGCGGGAAAAGCAGGCCAAACTGCTGGCCAAGACATTTTGCCGGGCCACGGTGGAAGCCCGCTTCGGGACGGATGAAAAAAAGGTGCTACAGATTCTGGAGCGGGTGAACCGGAAAGCCCTGAAGCCAGAGTTTGAGCGGGCCGCTCTGGATGAGGCCCGCCGCCACGGAAAGCTATTCAGCAGTGTGTCGGAAATGATACAGGCGGAATTTGCCGGAAACCCCTTTGAGCGACGGTTTAAAAACGCCGCATACCAAGAGGCTATGGATTCCTGGATGTCAGGGCGTAATCACTATCGGGGCACCGGCTGGGATTATCGCCTGTACGGCATGTACCGCTCTGTGGCGGATTTTGTGGCTGTCTGTCGGCAGCATCCGGCCATGAGTGCTGGCATCATTGGGGCGGTGGCTTTTTTGGGGGCCAAGTACCCTTTTCTGGGAGGCTTGTCCGGCTTGGGGATTATGGGCTGGGGCACCGCCGCAGCCGTGAACAGCGAAGTCAAGGCCGCGCAGCACTCCCCTCGTATGAATGCGGCCAAGGCCGAACATTACACCGCCAGCGGGGAGAATCTGGCCGCCGTCTTGATCACGGCGTTAGGCATTCATGGCATTAAGGATGGCACCCTGCTGGGAAAAGCGGCCATTCAGGGCGTTCAGGCCTCCAATACCCAAAAGGTGAGTCCAGTAAAGGCGTTTTGGCAAAAAGCCGCCGCCGCCATTACCGCTACCGAGCAAAAGTATCCGGGGGTGGTTCCCCACGACCAGACCGGGGCTGGCAAGTGGGTGAAGACCACCCTGTTTGTCTCCGGGTTGCTGGACAATGTGCTACTGCCCTTCAATTGGGCCGCGGATAAATTGGGCGCAGCTAAAAATCCGCCCGATTAAACACAGGACTTGAGCCTCAGAGCGTTAAAGCTGAAAATGCCAGACTAGTTTTTAAATACGGCGTTTTCAAAGCCGGGCGGGGGCAGCCCTTCCTTGTACAGGATGTGTTTGGGCACGCCCAGACTAATCATCTCCCAGGGCAGGATCTCATGTTCGGGGCGCTCCCGCAGGGCGTACCAATCCAGATCCGGGAAGTCCACCAGGCCTTCCTTTTTCAGCTCCTTGTAAGCCCGATTAACCGAACCCAGACTGCCGCCCAACTGGTAGAAGCGCACGATCAGCTTGCTCAAACGGCGATCCCCTCGGGACAGAAAGGCCTGAAAGTAATCCCACTTGGCGCTGGAAGCCCGCACATCGGCCACTTTCAGCAGCTTTTTCCGCAGAATCTCAAAGCGATGATCCACGGTTTTGTTGTCGATCTTGGGTTGCCACTGGAAGGGCGTACCCGCCTTGGGCACAAAGGAGCTGCATCCCAAATGGATTTTCAGTTTGGGATTCTCTTTGCGCACTTCTTTTAACAAGTCCGCCAGCAGCTCCACGTCATGATCAGTCTCATCGGGCAAGCCCACCATCCCGTAGAACTTCACGCCTTCCAGTCCGGCCTTGGCCAGGGTTCCTGCGGCTTGCAGAATCTGCTCATGGCGCAGGTTTTTATTCACCCGGCGACGCATGCGCTCTGAGCCGGTTTCAATGGCCAGGGTCAGTTGCTTTTGGCCGCCCTTTTTAAAGGTGTTGGCGATTTGCTCGGTAATGGTGTCCACCCGCAGGGAGGAGGAGGAAACGGTCAAGCCTTCCTTGCTGTCCAGGTAATCGCACAAGGCCGGGAACTCCGGGTGATCGGAGACCAAGGCGCCTAACAGGCCCACTTTATCAGTGTACTGAATGCCGTTTTCAATGATTTGAATGACCTTCTCGATGGTGCCGCCTCGGGCTGCCGGTAGCCCGGACCCCATCGGGCCCAGCATGCTGTAGCTGGCCAGACAGAAGCGGCAACGGTGGGCGCAACCCCGCATGACCTCTACCAGCAAGGTATTGGAGAAGATGGCCTTGTCGCTGAGAATGGGGGTGTGGGCGATGAAATCGTCCATGTTGGCCACAATCTGCTTTTGCACCAGGGCCGGAATATCGTCGTACTTGGGGACAATGGCGCTAATGGGGCCATCGGGGCTTTCATAATGCACCTCATACATCCCGGGTGCGTACAAACCGGGGACTTCGGCGGCCAACCGGTGAATCAGTTCCTCCCGATCGGTGAGGTGGCGGTATTGGCGATAAACGTTCATGAGGGTGTTCATGACCTCTTCGCCTTCCCCAATCAGGAAAAAGTCGAAGAATTCGGCAAAGGGCTCCGGGTTGCTCATGGGCACCGGGCCGCCGGCAAAAATCAGGGGGTGGCTGCGATCCCGGTCTTTGGCGAACATGGGAATGTCGTATTCGGCGTAAATGTCCAGCACCTTCACAATATCCAGCTCAAAGGCGAAGGACAGGCCCATTAACTCCAGTTCCTTGGGGTTATGCTCCTGCAAGGTGTCCGCGTATATGCGGCGGGCGTCAATATCCGGATTGATATCCAGTTGCTTGAACAGAATCATAAAACCCAGAGAGGACATGGCGATTTGATACGGGGCCGGATATACCATGGCCACCCGCAAGGCGTCCGGGTTGGGGGCGACAGGTTGGTATAAATAAGCTTCTTCATGCGCATCCTGGCGATAGCTGGGGCGGTTATCAGGCTTTTTCAATTGCGTGGTGGGCATAAAACGGAAAAATGCTCCCTGGGTTCAAGCGGTGCTGATTCGGATCAGTGGGTTTTAATTAAATGGTGGGCTAAATAGTGCGTTTTAACGGACGAGTGGTTACTTGTGTTGACGCCTTGGGCCCTGACGGGTTTTCTGCTATGGTATGCATTATATAGCGCCCGGAATCTATAGGATAGTAACACAGACCAATGTCTACGATTGCCCAAAGTTCCACCTCACTCAACGCGGATTCCCACCCCAGAATTGACGAAAACGAAGCCCTTCGCCTGCTGCGAGAGGCCAGTCTGTTTGAACTGGGCCTGATGGCCGAGGCGGTCAAGGAGCGCTTTCACCCCCCCGGTTCCCCGGTGACCTTTGTCATCGATCGCAATGTGAACTACACCAACGTGTGCAATGTGGACTGCCTGTTCTGCGCCTTTTACCGCCACAAGGACGATGCCGACGCGTACACCCTGAATTACTTTCAGATCAAGGAAAAAACCCAGGAACTGGTCGATGCCGGCGGCACCCAACTGCTGCTGCAAGGCGGGGTCAACCCCGATTTGCCGTTTGAATACTACCTGGATGTGGTGCGCAACCTGCGCAAGGACTTCCCCACCCTGACCATCCACTCTTTTTCTCCCACCGAAATCGCCTACATGACCCAGATCACCGGTAAAAGCCTGCAATGGGTGATTGAGCAACTGATTGAGGCGGGCATTTCCTCCATTCCGGGGGCCGGGGGCGAAATTTTGCACGATGACATCCGCCGTAAGGTCAGCCACAAAAAAGTCAGTACCCACGACTGGCTGGAAGTGATGGAAGTGGCCCATGGGCTGGGCCTGAAAACATCGGCCACCATGATGTTTGGCATGATGGAAGAGGACTGGCACATTGTGGATCACCTGTTCCAGATTCGGAATTTGCAGGATAAAACTGGTGGTTTCCTCAGCTTTATTCCCTGGACTTTCCAAAAGCTGAACACCAAGCTGGAAAAATTGCCCAATCCACCCGCTACTGGCGTGGAGTATCTCAAAGTCAGCGCCCTGGCCCGCATTGTGCTGGATAATATTCCCAACATCGGGGCCTCCTGGATCACTCAGGGGCTCAAGATCGGCCAAACTGCCCTCAGAATGGGGGCCAACGATATGGGCGGCCTGTTGTTGGAAGAGAATGTGGTGACCCAGTGCGGCATTAACCCCACCCGCAAAAGCGTGGAAGAGATGGTCAAGGTCATTCATCGGGCCGGATTTGACGCCGCCCAGCGGGATACGGCCTATAACATTTTGCAAACCTACCCACAGCAGGCCTGATTTTAACCCCTGTGATGTGCCCATTTCCCGAATTCCTCTATTGAGAGGAACACCCGGCGCATGGTTTCAGGCTATGCTGGGGGGAAGCAGGTTTAGGCCTTGCTGTATTGAATGTTGAGAACGGGTTCTGGGTGCCGGTTTACCAGAGATTGAACCTTCGATAAACGGGCACTCATCCCTTTTGAGCGATGCTGCGAATCCTGTATATTTTTTGTGACGTGTTGGCTGCCCTGTTTGCGGTTATTTCGCCAGTGGCCATTTTTCATTGGTTGTTGCTTGCGGTCAATAACAAGGCCCTAAACCCTTTTTTGGGGCCTTTGACCCAGTTGTTTGCCCCCTTGAACGCGACAGTGCAGCTTTTTATCACCCCCCCGGTCCTGTATTTTAACCGGCAGGAGATTTCTACCACGCAGGGGATTGTGGCCTGCGTGTTTACGGTGTTGTTTTTTGGGTTGAGCATTCTGTCGGAATATTTCAAGACGATCGAGCAGCGCCGTGATCTGGAGCATCAGGCCGAATTGCAGCGGACTCGCTTGAAACGCTTGCATGCCTTACAGGAGACCCGGCAAAAAAAGCTGGTGACAAATCGTTGGTATCTGGTTCAGGTCAATTATGATTCGAGTCACTGCCCTGCCGGCGCCCAGTTGCTGGAGCAAGGGCCCGCCCGGCAGGCCGGAAAACCCCTGGATCGGGATTTTAGTGACTTCACCCTGGAATTTTCGTCACTGTCGCAATCTATCCACTATGCCCTGACTGCTTCCCAAGCCGTGTTGAGTCATTACGCCTTGCTGCGTCCCAAGGATCCTCAGCCTCCCTTCCGTATTGGCATTCACGTCCTGGATCGGGAAACCACTTTTGAGGCGGCCTTGCAGGAAATGCAGCGGCTGACTTCTTTTGCAGGATCTAACAGTATTGTGTTTTCCCAAAGTGTCCGGGAAACGCTGGAGGCGGAAGGGCAAAGCCTGGCCTACAAGTTTCAGTCAATGGGCCTGTACACTGTGGGTGGCCGGGAGCAGGAGCTTTACAGACTATTTAACGCCAAGCCTACCGCGTCTTTTTAGGGGGCGGATCCGGGAAGGCGGCAGTGGGATGTCGCAAACGGGCTTCAAGGGGGGCAAGGGTTTTATCAGGCCGGGTTGTAATAAGTTTGTTACACCATTTTTCGACCCGGGGGCAATTCTGTCTTTTTGATTGTTTTTATTATATTGGCTGAACTATATCTCAGGATTACCCGAGAGAGTAAATGTATGGATTGATGGCGAAATATAGTCAGCATTCGTTCATTCTTTTTTTAGGCTTATCAATCTGAATTTTTGGAGGACAACGGTAATGTCAGTACCAGGCGGCTTTTTATTTCCCAATCCCTTTTTGACTCAAGGGGTTTTCCCCAACCTGCCCGGTGGTCAGCGGGCCGCATTTTCTCAAGATATTGGGGCTTTGCTCTTTTTCACCAGTGGTCAACCGTTAAACACGGTCTTCTATCCACAGTTTAACCCCTTCTCATTTAATACAAGTTTCCAAGGTTTATTTGATGGGCCTTTTCAGCAGCCAATATTGTTCCCAGGAAGTGGAACCAACCTGTTTCTGGGTGGCCGCTAGGCTTTATTATTTACAAAGTATTTGTAAAAACTGGTTTGAGAAACCGGTTTTAGAGATTCGTCAACTGACAACAGACCCTTATTGTCCCCTTTTGGCAGCGTGCGTCCCTGACTACGCTGTTTTCTTTTTTCTTCGGTCATTGGGGTGGCTGTTAAAACAGTTTCATTAATTGTTTAACCTGCTGAAGCGTCTCCTGACAGCGGGCACGGGCCTGATCGCCGCCGGTTTTCAGCAGCGCTTCCACCTGGGCCTTGTCGGATGCGTACAGGGCCCGGCGTTCCCGCATGGGAGCCATCTGCGCGTTAATCAGCTCGCCCAGCTGTTTTTTGCAATCCATACAACCCCGGGCTGCCGCACGGCACTCCTCAGCGGTCACCGCCTGAGCGCTGGCATCGGCAAAGGCCTGGTAGTACTTGTAAACCACTTCGCAGTTTTCCGGCGTCCCGGGGTCGGTGCGCTTGATTCGGGCTGGATCGGTAATGGCCGTTTTCACCTTGCTCCAGGTCTCTTCGGCGGAATCGCTCAGGTAAATGGCGTTGTTGAAGGATTTCCCCATTTTGCGGCCATCCAGCCCAATGAGCATGGGTGTTTTAGTCAGCAGGGGGCGAGGTTCGGCGAATAAGTCGGTTTGATAGAGGTGATTAAAGCGGCGGGCAATGTCTCTGGAAATCTCCAGATGGGCCAACTGGTCTTTGCCCACCGGCACCAACCCGGCCCGAACCGAGAGAATATCCACGGTTTGCAGCACCGGATACCCCAGCAGGCCGTAAGACAAATCTTCATGCAACATGGCCACCATGTCCTTCAGGGTGGGATCGGTCTGTACCCATTTGGCCGGGGTAATCATGCTCAGCAGCAGGTGGAGTTCGGCAATTTCCGGGATGGAAGACTGCACAAACAGGGTGGCTTTTTGCGGATCAATGCCAGCGGCCAGCCAATCCAAAGCCATTTCCAGGATATTGTCTCTCAAGCTGGCCGTGTCATCGTACTTGGTGGTGAGGGCATGCCAGTCGGCAATGGAGAAAAAGCAGGGGTACTGGTCTTGCAGGGTAACCCAGTTTTTAAGAACGCCCATGTAGTGCCCCAGGTGGAGCTTACCGGTGGGGCGCATGCCGGACATGACCACTTTGGCCGATGCGGGCAGCTTTTCAATTTCTTTCAGGTTGAGAATTTCAGTGGGGGCGGGGGGGGATTGGTTTGGCTCAGTCATAATGGCCCCATTATAGGGGAAGCGCCGCCGCCTGTCATTGGCGCATTCTGAAACAGTTGCCGGACAGTAATCGCCAAGGGCAATGCCATGGCTTGCGGGCTGCGCCCAGCTTTACATGCGTTTGGGGAAGGGGTACGCGCCTGACTCAAAGGCTGCGCGGCCTTTAGTTTTGGGTGGAAATGGGGGCGCTGGCTTCCAGTTGGGCCAGTATTTCTGTGCGGGGCAAGGGCTTGGGGCCTTTTTCCATGGGGCGCGGTTTGCCACGCATATTTTTTAGAGCCCGTCGGGCCTTGCGAATCTCTAAATCCGGGACTTCCCACAGCTTCCCCAGAGAGTCCTTGACCCGAAAGCGGCCCAATAACTGGTTCAGGTCCGCTTCGTTTTCGGTGATGTTGTGGATGCGAATCAGTTCACGGGCGTTTAAGGCATGCGGTAAGGGAGACTCGGCTGTTTGTAGCCGAATAAACTCGCTGCCAATCAGGCGGGGTTTGCTGTAGCCAATATCCCGAACGACCACCGGTTCCCGACCCACATTAGACACAATGGCGCACAGGGCAGGCTTACCCTCCGGGCTGGATTCCACGGTGAGTTCCACTTGCAGTCGCCCTTGCCGGGCCCGTTCCTTGTAGATGTCCCACATAAAATCCAGCAATTTAAAGCTCAGGGTGATCAGCAGACCAATGGAGGTCAGTAAAATACTGGTGGTGCCCACCGGCTCGGTGGCCCACATGTGGTTCAGGACTTCCAGACCGTAAACCGGATCGACCAGAATGCGGTGGTTCAGCAAATGAAAAGCAAGCACGGCACTTCTCCAACGTGAGGACGCAAGGGGGATCTTGAGGAGGCTTACGAAAATTAAAACCGACCGTTGAAAATGATGAATCTCAATGAAGAGAGTAGCACAAAAACCCATCGGCTCGACAATAGGCTTTGGGCAAGGGTCGTTTTTCTAGTGCCGCAGCAAGTAGTGCTGGTACCAGCCAATCAGATCGTTTCCCCAGTACAGGGACACCAGAATGCCGATAATCAGGGCCGGGCCCAAGGGTAAATAGGTAAAGGTCTGGGCGGTGCGCACCTGCTTGAGGAAGACCAATAGCGAAATCAGCGAGAGTATGAGGCAACCCAGGCTGATCCAGACCGTCGTTTCCGCGGGAAGCCCCGAGTTCATCAGTAACAGGGGACTGGTGCCACACCCCAGAGCGACCGCCCCGGAGATGAGAGAAACATATTGTTTGTTTTGAATCCATTGAAGGATCAGTAAGGGGATGGCTGGAATGGTTTGGGCCAGAAAGCCCAAGCCCAGCGCCAAAACCGTCAGTGGCCAGCCTAGAAAGGCGCCGGCGCCCATCATCAAAAAGGTGTCTCCGTGGCCAAACCCTTCCGTGCCAAAGAAGAACAGGGAAAGCAGAATCATGCCCTCAAAGAAAATCAGTGAAATCAACATGGCCCATAAGGCCGATATCAGGGCCTCGGGCACATGTAGCACCAACGCGCCTAAATCCACAGTAAAGGCCGTTCCCTCCATCCCGCCCAGATTCAGCAGGCTGTAAAGCAATCCGACGGGGATGAGCATGTAGATGGAGTTGAAGTTAAAAATCAGGCTTTCCCGCAGGTCGGTGATGAAAATGACAATGAGGTTGGCAATCATGAACATTAAAAAGGCCGATTGCCAGTTCAGGCCAAAAAACCACACGGTAAAACAGAACAGGGCCCCTGTGGCCAGCTCAATCAGCGGATACTGAATGCTAATAGGAGCCTTGCAATTGTGGCATTTGCCCCCCAGCAGCAGATAGCTAAGGACCGGAATGTTATCAACAGGGCGTAGTTTGGTATCGCACTTAGGGCAGTGAGAGGGGGGTAGCACAATGGGCTCATCGGCCAGAAAGCGCAGGGCCATAACGTTCAAAAAGCTGCCCACGCACAGCCCAATCACAAAAATAAAGGGAATCCAGAAGGCCTGCGTAACGGGGTCAAACACGGGGTTTTCTTTCTATTCAGTTCACACGATGGCTTTTGTGAGTGGCGGAAAATTTTTTATGAAGAGGTCCCCTGATCCGCTTTCAGCGTTTGGGACAATAAATCCAGCGCTTTGCGCAACCGGCGGCTCACCTGCATTTGAGAGATACCCAGACGCTCGGCGATTTCGGTTTGGCTGAGGTCTTCGTAGTAGGTCATGGTGATGACATCCCGCAGATCGGGTTTCAGGTTGGCCATGGCCCGCTCAATGACCAGCCGGTTTTCATGGGTTTCCCGGAACTCGGTTTGGGCGTGGTCGACCAGTCGTTCCATGTAGACCGTTTCATTGCCGCCGTTGTCATTGACCAGATACTGATCCAGCGAAACGGGCAGGCGGCGACGCTCAATGTCCTGGGCCTGGGTAATCTTGGTGACCGGGCATTGCAGTTCCTCGGCGATTTCCAGGTCGGTGGGGGTGCGCCCCAGATATTCGGTCAGCTTGTGGACAATCTGATTGATTCGGTAGTACAGCTCGTACATCTGCCGGGGGGCCTTGATCATGGCCGTTTTGTCCCGGAGGTAGTGGCGGATTTCCCCGGTAATGAAATAGGTGGCATAGGTTTTAAAGCTGGTGCCCACCAGGGGGTTGAATTTATCAATGGCTTTCAGCAGACCAATATTGCCCACCTGAATCAGGTCTTCCACCGGATCGGAGCTGCGCCGGGCCAGTCCGTGGGCGATTTTTTTAACGTAAGGCATCACCCGGGCCACAATCTGGTCGCGCAATTTTTCTTTGCTTTGGGCGTCCAAATCGCAGCTGAGATAACTATGGAGCAAGTCTTCCAGATCGCTGGAGAAGATATCTTCCGAAGATGCTCTGGTAGGCGTACTGCTCACGAAGTCACCGTCCTCTAACTCACTCAGCTCTGGATAACATTCGCGGCTCTCCTGATGAAACGGGTCAAACACGCTTTCAAGGTGCGGGGCCGGCGACGAAGTATAAAGATGCTTTCGGCATTATAGCATCGCAAGGGCTGCGGCCCTTTCCTAAAGATGGTTGATTTTTTCGGGTGGATTGTAATACAAATTAAGGAACGAAACGGTGTCCCCTGTTATTCCAAATGTTCGCATCGTTCAGATGCCTGGCATCAACAGGGATTTTAAACGAAAGGTTTGTAGTCCGCTTGGAACTCACCCACTCCGTAACCGAGTCCAAAAAGCCCAAAACCATACTGGTGGCAGAACATTCCGGTTTCTGTCACGGGGTTCAAAAAGCCGTGGATAAAACACTGGCGGTTGGGGAAAGCAGTGATAAGCCCGTTTATGTTCTAGGGCAGTTGATTCACAATCAGCAAGTGATTGATCACCTGGATGCCAAGCATATCAAAACCGTATCCTCCCTGGATGAAGTGCCGCCGGGAAGCGTTTGCGTCATTCGTACCCACGGGGCCCCGCCGGAGATGGTGGATGAAGCGCTGGCCAAGGGCGTGGAAGTCTCTGACGCCACCTGCCCCGATGTTCGCCTGGTGCAGAACAAGGCCATCCAGCTGGCTGAGGAAGGGTACACTGTGGTCATCGTGGGCAAGGAAGAGCATCCCGAGATTATCGGGATCAAGGCTTACTCTCAACGGGTACCGGGGGCCAAAATCGTGGCCATTAACAAGGTGAACGAGATCGCCGAGAAGCTGAAGGATGTACCTCGTCGCCGTATCGGGGTGGTGTCCCAAACCACCCAGATGGAAGAAAACTTTTTTGAGATGGTTAAAGAACTCTCCAAGGTAGCCAAAGAGCTGAAGGTGTTCAATACCATTTGCCCGGCCACTTATTTTCGGCAGAACTCCGCCCTGGAGTTGACCGGCAAAGTGGAGTTCATGGTGGTGATTGGTGGTAAAAATAGTGCCAATACCACGCATTTGGCTGAAATCTGCCGGGCGGAAGGCACGGATACCATCCACATTGAAACTTACAAGGAACTCGAAGGATGCGAGGCCCTGGAAAAGGCCAGCATCATCGGCGTCACCGCTGGGGCTTCCACCCCGGACTGGTTGATTCAGGAGGTTCTGGAGTACCTGCAAGCGCTTTAAACTCCAATCAACGTTACAGTTAGCAATCAAAAAGGAATTTTGATTAATGGGAATGACCACATTATTAGAAACGTCGGATGAAATGCGCCAAAGCTTTGCCGACTTGCTGGAAAAGAGTTTTGAAACCGCTTTGAAGCCTGGCACCATTGTGGTGGGCGAGGTTTTGAAACTGGAAAAAGATGGCATGACGGTGGATATCGGCGGTAAGTCCGAAGGTGTCGTTCCCATGAAGGAAGTTCCGGGTTGCTACAGTCTGGATGACCTGAAAGCGCAGTACAAGCCCGGTCAGGTGCTGGAGTTGTTCCTGCTGAGCCAGCATGATGGCGCCGATGAAACCCGCGCCCACTATACTCTGTCCATCCGTCGGGTGGCCATGTGGAAAAACTGGGATCGTCTGATGGAACTGCGTGATTCCCGTGAAATCGTGGAAACCACCGTCAGCGGCACCACCAAGGGTGGTGTTATCGTCAATATTCTGGGCTTCAAGGGCTTTATTCCCGCCAGTCAGTTGCGGGTGGCCAAAACCCTGCACGATTTGGTCGGTGATGCCTTGCCTGCCAAAATTCTGGAAGTGGACAAGCACAAAAACAAGCTCATCCTCAGCCACCGGGAAGCCGTGTTCGAGCAAAAGGCCAAAATGCGCGCCGAAACCATTGGCAAGCTGAATGAAGCCGACATCGTGGAAGGCGAAATCGTGAAGATCACCGATTTCGGGGTGTTTGTGGATATCAACGGCATCGATGGTTTGCTGCCGTTGTCTGAAATTACCTGGCGCCGGATTCAGCACCCGTCCGAAGTGCTGACCCTAGGCGAGCGCCTGACGGTTCGTGTGTTGACCGTAGACCGCGATCTGCAGCGCATTAGCCTGAGCCTGAAACGTTTACAGCCCGATCCCTGGGTCTCCGTGAACGAGCAGTTCAAGGTGGGCGAAGTGTTGAACGGTCGTATTTCCAAGTTGCTCAACTCCGGTGTGCTGGCTGAGCTGGCCCCCGGTGTAGAAGCCTACTGCGCCTACGATAACAGCGGCCGTCAGTACTTCCTGACCGAAAGCTACAGCTTCCGCATCGTTTCCATCTTTGCCGGTGAGCGCAAAATCACTTTGGAGTTCCAAGGTCCTGCCCAGTAGGGTAGGCCTTGGGCCTCTGGCTCTGAAATTCTCACTCATTTGACACGGTTTTTTGGTGTTGGTATATTGATTCCTCACTTCAGCCGTCACCATCGAGATCTGTGTCCCGCAATTGTACGGTTAGATTCCCCTCAACAAAGGTATTAAACACATGTTAGCTATTGTGGATTTGAACGGAAAACAATATCAGGTTCAAGAAGGTCGTTACATCGATGTGGATTTGTTGCCCAAAGATGTGGATGAGACTTTTGAAATCGGCAACGTTTTAATGGTCGTTGACGGCGAAAAATCTCTGGTGGGCGCTCCTTACGTGAGCGGTGCCACTGTGAAGGCCAAAGTGTTGCGTCACTTCCGTGGCCCCAAAGTGTTGGTTTACAAAATGCGCTGCAAAAAAGGTTACCGCCGCAAAAATGGCCATCGTCAGAGCTACACCCAAATTCAGATCGAAGGGTTGAATCTGCCGAAGTAATTTTGACCGCCTGCCTGATGGCGGGTATTTGTCGCAGCAAGTTTAAATCTGGAGAAAACAAGCAATGGCATCAAAAAAAGGTGTAGGATCGACAAAGAACGGACGCGATAGCGAGTCTAAACGGCTGGGCGTCAAGCGGTTTGGTGGTCAAGCGGTCAATGCCGGCGAAATTTTGGTTCGTCAGCGTGGCACCAAGTTCCACCCCGGTACCAACGTAGGCCGTGGCGGGGATGACACCCTGTTCGCTCTTGTGGCTGGCGCCGTCAAGTTTGAGCGTCACCGCAAGACCTCCCAAAAGGTCAGCATCATCCCGGTACTCTCTTAATCGATCTTCTTCAAAACCATTCAAAAACCCGAGCCCTTTTTGCGGTTCGGGTTTTTTGTCGTAGGAGTTAGCAGAGAACGGGCTTATTGATTGGCCGATTTGCCCCGCTGAAAGCCAAAATGTTTTAAAGGGCTGTTGGGAGACGATGATGAGATGTTCAGCAATTCCCTTAAATCGTTCACTTCATGGGCCAAATCCCGATCATTGACAGACAGGATACTCAGCAACTGCTCGGTTTCCTCCCGGCTTTGCTCCGGGTCGATACATTCTGCCGGCGTGGGGTTTGCGGTCAGCAGGGGAGACTCCGAGGCATTCTCCGAATCTTCCGGCCTGCCCGTGGTGAGGGGCTGGCTGGGGTCGGGAGGCCCCTCCGTTGCTGGAATGGATAATTCTGGAAGTTCCCCGAAATGGGCTTTATAGCGGGCCAATTCGTCAACCACGGCTTGATATTTGGCGATTGAAACCACTGCCGGGTCAGACGGGACGGTGGCACTGGTCAAGGGAGCATCGGCTTCCGGGGAAGACACCGACAGTCCGCCGCTCTTGGCATCGGCCTTTGAGAAGGACAAGTCTGGAGGGCGCTCTGGATTTCCGGGGGCAACGGTTTCAGGGTGTTGAGAGGTTTGGGCGGGATGGGCAGTCATCGATACAGGCTCATTTTTCTATAAGCTGTTTATCGACCGGTTGTTTTAAAAGTTTAGGGTTTTATTCCGAACATCGTGGAATCCCCGTTCACCCTTCAAAGGGAGTGGCAGGGTGAAAGTGACTTTTCTCCCAGTGGTACGCCAGAAATTGAGAGGAAGTTCCTAGAATCAGCCATCCGACTGCTTGTTTTAATACAAGCACAGCCGGGCTCCCCGGCACAGGCTTTTCACTGCTCTCTCTTCTTTCTCTCTGCCGGAGATGCTGAAGGCTCTGGTTCAGAATTCATCATCTCCTCCCCTGCTTGACCCACGAGCAGGGGTTTCTTTTCTTTTGACAGTCACCCATCCATAGCAAAGCACCCGCCAGCAGATGGGAACGGATTTCTCTCAATGCGGGGCGGGAGGCAGGCTGGTCTTGACTGCTTGGCCTACACGGAATGCGCTAGCCAGCGCAGCGATTCACGCAGGATGAGTTCCGAAGAATCGGGCGATGACTCGGCGGCGATGGCCTTGAAGCTGCGCTGGATTTCCTCGGGCTGATATCCCAGCGATAGCAGAACCGATTCCGCCTCCACGAATGCCTCAGAGGCGCCCTGAAACGTTTCGGCGCTGAGCTGGTTGGCAAAGTCCACCGTGCGCCAGTTCATCATCTTTTCCTTCAGCTCCAGGGTCATTTTTTGGGCCAGCTTGTTGCCCACCCCTTTGGCTTTGGTCAGGAGGTTGAAGTTGTTGGACACCACTGCCTGGGCGATTTCGGAAACGGACAAGGCGGACAGTAGAGAGAGCGCCACCTTGGTGCCGATGCCGGAGGCGCTTTGCAGAATATTGAAGAGATCCCGCTCTTCCTTGCTGTTGAAACCGACCAGAAACAGTGCGTCTTCCCGCACCACCAGGGTGGTAAACAATTGAACGGCCTGTCCGACGGGAGGGCTGCTCTCCACGGAACGCTGACTGGTCAGCACTTCAAAGCCCATGCCGTGCATATCCACCAGAAAATAAGCGCCCCGTGGGGATTCCAACGCTTTGCCAACCAATTCGCCCTTGAGATACGACAGCATGCTTTGCTTCCTGTTCAATTGATGTTGCCCATTATAGCGCCTATATTGCGCGCAAAGAAATCAGAGCGCAGGGATATTGGTTATTGGCGATTGTATGCTGCCCGCTGCAAATACCATTCGGCCAGGGTGATGTCTTCCGGGGTGGTGATTTTGAGGTTGCTGACCTCTCCCGGCACAATGTGCAGGGGCCCGAGATTCAGCAGCTCCAGGAGTTGGGCGTCATCCGTGACCACTGCCTCTTGGGGAACCTGTTCATGGGCCTGCCGTAAGGTTTCAAGCTGAAATACTTGCGGGGTTTGAGCCCGCCAAAAGCAACTGCGATCCACGGTTTGGGTGATGGTCAGTGGTTCGCCTTGTGAATTGCCTTGCGGAGCCACCGTTTTGAGGGTGTCCACCACCGGGATGGCCACCACACTGCCCAGGGCCCCCTGCTGCACGGCCTGCAGGGCTTGCGCTATGGTTTGTGCCTGGATGAGCGGACGAGCCGCATCGTGGATCAGGGCAATCGTGGCGTGATTCGGTAAGGCCAGTAGCCCTTGATAGACGGAGGCCCTGCGGGAGCTGCCGCCCGTGGTAAAGCGCAGATTCCGCGCCGGAAATTCTCGTTCCAGCAAATGGCGATAGGTTTCCAAATGGTCAGCGCTAGCCGTGACCACTATGCCTTCAATGTCGGGGACGCCTAGCAGGGCGGCCACGGTGCGGCAAAGCACGGGTTTCCCGGCCAGTGGGGCCAGTAGTTTGTTCTGGGTGGATGAAAATCGGCTGCCCGTGCCGCCCGCCGGAATCACGGCCCAGCACGCAGAGGGACTCACGGGGATTCCCCCTGAAAATGTTGATAGGCCTGATCCAGTTGCAGGGAAACGGGAGGGAGAGAGGGCTCCGTGGTCAGATAGGCTCCCGGTGTCAATGATGCTGCGCCGACCCGGCCAATCACGTGGAAGTGGGCCAATATATCAGCGTCCACCGCCGGCACTGTGGCCACCAGCTGGAAGTCTTCCCCGCCGTATAGCACGGTGTCCAGCGCTACCTGTTCAGCATTTAACACAGTATTCCGGGTGACCTCCTGCTGGGCGTAAGCCCTCACTTCCGGGTGAATGGGTAATTTGCGCTGCTCCACCACCACAGCTTGCTTGCTGCTGTGGCCGATTTTGATGAGGGCGTCGGCCAGCCCGTCGCTGCTGTCCATCAGGGCGTAGCGTTCAAACTGGCTGGCTAGCACTTGACCAGCCTGTATCTGGGGCAGTGGGTGTAAGTGAGCCTGCTTGCTGGTGTGGTAGTCCGGCCATTGGTGGGTCAGGGCTTCCAACCCCACTTTACTCAGGCCATGAAAGCCTGTGGCAATCACCCAGTCACCGGGTTGGGCGGCAAAACGGCGACCGGGGTGGCTTCCCTGGGGGCAGGTGCCGATGGCGGTCACGTTGAGGGTCAGGGTGGGGCTGCCGACGGTATCCCCGCCAGCGATGAATCCGCCGAATTGCTGGCAGGCGCTTTGGAAGCCCTGATAAAGGTCGCTGACAAAGGCCAGAGGCAGATGCTCCGGCAAGCCCAGCGAGATGAGAACACATTTCAGTTGCGCGCCCATACCCGCCAAATCGCTGATATTGACCGCCGCCGCTTTCCAGCCCAAATCCTGGGGCGTAAAGTAGTCCAGGCTGAAATGACGGTTCTCTACCAGCATGTCAGTGGTATAGACCAGTCGGGCGGGCTCGTCCCAGTAGGCGTCATCGGCCAAAGCTTCTGTTTGCCCGGATAATTGGGCGATGAGATCAATAATGGCAAGTTCTTTGGACATGGTGGCAAGACTTTGAAAAACGGGGCTTAAACGCTAAAAGAGAGGCCAACTAAGCCTCTCTTAGAAATCTTATCACGGTTGATCGTGCTTACGCCGACAAGTCCAACTTTTGACCTTGTCCTTCCGCCGCTCGCGGACGCTCCAGGTTGATGGGGCGTGATTGCAGTCCTTGCAGGAATTGGCCAAACTGGTCAGTACCAGGGCCACTGGCGGCTACCGGAACAGGAGAGCCTGCCGAGCGGGTGCTGACAGCCGGTAATTTTCCTGCCAGTTGCAAGAAAGCATTTGGATTTTGTCCAAGTCGTTGAGACATGAGCAACCTTTTCTCCTGATTACTTGCTAATGATATAAAAATAAAAACAAGTTATCATCCAAAGTTGCCATGCAAATTGTCGAAAAAATGAAAGTGGCCGTAATCAGGGCGATTTGGTAGGGCAAGAAACCCCGTGATTGGATAAAACCTAAAGCGAGGAAGCGTCATGTTTCCTCGCTTTAATCTCTTTAAGTGAATAAAAAATACTGCCTTTCGGGCGGCTGGGTTTAGGCAACCCAGCTTTTGGTCGCCGTATACGGTAAGGCCGGTTGATTCAGGTTGGAGCGAATCTCCCCATTTTTCAGCATGGCGCTGAAACCGCTCAGGGCATCGATGGCCTTTTTTGCGCCACTGGCAGCAGGCTGTGACGGTTGACCCACCCTGGACTTGGCTGGCATCTGAATCATTTGGCTCAGCATTGCTTTGAGATCAGCCATAATAGTACCTTTTTAAATGCTTGCATGCTTGATTTTGACTGAATTTTTGAAACCGGCTTTCCGCAGATTGGAGCTGAAGAATACCAGAATCATCAATTCTGACAGGGCTATTAAAGCAGAAGCGGAGCCCTTTGTCTATGGGACAAGCGCACCTTCTCTGATCCGGCTGGGTGGGCTCAGGCCAGGGTGGTTTGTCCCGGGCGCACCGCCTCCTGGTATTCCGGGTGGGTGACCAGTTTGGGACGATTTTCCGAAGACGCGGCGTCGTTGATGGTGGCCTTGAGATCCTCGGTAATCTGGGAGGCCCGGACGGCAGAGTTGGCAGCGGCTTTGGCCATATCCTGAGCGCCATGATTTAATTCTTCCAGGTTTTGATTGATCTGGGCAAAGGCCACTTTGGACTCTGTCACGCTGGCCGCCACATCATTGGCCAGCGCTGTGGAAACACTGATGTTTTGGGCCACATCCTGTGCCGCTCTTGCGGTCTCTGTGATGTTTTTGGCGATTTCATTGGAGGTGGCGGTTTGCTCTTCAACCGCTCCGGCAATGGTGTGGTTAATTTCATTCATTTGTTCAATGATTTCGGTGATTTCATTAATGGCCTGAATCGAGGTTCGGGTGTTGCCCTGCATTTCCTCGACCTGGTTGCGGATGGTTTCAGAGGCTTGGGCGGATTGTTTGGCTAACGCCTTGACCTCGTTGGCCACCACGGCGAAGCCTTTTCCTGCCTCCCCGGCGCTGGCCGCCTCGATAGTGGCATTCAGGGCCAGCAGGTTGGTCTGGGAGGCAATGTCTTTAATGATGCCCACGATCTTGCCGATTTCATCGGCGGAAATACCCAGCTGTCCCACGGTGGATTTTGTGCCTTCCGCCTTGGATACGGCGCTACTGGCCACACTGGAGGCTTTGGCCGCGTTGCTGGAAACCTCTTTCAGGGAGGCCTCCATCTGCTCCATGGCTGCAGCCACGGTGTTGATGGCCATGGACATTTCTTCAGTCGCCGCAGACACGGTTTGCATGTTGTCTGAAACCTGATTGGCGCTGTGGCCAACATCGTTCACGTTTTGCTCGACTTTTCCGCTGGATTCCAGTATCTGGCGGATGTTTGCGGTCGACTCTTCCACCGCGCTGGCCAGCGTGGTTACGTTTTCGTCTACTTCCGACACTTTGCCCAGTACTTCGTTGAGAGAGCTGGACAGCTTTTCGGCAGCGGTTTTCTTGACCGTATCGTTGTAAATGCTGATGGCCATGTCCATATCCAGAAAAGCCGCTTTCAGGATGCTTTGCATGGCGGGCAGAAAATCCTGCTGTTTTTTGCCTTTTTGGGAGTAATGGTCAAACACGGTGGCCATCAATTTGGTCAGGGCAAAGCAATACCCGCCCAAGTAGAAGCGAGGCTCAATGGCCTTTTGCTCGTGCGTTTTTCCAACGACGGTGATTCGTTCCATATAAAGACTGTCGAAGCGCCCGGAAAAGAGCATTTTCCAGTGTTCCGCCTGCGCTTTTTTGGCATAGCTCACCCTGGCCTCATTGGGAAATTTGGCCTTTAATTCAGGCCACTGGAAGATGTGATTGTAGAACTCGTCTAAAACTTGCTCTAACTGACCTTCCAGAACGGGAGAAATACCCTGGAGCGTTTGACAGGCTTGAGAGTCAATTCTTAAAAAGCTAAGGCGTGCTTCCCGATCGGTACTGGCTTGCATTAATGGACTTCCTCAAATTTCACAATAACTCCAATAAAAATTAATGGCGGGTATGGATATGTCCCACGCGCTGGTTTTGCCAGGTTGTTGGTGTTGCTTTAAAACACTTGTACGAGAACGAAAATGGCTGATTTTTAAGATTGGGATCTGGAATATGATGGATTGTAAAAATATATAAACAACATACAAGAAGTTTTAAATTTTGGCAATGCCTGACCCTACGTTCGATTTGTCAGGAAAAAGAAAAAGCGGGGTTTGAAGCCCGCCTTGTTTTTACCTCACTCGTCACCAATTGTTCCAAAGCACCTATTTTTCAACAGGTGGGGTTGGATATCTAATTAAACTGTTCCAAAATTAAGACCCACAAAACTCAGTCGATCCTGAATTTTGTTGCGCCTTGATGAACCATTTAAAATGGAAAGCCGCCAAGGGCTGGCTGCTATAAAAACCTGAATCCGAGAAGTCTTTAAGTTCGTGTAAATTCGTAACTCAAAGATGAGATTAATTTCCTATTATGATAATTAAATTCATCCAAATTGTAAAGAAAAACTTTTTGGGCGCAAGTGCTGGAAAGTGTCAATCTTACACTCTTTTAAGGCTTTTGTTCGTGGAAACGCCCGGATGACACCTTTATAAAAGTCCCCTTTAGCCCTGCAGGCTGGCCCCCGCAAAAATCCCCTTCAGGGCGTCGATCATGACCATGCCAATGGGCCCAAAAATACACACAAAGATGGCAGGAAACAGGAATACATAGATGGGGATAACCATTTTGACCGGGATCTTGTTCGCCTTTTCCTCGGCTTTGGTCAGGCGCTTTGTGCGGAGCGAATCGGCCTGCACCCGCAAGGTATGGGCCACGCTGGTTCCCATTTCGTAGGACTGGATTATGGCGTTGATAATGGCGTTCAAATCATCAACCCCGGTGCGTTCGGCCATGTCCAGCAAGGCGTCTTTACGGCTGCGTCCAAAGCCCACGTCCCGGGTGTAGCGGGTTAATTCCTCCCGCAGGTAGGTAGAGGTCTTTACGGACTTCAGGCTGGTGATCTTGTTGATGGCCACATCCAGCCCCAGTCCTGCTTCCATGCAAATGACCAGCAAATCCAGAAAATCGGCCAGAGACTTCTGAATGCCTTCTTGCCGTTTTTGGGCCTGCTGGGTCAACCACAACATGGGTAAACCATATCCGGCCAGCCCAAAGGCAGTGGCCACACTCAGGCCAATGGTGCCGCTGAAATTGCCAACCAGTGAAATCAGGCTGAAAAACAGGCCGAACAGAATGACGGTGCAGAGCAGTTGTATGCCGAGAAAGGTTTTTTGGTAGTGCGGTTTTTGGTAGCCTGCCTGAATGAGTTTGGACTTTACCCAGGATTTGCTGCTTAACGGAATAATGGCCTGTGTATTGTCAAACACCAGTTGCGCCAGCGGGAAAATGACCCGATGCGAGAAACTGTTTTCCAGTTGTTTGGCCCGGCTGGTTTTCTTTTTGGCCTCTCGCTGGCTGAGCGAGTTGATACGGGCCTGCACCTGTTCATCTTCTTTATTGGCCTTGAGTCCTAAAATCAGGAAGACGGCGGTTCCAAGCAAACACAAGATCATCAGCGCCAGTTGCATGGGTTACACCTCAATTTGCACAATCTTGTAAAGCACCCCAATGCCGCAGCAGACCCAGAAGCCCGCCAGCACCAGAAGCACAATGCCAATGGGGTTGGTCACGAATTGGGTGGTGGCCTCCGGCAGGAACATGTACATAATGAGACAAAGCAGCAAGGGCACACAGCAGACAATCCCCGCGGACAGCTTACCCTGAGCGGAAATGGCGCCTACTTTCTGGAAGAGTTTGTAGCGATCCCGGATGGTGTGAGACAGATTGCCCAGCAGTTCGGCCATACTGCCCCCGGTTTCCTTTTGAATGAGCAGTGCGGTCACAAACAGATCCACATCCGGGGAGGGCACCCGGCTGGAGAGGACGTAAAGGGCATCTTCCATGGTGGCGCCCAGGTTCATTTCAGCGGCCATCTTGCCGAATTCGGTGCCCCACGGGTCGTCGTAATTGTCGGCAATCATTTGCACGGCCCGGCTAAAGCCAAAACCGGTTTTAAAGGCGTTCACCATGCTGTTTAAGACATCGGCAAACTGGGCGGCGGCTTTTTTCATGCGCAGCATGCCTTTAAGGGTCATAAAGCCGTAAGGCAAGGCGCTGCAAGCGCCGCCCACGGGTAAGGCCAAAAGAAGGTTTTGTCCGGTAATCAGCCAGCCGAGAAGCCCACCGCCCAATGCCGTTCCTGCTGAAATCAGGTAAAACTCATTGGTGGTAATCAGCATGTTGGCCCGTTCCAGCTTAATTTCCAGCTCTTCGGTTCTGGTGGCTTTGCCGGTGGTGTTTTTCTTGCGGCGCTTGAGGATGTTTTCCTGCTCTTTGCCGGATTTTCCTTGCGCCGTAGTGGTGCTGAGCAGGTTTTGAATATGTTCCTGGGCCTGCACCTGTTTTTTGAAAAAGGTTTCGTAGGCCCACATGGCCAGGGAAATCAGGGCAAGGCCCGGAATCAGGCTGGTTAACAGGTTGTTGTCCATGAGCGTGAGTCCTCAACGTAAGCTCTATAGCGCAAAGAGCGATTCGTCAATTTCAATGCCTTCCGCTTTCAGAATATCCAGGAATTTGGGGCGGATGCCGGTGGGCTTGAAGGCGCCGATGATTTTGTTGTTTTCATCCACGCCCTGCTGCACAAAGTGGAAAATATCCTGTAGCAGCACCACTTCGCCTTCCATGCCCACTACTTCGGTGATGTTCATGACCCGGCGACTCCCATCGCTCAAGCGGCTGGCCTGAATGATGACATGCACGGCGGAGGCGATTTGTTCCCGAATGGCCTTTTGGGGCAGGTCGTAACCGGCCATCATGACCATGGTTTCCATGCGTCGGATGGCGTCCCGGGGGGTATTGGCGTGCAGGGTGGTCAGTGAGCCATCGTGGCCGGTGTTCATGGCTTGCAGCATATCCAGCGTTTCGCCGGAGCGACATTCTCCGACCACAATGCGTTCCGGCCGCATCCGCAGTGAGTTTTTCACCAGATCCCGCATGGTGATTTCGCCCCGTCCTTCCAGGTTGGGCGGACGGGTTTCCATGCGGGCCACGTGCTTTTGTTGCAGCTGTAGTTCGGCGGTGTCCTCAATGGTCACAATCCGCTCATCATCCGGTATAAAGCTGGAAAGGACGTTTAACAGGGTGGTTTTACCGGAACCGGTACCACCTGAAATAACAATGTTCATGCGGCCTTGCACAAACCCTCGCAGCAATTCCGCTGACTCCGGGGTCAGGGAGCCAAAGTTGATCAGGTCCTGTACGGTCAGCGGATCTTTGGAGAACTTACGGATGGTCACCAAGGGGCCATCCAGGGCCAGGGGCGGAATCACGCAGTTAAACCGGGAGCCGTCTTTCAGGCGGGCGTCGCATAGGGGTTGGGTTTCATCCACTCGGCGACCCACGGCGGATACAATGCGATCAATAATTTGCAGCAAATGGCCATCGTCCTTAAAGCGCACCTTGGACTCGGTGAGTTTGCCATTGCGCTCCACATACACCAGATGCGGCCCTAAAATCATAATCTCGCTGATGGATTGATCGCGCAGCAATTGCTCCAACGGCCCTAAGCCCATGGCTTCGTTGACGATGTCCTCAATCAGGCGATCCCGCTCGGAGAGGGTCAGCAGGTTGCTTTCCTCCATCAGCAGGTGGCTGATGGCGTCCCGGATTTGATCGCGCAGCCCGGTACTGCCTTTTTCCATCAGTTGCTTTAAATCGATCTCTTCAATCAAGCGCCGGTGGATATTGGATTTTAGCTCATAGTAAGGATCTTCAGGGGCCACTTCCTTTTTCGGCTTGGGGGCCGGGGATGGACTGGCGGGCTGGCTGAACTTTGGCGGAATGGCTCCACCGCCCACCGGGTTCACTTCTGCCGGTACGCCAGCCTGAAGACTTTCAGCCTCCGGGATGTTGGGGGTATCTTTCTTGCCAAACCCCCATCGGTTTTGCCTGGATAGAGACATGGGTCATGGATCCTTTTTAATGGTGATATACCCGGTTTTTCAGGGGAAATACCAGATTGTGAATCAGTTTAAAGTTGTGGTTAGATGCGTTTGGGTTGGTTCGGCTCGGTCTTGGCGGTAAACAGTTTGCCCAGCAGTCCCTGCCCGTTGGCAGGCTTGCTGTTTTGCTCCACAGCCGGGGATTCCCCCGTTAATTGCAGGGCCAGTTTCTGCAGGGCCTTCACCAGTTCGGACTTGGGATTGACCTTGCTCAGACTGGAGCCAAAGCTGTTGGCCTCCACGTTGAGTTCCCAGTCGTTGGGCAATCGGGCGAAAATCTCGTAGCGAAACTCACTTTCCACATCCTGATTGCTCATACGATAGGCGGCTTTCAGGTTGTAGCGGTTCAGTACCATCTTGACCTTGCGCATGTCCAGGTACTTCTGGGCCAGATCCAGATATTGACGCGTGCGGTACAGGCTGGGGATATCCGACGCTGAGATGACCAGAATCTCATCCGCCCGCTCCACCACGTATTGGTGATAGGGGTCCAGAACGTGCGTGGGTAGGTCAATGATCACAAAGTGGTGCTTCAGGGTCAGGTAATCCAGCGCTTTTTCCAGCAGTTCGGCGGAAATCATTTCGTTGTCATCCAGTACGCTTTTGCTGCCCACCACCACGTGCAGCCCGGACTCATGCTTGACGATGATTTTATTCAGCAGAGACTCGTCCACATCCTTGGGATCGTTTTCGGCGATATCGCCCAAGGAATAGCTGGGCTTGTGGTTCAGCATAATGGCGCTGTTGCAGAAGACCTGATCCAGATCCACAAAGGCCACGGATAAATGCTTCAGGGCGTGCAGTTCATGCGCCAGATTGACGGCCACCGTGGAGCATCCCACCCCGCCTTTGCTGGCGAAGCAGGCGATGATTTTTCCGTTGGCCGGAATCTCCTTGCTATCTTTGGCGCTGGCGTGATTTTTCTGGTTCTGGGACGACAAGCGGCTGAGGTAGTTAAAGTGCTTTTTGAGGGCCACTTCCAGGCCCGGCTTGTCCTCCGGGTACTGAATGAACTCCTTGGCCCCCTGACGGATGCTTTCCTTGAAGACGGTCAGATCCATTTCCCGGTGCAGGGCGAAAATGACACAGGGGGTTTCCGGGTTCATGCCAATGGCCTGAATAAACAGGCCTGCGTCCAGTTCTCTGGCGGTCAGATCCACCAGAATGACATCCGGCCCCACTTCCTGACATTCGCGAACCGCGTCGGATAACTCAATGTAAACGCCATTAAAGTCAATAAAATCCAGTGCCTGCAACTGGTTGTACAGGCTTAGCCGAGTTTCCTCGGAACTGGCGACGGCAACGACTTTAATTGAATTCATCGGTGAGCAGACTCATTCCATTTCAGGACAACGCAGAATCGGAGGGGTGGAAAATCACTTCTGGTAATCGTGGGGGGGGGGGATGCCCATAGGGCAGGGCCCATGGGCATCATGTCTATCATCGGTTGGAACGGTGGGGACTTGAATTTATTTTTTGGGTAGTTCCGACGGGGTGGCGTTCACCGGAAGAAAGCTGGCCTGAGGGCTGGCGCTGCCCGTGTTGCTGTAGATGATTTCCGGGCGGATGAGAACCACCATTTCGCTCTTGCTGCGGCTGTTCCAGCTGTTGCGGAAAAATGTGCCCAGCACCGGAATGGAGCCCAGTCCGGGGAAGCGACTCATGGAGTCCGTGTCCTGCTGGTTGTAAAGTCCAGCCAGAATGAAGCTCTGGCCCGGCTCCACCAGCAAGGTGGTGTTCATGCGGCGGGTAATAAAGGCGGGCACACTGACCGAGTTGGTGGAAACCCCATTGGCCTGATCCAGTGAGCTGACCTCGGGTGCCACCTGCATCTGGATTTTACCGTCATCGGTTACGTTGGGCAGCAGGTTCAGGCGAATGCCGAATTCCTTATATTCAATACTGACCTGTCCCTGTCCGCCCACAAAGGCAATGGGGATTTCGCCACCGGCCAGGAAACTGCCCTGTTCTCCACTGAGCAGGGTTAAGGTGGGCTCGGCCAAAGTGCGCACCTGACGCCGTTCCTGCAGGGCTTGTATTGCGGCGGCCACCTGATTGTTGATGGTCAGCACCTGGGTGATGCCATTCTGGTAGACTTCGTTGAAGCGGCTCTGGATGATGTTGCTGCCCGTGAACCCGCTGTTGGCCCGATTGGCCGAGTTGCTGAAGGCAGAACCGGAGCGATCCTGGGTACTGAGCGCGGAGATGGATTTACCGGGCGCGGCCCCTTGAACCCCACTCCAGCTGGCAAAGCCGGTGTTGCCGCTCATGCCGCTGACACTGCCCCCCAGTGCGTTCAGGGAGGTTTTATTCAGTTCCAGAAATTTGATGCTGCATTTGATCTGCGGTTTCTGGGCGATTTCCAGCATGCTGATCACGTTGCCAGTGGCGTCCGTGACGACCGAGCCTTGCAGCAGGTTGGCGCCACCGGCGGCGCTGCCACTTTGGGTGTTGGCGGTGCTTCCGCCGCCGCCAGAGGAGGAGCTGGAGGCGCTGTTGACCTGCATGCGGGTGAAATCGTTCCCACCCTGGGCCGTGATCATTTTCATGCCGGGCTGGCCGTAAAACACACTGGCCAGGTTCAGGGCCTTGGAGGCCACGCTGGCCGTGGCCACGCGCCCGGTCAGGATGACTTTTTCATCCCCATCGGGACCGGGAACCACGTCAATGTGAATGTTTGGATCAATGTCCATCAGGCGCTGACGCACCAGCTCAATCTTGGTGGAGGGTTCCCCCTTGACTTTGAGCAGGTTGATCACGTTGGAGTTCAGTCCCGGCAGGGCGGAACCCGGTGCCTGCGAGTTGGGGCCGTTGCCGCCGCTGGGCGCGACCATGTTGGTGCTTTTCCCGAAAAAGGCCTTGGCCATTTCCACGGCCAGTTGGGCGGTTTCCCGGGTTTCCGCCTGCCCGGTCAGAATCACTGTATCTTCGGCGGCCAGGGGGACGATTTGAATGCCGGGGTCGACGTAGCGTAACTGGTTGACCAGTACGGAGACGTCCTTGTGGACGTTGATGTCAACCACGGTATGATCCGGGGACACCATATCTCCCCACACCAGCAAGTTGGCTACGCCAACCGCCTTCCCCACCAGCTGAATCTGGGTGGGGCTGATGATAACGGCGGTGGCCACCTCCGGGTTACTCACGGAGACCCGGGAGGCCGGACGGCTCAGGTAAATGACCTCGGCTTTACCGATGGTCAAATCCACGCTGGTCATTTTCTGGCTGATGCCCGATTTCAGGACTCTCAGATTGCTGCGGTTGTTGTAGGTATCGTTGGCCGCACCGCTGGTATCCAAAGCTGGTGTGTAGACCAGATCGCTGGTCTTGGTACTCATGGCCAGCTGATCCAGTGCGCTGGTGGCCAGCATCTGGAAGGCCTCAAACTGCTTGCTTCTGGGCTTGCTGGCCATCTGATGCTCGGTGGGATCGTAGGTTTGGTAGATCGGGTGGAAAATCGGGTTAACCGCGATGGGCTTGGGCTGGGCTGGCGTCACCGGTTTTTGATCCTGCGCTTGGGGCAAGAAGACCTGTTTGTAAGTGATTTTGACCGCACTCGGCTGGGGTTGCCTGTTCTGGCTGGCCGCCGTATCGGGCTCGATACGGTGATCCTGCCCCGGCTTTTCCGGTCCGCTGTTTGGGGTGTTGTTCCGGGTGAGGGCGGCATTGGGGGTGCTGGTGGCCTCAATCGGTTTGGCCGCCTGAACGATCGGTTTCAGGGACTTCTCCCGGCCCGGGTTTGAGGCGGGCAAGGGCTGTCCATTGGCCGTGTTTCCGGCCAACTGTCCTTTGGAAAGCGGCTTGGAAGCGGTCTTGGAAAAGGGCAAGGGGACGGCTGCCTGATTAACGGATTGCAGCGGCGTGCTTTGGGCCATCAATGGCAAGGCGGTGCTGTGGAACAATCCCAGTGGGTTTTTCCACCAGTCCAGAATGCCGTGTTTTTGGCCCTTGGCGTGCCGGTTGCTCATGGGCATACTGCCGTACAACGGCCCTTGAATCATTTTTTGCAGTTGCGGATTGCCCTGCAGCTGACTGCTGGCCATTAAGGGTAGGGCCTGCGCTTCGGGCAGGATCAGTTGACCGCTTAACAACAGGGTACTCAGTCCCAGTAAGGCGGTTTTTTTAAAGGTCATAATTGGCTCTCTCCTCACCATAAGGCTGTTTGTTCAAACTCTCTGGAAGATGTAATACGGCGACTGTGGGACGGCAACGGGCTGCAAAGGGTTTTTTCCAGAATGCTGGACTGGGTTTGCAGGAAGGCCGGGATAGCGATTGCGGGGCAATTACTGATTGAAGTTGTAGAGGGTTTTGTCACTTCCCTGAATAAATTCCACCTGGGTGCCCAACGTGGGCGGGGGCAGCGTGGGGACGCCGGGCATGGGGCCGGGGGCGGGCATGCGGGTGCTTGGGGCCATAAAGTCAGGCTTGCCCTGAAGTTCATCGCTCCGCTTGCCAGAGAGGGTGGCAATGCTGTTGTCCGTTTCTGGGCGCAGGGAGAGGCGTATGTCACCGCTTTCCTCGGCCAGGGCCACCAGTTCCACTTCACTCGGGCTCAGGGCCAAGGTTACCGAGGAAACCAGCTTGGCCTCCTTGGCGGCTTCCTTGGCGGCCTTGCGCCGTTCCTTGATTTCTTTTTCAATGTCTTCCGGTTTGCGCTCTTTTTTCTCTTTGGCGGTGTCTTTGGCTTTTTCGTCTTTCTTGACGGTCAGGTCTGGAGTGGCAGCGGTACCGCGCTCGACGCCTTCCGGGGTTTCGATGTTGTAGTTTTCATCATTGACCATGGTTTGGGCGGATGCCAGAACCAGCACGTTTTGCAGAACGGTCTGCGTTTTTTTGACCGACTGATCCTGCCCTTGATCAATTTCAAGGGTGGATAAGATATCCACGTGATCGCCCGGCTTTACGAAGCCAGCCACGCCCTTGATTTCACTGACGGCGATGGTCACCGCTCTTTTTCCCGGGGGAATGAGGGCCGTTAAGCCACCGGCTGAGTTGCTGCCAGAGACTTTCTGCATAAAGATGGGCTCGCCCGGAAACAGGGTTTGCCTGGCCACCCGGCCTGAGACCATGTAGGGTTGATCAAAGGTTGCCTGCTTGGGGAGGAAGGCTTTGGGCCACTTGACCAGGGTAATATCGTTCAAGGAAAGCGTTTGTCCCTGATTGACCTGAACTACTGGCACCACCACATCGACCGTTTCAATTTTTTCTACCCTGGCCTGCTTGGCGGATGGTTTTCCGTTGCTGAACAGTCCCACCGTGGCAATGCCCAGAACCACGGCCACCACGATGTAGAGTTGTCCTGCTTTAATGGGCAAATTGGACGTTGGCATGAATGACTTCCTCTTGCGTTGAGCGTCTGCTGGCACGGGTGCATGGGCATAAAAATGCTGCCAGAATCCCTCTCTATTTATGCGGATTTTTCAGGCAAAGGAGATCCTCTGGAAAGATTATTCTTGTTGCCCAAAGGCTATGGCAGAGCTTGAAAAAATAGCCGCAATTCGGTAAAAGCCCAAGTCTGACGGGCGCTTGTGTTGCCTGTGGTGGGCAAAAGCCGAGTCAGGGCGATGTCGAAAGCTCGTTATTCTTCGTAGCGCATGGTGGCGCTGGCGGCCACCGGGAAAGTCCGGAAATTATCCCCGTCGGCACCCAGGGCATCTAAAAAGTTTGCCACCCCCAGAGGATTCGTCATGCGCCACTGGATGCTGACGGTCACGTTTCGATTTCCCGCGCTCTGGGAGGCGGATGCTGAGGGGGGCACCACGGTGATGGTGGCCACCGAGGGGCTGACGGTCTGGCCCGTCAGGTTGCGGATGGCGGTGGTGACGTAGCTCTGAATTTCTGAAATGCCGGTTCGCTCCGTGCTGGCGCTGCCCAGGTTGTTATTCAGGGAGGCGTGCCGGGCCCCTTCCCGGGCGGCAGTGACCAGCGCTTGCTGGAAGTAAAGGTACACGGATAAACTCATGACCATGGTCAGCAGGAGGGTGAAAATAATCATGCCCCCAATCATTTCAATAATGGCCTGGCCAGACTGCTTGCCATTTACAGGCCACTGTTTCCCAAGAAATCGCTTCACGATACACCTCAACTCGCGCTCTGTATTTTTTAAATAGTGATTTGAAATGCAGAGGGAGCAAGGTGAAAATGCCTTGCCCCCTCCGGGTTAACTGTTCTAACTGGCCTGTTACTGCAAGGCGGTTTAATCGTTACTGGTTCAGTGCCGCTGTAAAGTTGGCGGTTACCGTGTCCAGAATGGTGGTGAACAAATCCGACAGACCTTGAGGGCCAATCAACAGTACCCCTGCCACGATGGCCGCCGCGATTACCAGGGCGCCCGCGTACTCAATAACGCCTTGGCCTTTTTTGGATTTATTGCTGGCCATCATTGCAATCAACATTTGATACATAGGAACTTGTCTCCTTCGCTTGCCAATTCTGATTTCTACTGCACAACTGACTTTCACTCTTTAAGGTGTAGAACCTTGCTACACCGGTATAATGCCAATCCACCCCCCGGTCTAAACCTGCTGGCCCTTTACTGGCAACAACTCTTAATATACAAACGCTTTACACAGTCCAGAATCCTCTATTTATAGGGGCTTTCGCTGAAGAGAACCAGTCGGGTTCAAGGGCGCTGGCTGTTTAAAAAATCTTCATAAAAATACGGCGCCCCGCATTTAAATCCGGGCTGGGTAAGGATGTGACGGCTGATTGTGGTAAGATGCTGGACTGTTGAAAGCATAAAGCCCTGAATGGAGCGTTGTTTGTTATGGCCGAAAATCATTACAAGGTCGTTATCATCGGATCGGGTCCCGCTGGCTGGACGGCGGCCATTTACGCGGCGCGGGCCAATCTGTCCCCGCTGGTTTTACAAGGCACGCAACCGGGCGGACAGCTGACCATTACCACGGATGTGGAGAACTTCCCCGGCTTTCCGGAAGGCATTATGGGCCCTGAGCTGATGGAAAAATTTCAGGCCCAGGCCGAACGCTTTGGCACCAAGGTGGTCTATGACACCGTGACCGAGGTGGATTTCAGCAAGCGCCCCTTCACGGTCATGGCCGATGAGGGGACTTATACCGCTGATACCGTGATTGTGGCCACCGGCGCCTCCGCCAAGTGGATTGGCCTGGAATCCGAGAAAAAACTGATGGGCCATGGGGTGTCCTCCTGCGCCACTTGCGACGGGGCCTTTTTCCGGGGCAAGGAAGTGATTGTGGTGGGCGGCGGCGACACGGCCATGGAAGAGGCCAACTTCCTGACCCGCTTTTGTGCCAAGGTGGTGGTGGTGCATCGCCGGGATAGCCTGCGGGCCAGCAAGATCATGCAGGATCGAGCCTTTGCCAACCCCAAGATCGAATTCATCTGGGATACGGCCATTGAAGAGATTGTGGGCAGCAAGGAAACCGGCGTGACCGGGGTCAAGCTGAAAAACCTGAAAAGCGGTGAAGTCACTGACTTTGCCACCCAGGGCGTTTTTGTGGCCATTGGCCACCAGCCCAACACCGGCATTTTTGAGGGCAAGCTGGAGCTGCACCCCAACGGATACCTGAAAGTGCAGCCCGGTACGGCCAGTACCAGCGTGGAAGGGGTGTTTGGTTGCGGCGATGTGACCGATCACCATTACCGCCAAGCCATTACCGCCGCTGGAACGGGCTGTATGGCCGCTATGGACGCTGAAAAATATCTGGAGGCGCTGGAAGCGTCGGCGACTCCGGTTTAGGCCCCTCTTTGGATCTCACAGAAGGCTCATCCGCGCTTGCGTGTGGTGAGCCTTTTTGTTTTTTAAAAGGAGAGAATCTGCAACTTTTTAAATGCTTTGGGTTTAATTCGCCCAGACCATCCATGTTTAATAGGAGTCTCCCGTATGCCCGTTACCCTGAACCCAAACGCCAGCACTCGCCTTCAGACCGGAACCCTTCGCTTTGGAAACGGCGCAACCGTCAAGGAGTGCTTTCCGTCTAGGTTGTTGCCTGTGGTTCCTTTTGTGGATCACTTCCAGAAACGGGTCATCCATTTTCAAGCCGGGGATGAGCCTGAACTCGATTTTTTGGTGAATCACTGGGAAACTTACGATAAGCATATGGGCTTACTGCAGGACAGCATCAAAAACAAGGAAGTGTATGACCAGAAAATAAAAGAGAAATTGGCCTTGCTAGAGGAGCGGGGTCATCGGGTGTCGCAAAAGTACGCAGATGTTGCCGGTATCGTTTTTGATGGTGTTCATGAGGATTCGGTTCAACTGAGGGCCACTGCCCCTGCCACCCCAGCCGCTTCTGTTGAGCCGGGGGAAGAAGGCAAAGGAGAAGAGGGCGCAGAAGAACGCGCCAAGGATGACAAGGACTTCAAGAAGCAGGCGGCGGCCAACTGGACGCCCCGGAATAAGCGGACCCGATTCAAAGTGCTGACGGATCTGGGGAAGCAGTATGTCACCCGGGGGCCTTTGCTCGGTGATTCCTTGTGGAGCCTGGGCATTGGGGCCGTGTTGGCCATTGGCTCCCCGGTCATGGCCGTGACCATTCCCACCACCTTTGCCTTTTTTCTGGCCGGACGAGCCGCCCTGGCCCTGATTCATACGTGCCAGGATCCCAGGGGGGAGTCTATCAACGAAAAATATCAAAAATGGATCGAGAAGGACGCTGAAAAACTGAAAAAACAGGAATCCACCTAACCATCCGGTGAAGCCCCTTTTAGTGCGCCTTTTGCAAGGCCTGTTCTAAAGCGACCCGTGCCATCTTTGGGGTCAATGCTTTTGTAAGCGCAGCGCATGTAATAGAATAGAGTTTCGTTTAGCGTGGATAAGGAAGTGCGACTTGGGTGTTTTTTCGGAAGTGGCCGAGCGGTTCAGGGGCCCGGAAACCCCTCAGCGGGTCAGGCATAGTCAGGGGAAACTGCCCAGCATCAACGATTTGATGATCGCCACTTCCAAAGCCATGGATTTGCTTGAAGGACGCCCGTTAAGAACCGGCTTGAAGGTCGCGGTCATTGCCGGGTCAATTGCCAAAATCTTGATGCTGCCCGACCGGGAAGTGGCTTCCATTGTGTATGCGGCGCTGCTGCACGATATCGGTCTGGTGCGTCTGGTGTCCGACTTGTTTCCGCATTTGCCGCCCGGGGTGACGGAGAAGCAGCTTTTCCAGAATCATCAACTGGTCAACGCCCGCATTATCGGCTCTCCCCATGATCGCCCGTTTTCCAGTCAGTTTTACGAGACGTTTCACCAGCATCCGCTGACGGCGGCTGATTTTGTGTCCAAGGTTCACCTTTCCCAGGACATCGCCGAGATTATTGCCACCCACCACGAGCTGTGCGATGGCTCTGGTTATCCCTTCGGCCTTTCGGCCGAGCAAATCCCCATGGGGGGTAAAATTCTGGCCTTTGCCGATGTGGTAGAAGGTGTTCTGGAAGGCTGCTCCAAGGAGTTGTCGGGCCTGACCTCCCGTCGTCACGCATTGGAAAACTTCATGGACATCAAAACGCCGGGACGCTTTGATCCGGATGTGGTTCGGGTTTTCCGGGGACTGATTTCCGAGAATGAGGACTTCTTGCGCATGATTGCCTCTTTGGAGGTGGAAAACATGCTGCGCTGTCTGTTGCCTGAGCGTACCATGCTGATGAGCGGCCCGGTGCTGCTGAGCATTGTGGCGGCCATGGGTGGTTTATCCGATGGGCTGATGCCCCTGTATAAAACGGGCCGTTCCCGGCATGTGGCGGATTTAGCCACATCGCTGGCCGAATCGTTGGGAATACACCGAGAGCAGTGTGGGGAGCTCGCCATGGCGGCCATGCTGATGGATATTGGTCATTTGGCCACACCGGCCCATATTTTGATGAAAAATGGCCCGCTGACTGCTGATGAGCGAAGCGTGATTCAGGATCATCCGCTGTTGGGGCAGGATGTTTTGAAGTTCATTCCCGGGTTTGATAATATCGCCCTATGGGTCAGCGAGCACCACGAGCGCATGAACGGCAAGGGGTATCCGGCTCACCGTAAGGGCTTTGAGATTTCCATTGGCGGGCGCATTCTGGCCCTGGCCGATGTGTTTGACGCCTTGACCTCGCATCGCCCCTATCGCTCCCATGCCCACGAGCCCATGGATGCCTTGCCGGTCATCGGGCAGGGCCGCATGACGCTGTATGACAATCAGTTGGTCAACCTGCTGCGCCGGGTGGTGCTGAGTAGCGAAATTCCCATCCGCTAGCGGACTTGGGTTGGCCCGACGACGAACGTCTGTCTAGAGGGATAAGGCGATGTGCAGGCTGTTGTGCTTTTCTTTAAATAAAAAGCACTTTGATGGGAATCAAAGTGCGCAGAAACGATGTAAGAAGAAAATGCTTCGTTGAAGTGGGGGACAAGCCCCCAATCATTCATTACGAATTACTTAGCGTGGTTTGTTTCAAGAATTCCTGAGCGTAATCCATGGTGCTCTGATTGCCGGGGGCTTCCATGGCTTCTGCATAGGCTGCTTCCTGACGGTAGCCGCCGTGGCTGGCACTGATGGCCGGGGGCATTTGCTGGGCAGCGTCCATACGAACCTTCTTCAGGTGGCGTTGGCCGTTGCGAACCACGGTCTGAAATTCCACCAGGCTTTTGTCCAGACTGCCTAAAATGGCTTCCGCGTATTGGTCAGCACCCACCCGAACGGCAGCGGCTTCTTCATAAGCCTGAGCCCGTGCCGCTTCGGCCTCTTCAAAGGCCTTTTTGCGCATGGCTTCCAGTTCCATGGTAATTTGCTGACGAATCCGGTTGGCCTCTTCGTGCACGGCCCGCAGCAATTCAGATTCACTGAGCATGAACTCGGATTGCTTTTTGGCTTCTTGCAAAATCTGGTTGGCCTTCAGCTGGGCTTCGTTGACCACTTCATCCCGACGATCCAGCACCCGTTGGGCCTGCTGGATTTCGGAAGGCAGGTTTTCCCGGATGCGATCCAGGAGAGGCACCAGTTTTTCACCATTCACAATGGTAAAAGGCGTAAACGGAATGCCCATTCCTGTAAGAATGAAGTCTTCCATTCGCTCGATCATTCTGGCAAAGGTATTAATGGCTTCTCTCCTTTCCTTGGTTCTTCGGCTGCTTCTGATAAAGTATTTTTTCGGCTTCGCTGGCGTTGGAAAAGGCCTTGATAAAGCGGGCATCCATTTCATCCTGCAGACAAACCCGCAGTTGATCCAGTAACATGACCATCTTTTCGTGATCCACCAGGTAAAACGGAGTCAGTGGGATGGGCCAGCCCTTTTTCATCATCTGGGCTTCCAGTTCATCCATAATTTTCATGGCGTCGCTGCGTTCAATCATCAGGTTCCTGCCTTTTCAGCAGCCTGAGACTGAGACCTATAATACTCACGAACCTGCTCGGGCACCAGTCCTTCAATGCTACCGCCCAAGCGGGCCACTTCATTGGTCATGCTGGAGGATAAAAACTGATATTCCAGCCCGGCCATCATAAACAGGGTTTCTACGTTGGGGCACAGTCGCTTGTTCATTTGGGACATGGCAAATTCGAACTCAAAGTCTGATACGGCCCGAAGCCCACGAATTATGATTTTGGCTTGATGGGCTTTGGCTAAATCCACGGTCAGTCCTTCAAACGATTCCACCTGAATGTTGGGTAAGTGCTTCAGGCTTTGTTCCACCAGGCTGACCCGAGTGCTGAGTTCGATGTTGGCGCGCTTTTGCGGGTTCTTCACCACGGCCATAATGACGCGCTCAAACATCTGGCTGGCCCGAGTGACAATATCCACGTGGCCAAGCGTGATGGGGTCAAAGCTGCCTGGGTAAACCGCTATGGTCACTGCCTCGTAACTCTCCTGGAAAAGCCTTACCCTTTACTTGTAAAGGTGTTGGGCTAACTGTAGACAAGAATCAGTTTACTATATGGAAAAGTTAATAAACAACGAGTTGACTATATTTGTAAGAAAAGTTTACGACTGATCACGCAAAGCAAAAGGCCTGAGAGGCTTGCAGCGAGATCGCTTCGCTGGGATCTGCCTGAATGCTGATGATCTTAAGGATGCTTAAGATTTCTTAAGATATTGATACGCAAGAAGTTAAAGTCCGCAAAAGGTTCCCTTTGTGTCACAGGTTTCATTGACAGTCTTTCCTATTGGGGCTATTATCACGATCCTCAAAAAACCATGATTGACACAACAGACAATGGGCAACGCCAAGAAAAAAAAGAAAGTGATTTTAGCCTGTGTGGACTGTTCTGAACGGAACTACTCTACGGAGAAGGGCTTGAATCAAATCAACGAGCGGCTGGAGCTGAAGAAGTACTGCCCTCGTTGCACGAGTCATACCGTTCATCGCGAAACGCGCTAGTTTTTTGTGATTGGATATTGTGAGTCGACTCTTGAAAATGGTATATGTTCTTCTCGAATGGTCTAAAAACGGATAAAGGGAGTTGAACGGATTCATTGAGAGAGTATTCTGTCAGATAAACCGATTCTTCTTTTCTTTTGGTTTTCAGACTACAATGTACCTGGGCTGACCCTGAAACCTTGCTCATCCAAGTTTAAAACCGTTCAATCAAGAGGTTATCCGGTTTAAATATCCAGTAATCTGGTGAGTATAGGTGCCACAAGCGTCTCCCAAGCAGTAAAGGCAATTCCTCTTTATGTTATGCGTCCTTAGTTCAGTTGGTAGAACGTCGGTCTCCAAAACCGAATGTCGGGGGTTCGAGTCCTCCAGGGCGCGATTTTTGTTTTCTGTCTCGTTAAACAGTGATTGCTGGCTAGTCAGCTCGGGAGTTTAAGCGCTTT
This sequence comes from Vampirovibrio chlorellavorus, assembly GCF_003149375.1. NCBI lineage: Bacteria > Bacillati > Candidatus Melainabacteria > Vampirovibriophyceae > Vampirovibrionales > Vampirovibrionaceae > Vampirovibrio > Vampirovibrio chlorellavorus. Next base: position 244,614 of record NZ_QFWH01000002.1, read on the forward strand.
ACTATGACCACATTGCAGCAAGCGGACTCCAGGAAGACGCCCGGCCCCGCCGGAAAACAGTCCCGTCAACAAGAAGTATCAGGCTCACCCATGGAACAACTGACCACCTACCTGAAAGGCGTGCGCGCCGAATGGACTAAAATCAGCTGGCCCACCACGCAGCAAATTATTGGGCAAACCATTGTGGTGCTAGCCGTTGTGAGTGTAATGACCCTGCTTTTACTGGTTATGGACTTCTCGTTCCACTCTATCGTTAACGCCATTACACCCCATCGCAGTTAAAAGAGAACTTACAGGAAACTGACATGGAATTTTTAGAAGAACCGCAAATTCCCTCCGAAGAATTGGAAGCTGATGAATTCGCCCTGGATGATGAAGATCTTGAAGATGAGGCGCCTGCTTCGTCGGGTGATCACCGGGTCAGCGTGCTGTCCGAGAAAAATTCCGACAAGGCCATCAGCGTCAGTGCCGAAGATTCCTTAACCGCTACCAAGCGCCCTCCCAAGCGTCGCTGGTATATTGTGCATACCTACTCCGGGCACGAAAACAAGGTGAAAGTGAACCTGGAGCGCCGGATTGAGTCCATGAACATGGGCGATAAGATCTTTCGGGTGGAAGTGCCTCAAAAATCCGTGACCAAAATTAAGGATGGTAAGCGGACTGAGAAGGAAGAGCGCATTTTCCCGGGTTATGTACTGGTGGAAATGCTGATGGATGATGATTCCTGGTACGTGGTTCGCCATACGCCCGGGGTTACCAAGTTCGTGGGCTCCCAGAAGAAGCCCATTCCCGCCAAAGACGTTGAGATCAAGCGGATTCTGCTTAAGGATCAGCGTACCGGTACCACGGTGGCCAAGGTCGAAATCGACCTCAAGGTGGGCGAGATCGTCAAGATCGTCAGCGGGCCCTTTGCCGACTTTGAAGGTACTGTTACAGAAATCAACCCGGAAAAAGAGCGCCTGAAAGCCTCCGTTTCCATCTTCGGACGCGAAACGCCGGTTGAGCTGGCCTTTAACCAGGTGCAAAAATCTCACTAATTCCTCAACCCTCACGGCTTGCCGGACTTCTTGTCACAAAATTCCGGCAAAATCTACAAGTAGTGGATCGAAATTTTTTTTTGATCTACATTCATATTTAACTTTCCCAAACTATCGTTGGAGGTATATTTCCCCGTGGCTAAAAAGGTAACCGGTAAAATCAAACTGCAATTGCCCGCAGGCAAAGCCAATCCGTCCCCCCCGGTGGGTCCCGCGCTCGGTCAGCACGGCGTCAATATTATGGAATTCTGCAAGCAGTACAACGCCCAGACTGCTGATAAAACCGGCCAAATCATTCCGGTTGAGATCTCCGTTTACGAAGATCGCTCTTTCACCTTCATCCTGAAGACCCCTCCGACCGCCTTTTTGATCATTCAGGAAGCAGGCATCCCCAAAGGCTCAGGCAAGCCCAACACCGAGAAAAAAGGAACCCTGAGCGCTGAGCAGGTGACCAAAATCGCCAGTATCAAACTGGCTGACATGAACTCTCACACCGTAGAATCCGCTGAGCAAATGGTGCGTGGTACCGCCCGCAGCATGGGCGTGACCTGCGAAGCCTAACTGTCCATTATTAACGTTGTAATGCAATGTGGGAGATTGCCCCGAGCAATTGCTTGACCACAAGGAGTAAAAAAATGGCTAAATTAACCAAGCGTCAAAAACATTTCCAGGAGCTGATGGCTTCCGCCACCCAGCCTGTAGGCGTCAAGGATGGCGTTGCTCTGCTGAAAAAAGCGTTAGCGCATGCCAAGTTTGATGAGACCGTTGAAACCCACATTCGTTTGGGCATCAACGTTAAGCATGCCGATCAACAAGTCCGTAGCACCGTGGTGTTGCCTGAAGGCACCGGTAAAACCGTTCGTGTGGCTGTTATCGCCAAAGGCGAAAAAGTCAACGAAGCCAGAAATGCAGGTGCCGACTTCGCGGGTAGCGAAGACCTGGTCGAAAAAATGGAAAAAGAAAACTGGCTCGACTTTGATGTCTTGATTGCCACCCCCGATGCCATGGCATTGCTGGGCAAACTGGGTAAAGTGCTGGGTCCCAAAGGCCTGATGCCCAATCCCAAGACCGGCACCGTTACCTTCGATGTGGCTCAGGCCATTAAAGAAGTGAAAGCCGGTAAAGTGGAGTTCCGTGCCGACAAGCAAGGGATTGTCCACACCGCCATTGGTAAAGGCAAAGCCTTCACTGAAGAGCAAATCCTGAAAAATTTCTCCACCCTGTATGACGCCATTCTGCGTGCCAAACCGGCCGCTGCCAAAGGCGCTTATGTAAAATCCGTTTACCTGACCTCGACGATGGGGCCCAGCATTAAGCTGGATGCTTCCAAGCTGAGTTCCGAGATTCGGGATTATCTGGCCAACTAAATTTTATTCTCACCTGAGAGAAGCCTCTTCCGTCTGGAAGGGGCTTCTTCTTTGCATTGGGGACGGCGCTCTCTATTTGTTTTGGGATACACGCAGTTTTACGAATGTTATGTGAGGGCAGCCTCACCAATGTAAAATACCCACCGCAATTTTGGCTAAAGCAAAAAAGATCGCCCAAGGCAAAAGCCCGATAGAAGGCTCTACCGGGCTTTTGAAAGGGTTGAGGCTTACAAACCTTAAGCTTTGCCCAAGGTTTGAGCGCCGGGCTTCCAGCCAACCGGGCACAGTTCGCCGGATTGGAAGGCTTGCAGCAAGCGGATGACTTCATCCACGTTACGGCCCACAGCCAGGTCGTTCACCAGGTAGCTACGCAGGTTGCCATCGGGATCGATCAGGAACAGACCACGCAGACTGATGCCCTTGTCTTCCAGCAACACACCATAGTCACGGCTGATGCGGTGGTTGATGTCGGAGACCATGGGGTAGTTCATTTGACCCAAAGCGCCTTCGCTCCAGGCTTTGTGGGAGTGAACGCTGTCTACGCTGGCGCCGATGATTTGGGCGTTCAGCTTGTCGAATTCGGCTTTTTTGTCGTTGAAGCCCTGGATTTCGGTGGGGCAGACAAAGGTGAAATCGAGCGGCCAGAAGAACAGGACCACCCATTTGCCACGGTAGTTTTTCAGGGACACTTCGGTGATTTTGCCTTCGTGGTAGGCGGCTGCTGTAAACTCAGGAGCCGGTTTGCCAATTTGTGCGACCATTGGTGTAATCTCCTATCAAAAATAAACCAGACCATAACAATGGCCCTATTGTATGCCTCAAGCCCCCTACTTTCAAGCCGCACTTTTGATACATTGGCTGTAATTCAAGGTGGTCAAAGCCTTTCAGGGCTTTTAATTATCCGTATCAATTCAGGGATCCGGATTGGCCTGACAGATGGCGCTCTCTGAAAATCGTGGCGACAGCAACAGATTGGGAGAAACGGGCCCATGGATAGCCATAGATTGAGAGATTGCTTGTATCCGGGCCGACTATTTTCGGTATGATGATGTCTGATCGGGAACCGTAAACCGTTATTTGAGTTGCTCCGAGTCTTGTCGTGCTAAATATCCTGTTGCCCGCTAAACTGTTATCTCTTGGCCAGACTGTGCCTGACTTTGCGCTGCTGGATCAGCAGGGCCATCTGGTCTCACTGTGCGATTTTACGGATCAGCGCGGGGTGGTGTTGCTGTTTTTCGCCTCCGACTGGCTGCCGGGCGATGTGGCATTGCTGCAGGGCTTCCGGCATGCGTATGGTGCCCTGACTGAAGCTGGGTTGCAGGTGTTGGCGCTGTCCAGCATCAACTGGGAGATGCTGTTTCATCTGGCCAAGCGCCTGGATCTTCCGTTTCCCCTGCTGTTTGACCAGTGTTGCCGACAAGCGACTTTTTACCAGGCCGCCTGGATTCCTAAATTCGTGACTGGGCGGGCCGTCTACGTGCTGGATAATCAGCAGCGGGTTGTGTTTGCCCGAAGCCAGGCAAGTCCAGAACAGGTGCTGGCCGCCTTTAGTGGCTGAAGGCCCGGTTGTAAACGGCGTCTCTGTTGGGCATGGCAATGGCCGATCCCCGGTTGAGGACTTTCAGGCTGGCCGTGGTAATGCCCAGTTTGGCGCAGTTGATCAGGCTTTCCCCTTGGGCCAGCCCGTGCAGGAAGCCACCGTTGAAGGCATCTCCAGCGCCGGTGGTGTCAATGGCCTTGATGGACATGGAAGGAATCTGCTGAATTTCTCGCTTGTAGCCCAGATAGCACCCTTGGGCTCCCACTTTGACCACCACCAGCTTGACGCCCTTGAATAGGAAGTAGTCCACCACCTGCTGGGGTTTATTAAAGTTGATCATGCTGACCGTGTCATCGGGGAAAGAGGGCAGGAAAATATCCACCCACGGCAGTACTTCGTTGAAAGCGTCCACCATTTTCTCTTCGCTTTCCCACAGCGCTTCCCGGTAGTTGGGGTCAAAGGCGGTCATGACCCCGTTCTCACGGGCCAGGCGAAAGGCTTTCAGGGTGGCTTGCCGGGCCGAAGGGGAAATGGCCAGGGTAATGCCTGAGGAGTACACGATCTTGCTCTGTTTAATCAAATCCACGGAAATGTCATCCGGGCCCAGTTGGGTGGCGGCTGAATGCTGGCGGTAATAGACAAAATCCCGCTGCCCTTCGTGATCCACGGAGACAAAATAAAGCCCGGTGGGGCCTTTGCCGTTGCGCTTGGGGCTAATCTGGATGCCTTCCTTCAAAATCATTTCTTGCAGGGCCAGAGCAAAGGCATCGTTGCCCAAACGGGTGATGTAACCCACGTTGGAACCCAGCCGGGCCGCCGCCACCGCTGTATTGAGCGTATCGCCACCAAAACTGCGGTTAAAGACCCGGGCCTGTTTGAGATCGCCCTCACTGGACAGCTCCAGCATGGCTTCGCCTATGGAAATGATGTCGATAATCCGCCTCCTTCGCTCGCCGGCAAGGCGTAACGACAATAGATGCCCAGCAAGCCTTTGGTGTATTGGGGCTTGGGTTTATTAATGCCTGTCTCCAGTTGTGTTTGCCGTTGGCGCAGAATGCTTTCCAATTCAGCCGGGGCCAACCGTTGCCCGTTCACTCCTATTATATTCAAAGCGCTTTCGTCCAGATCAAATTCCAGTAAATCTCCATCGATCAGCGTAGCAATGGGGCCTCCCCGAGCGGCTTCCGGCGCCACGTGCCCAATGGCGGGCCCCCGGGTGGCTCCGGAAAAGCGACCATCAGTGATTAGCATGGTGCTGCTGGCCAATAGTGGGCTGGAGGCAATGGCTTCCGTGATGTAATACTGTTCCGGCATGCCGGTGGCGGCGGGGCCTTCGTAGCGAATGACCACGGCGTCGCCCGGCTGGATTTTGCCGCTCAGCACCGCTTCACGGGCGTCATCCTGATTGTTGAACACCTTGGCCCGGCCTTCAAAGCGGCGCATTTGCGGATTCAGTGCCGAGACTTTGATCACCGCCCCACCGGGTGCTATGTTTCCGGTGAGGATGCGGATGGCCCCCTCCGGGCGCAAAGGGTCGTGGATGGGGCGAATGATATCTTCCGGCTTTCCGCCGTAATTGCTTAAACAGCGGGGCATGTTGATGAAATGGCCCGTTTTCTCCAATATTTCCAGATTTTCGCCCAGGGTCAACCCGGTCACGGTCAGGGCATCCCAATGCAGGAAGGGCTTGAGTTCTTTTAAAATCCGGTAGACTCCGCCTGCGTACCAGATTTTATCCGAGGTAAACTTGCCGGAGGGCTTTAAATTCAGGATAAAGGGCACTTGGCCGTTGATTTCATTGATGCGCTCATAGGAAAAATCCAGGTCGGCTTCTTTGGCCATAGCGGCTAGATGAATGAGGGCGTTGGTGGAGCCCCCGGTGGCCGCAAGTACCATCAGGGCGTTGTCTAGCGCTTTTTGGGTGAAAATCTGCCGAGGGCGCAGATCTTCGGCGATCAGTTCAAACACCCGCTTGCCGGCTTGCCGGGCGGCCTCTTTCAGGGCGTTCAGATGGGCCGGAATCAGAGCCGTGGCAGGCATGGCCAGGCCCATGGCCTCCGATAAGAGCTGCATAGTGGCCGCCGTGCCAAAAAAGGCGCAGGACCCAGCCGAGGGGCAAGCCCCGCTGCGTAAAAACTCGTAGCTGGCCTCGTCAATCTCCCCCCGGCGTTTTTGGGCGTAGATGGTGCCCACACCCTCCAGCGTAAAGCCTTCCGGGCCCGCTTCCATGACCCCGCCGGGCACCACCAGTGAGGGCAGATTCAGTCGCAGCATGGCCATCAGGTGGGCCGGCAGCGATTTATCGCACCCCGAGAGAAACACGGCCCCGTCGAAATGCCCCGCTTTGGCGTGCATTTCACAGGCCATCACCATCACTTCCCGGGAGGGCAGCGAATAATGCTGTCCGGCGGTGCCTTGGGCGATGCCGTCACAAATATCGGTGCAGGTATAGTGGGCGGGTGTTCCCCCGGCGCTGATGATGCCTTTGTCCACAAATTGGGCCAAATCGCCCAGATGAATCGACCCCGGATGAGAGTCTCCATGGGTGGTTTCCACCAAAATCCAGGCCTTGTCCGTTTCTTGCCTGCCCCAGCCGCAGCCCATCCGTAGGGAATCCGCTTCCGGGGATTGCTGCCGCCCTTGCTGGCTAATGGCGTTAATGGGATTCATGCGCTTCTCTCCCCTGTGTGAGATTCTTGTTTCTGTTTCTCAGGTATGTGTTGTTCTCGTGGGTGTTTTTCGTTGAAGCGTAAACTGTCATTACCGCGCCGGCGGGAGTCCACTGGGATTGTTTGCGCATGATCCTTTTCCGTGGTTCGTTTCAAGGCTGGTGGGCCCTTTGGCGCAATGGATTCCCGCCGGCGTGGGAATGACAAGAGAGAAAGATGAATCATAGTGACTGCGCCGTTTTCAGGTACGACAATGCCAGCTCCCGAATGGCCGCTTCCTCCCGCTTGGCCACCAGCGCTTTGGGCAGCAAGGGGCCGCCTACGCCCACGGCCAAGGCGCCCGCCTTCAGGTATCCCGGGACATGTTCTTGCAGAATACCCCCGGTAGGGACCACTTGCAACTGGGGAAAGGGGCCTCGCAGGGCGCTTAAAAACTCCGCCCCGCCCGAACACTGGGCCGGGAAAAATTTAACGGCCAAAGCGCCCAACTGGGTGGCCCGATGCATTTCGGTAGGGGTTAGGCAACCGGGTAAAATCAGGACATCGTCCGTTTCTGCCATGGGAATGATGCTCTCTATCAGGGCAGGCGAGACAATAAATTCCGCTCCGGCCGACAGTGCCTGATAAGCGGTGTCCACATCCAAAACCGTACCGGCTCCAATCAGGGCCTCGGGATACTCTTCGGTCAGGGATTCAATCACATCAGCGGCTTCGGGGACGGTAAAGGGGATTTCAATGGCCCCAAAGCCACACTGAAGGAGTAAGTGACTGGCCCATAAGGCGCTTTCCGGGGAGTTTGTGCGCACAATGGCGATGAGTTTCGCTTGGCCCAACTGGTGCAGCGCCTTTTGGCGTCTGGCAGTTTCGGAGTTCTGAATCTCGGGGGAGGGACTGCTTTCCATCAGGAGTGACCCTTTTCGCTGACGGGTCTTAACACGGCACGGGCGGGGGCACCGTCTCCGTTTTCCAGCTTGAGTGGCAGGCACAGCAACTCGTACCAGCCCGGTTTTACCCCCTTCAGGGTGAGGCCTTCCAGAATATAGACCCCGGCCTTCATCAGCCGGTGATGGGTGGGGGCCTCTTCCTCGTACAGGGTTTTGGCGTGAAAGGCTTCTACGGAAAGATAGTCGATGCCCACCAGTTTGACGCCCAATTCCACCAAAAAATCGGCGGCATGCGGGTTAAGGTGGCAAAAGTGTTCGTTGAAGGATTGTTTGTACCACTCCCGCTCCGAGTTCACGGTTTTAAACAGCACCCGCTCCGCTTTGCGCAGATCCAGAAAGGAGGGATTGCGCTGCAATTCGCCCAGGGTGATCTTTTCCGGGTCTTCAATCTCTACCACCAGCGCCGGGCCAATATAGGGGGATAAATCCATCTCGCTCAGGCTATTGCCGTCCTGCTTAAAGTGGGAAAAAGCGTCCACATGGGTGCCGGTATGAGATCCCAGTTTGAGGAAGGACACCGTGGCCGGGTCGCCGCAGCGCACATCCAGGGTTCGGGTAATTTCGACTCCCGGATCGCCGGGCCAGGCAATCATTTGATGCGACAGGGGGATGGAAATATCAATGAGGGTTTGGCGCATGAGGGCGGTTCTTTACAACAAACAGAGACGGGCTATTCCAGAAATGCCTGTGTTTATCCTTTCTCTATCATAACGAAGGGGGACTCGTTCGTCGATCGTTGTTCTGAGCTGTGGCCCGACGGAAGACGCTACCCAAAGCCTGCTGTCCGGGCAAAATCGTGGAGACGCAATTAGTCAGTTGTCTGGCTCAGCTTGCCCGGCTGACCAATTGTCACAGTGGAACCCTGCCGCCATAATACTGCCTATCCGATGCAATGGTGACAGGAATGAAGTTGATTCCTGACAGGTCGATTACGCAATAACTTCTGTTTCGCACAAGCAGGGGGAGGGTATTATGACCAGTAAACAAGGGTCTGGAACCAGCAAGCGCGGGTTCGCTTCCATGGATCCGGTCAAACAGCGGGAAATCGCTAGCAAAGGCGGAAAGGCCGCTCACGAAAAAGGCACCGCTCACGAGTTTACGCCTGAAGAGGCAGCCGCAGCTGGCCGCAAAGGTGGCCAAGCCAGTGGTCGGGGACGTTCGGCGACTCGTTCGGCTGAATAGGCTCCCGCTTTTTCAGGAAACCCAGATTTTCCAGGGGGCCAGATTTTTCGAGGGGGAATGAAAAGGGCATCTGTTTCAGGTGCCCTTTTTGCTGGCGTTTGCTATACGCTTTCTGGCAGGGGGAGGCCCATTCCACTACAATGAGAACATGACCGCATCGCCCTTAACGCAAACCGAACTGACCCGCCTGATCAAGGAAAAAGCCCTGGCGTTGGGGTTTGCCAAGGTGGGCATCGTGCCCGCCGAGCCGTTTCGGAATGGAGCGGTGGAGCGCTTGCAGACCTGGCTATCGCAGGGGTTTCAAGCGGACATGGCCTGGATGGTCAGCCATTACGACAAGCGCAAGGACCCGGCCTCGCTGATGGAGGGCACCCGCTCGATTGTGTGCGTGGCCCTGAATTACTTCAACACGGACGCCTACGATTCTCAGGATGCCAAGGAGCTAAAAATCGCCAAATACGCCCGAGGCACCGATTATCATTATGTGGTCAAGGATCGGCTGAAGGAGCTGCTGGCCTACGTGCAAACGCTGCAACCTGACGTGCAGGGGCGGGCCTTGACCGATAGCGCCCCCATTATGGAAAAGCCGTTGGCCGTGCAGGCTGGCTTGGGCTGGATGGGCAAAAACGGCAACCTCATTCTGCCGGGAATGGGCTCGTTTTTCTTTTTGGGGGAGTTGCTGCTGGATGTTGCGCTGGATTATGACACCACTGTGGTGCCGGATCAGTGTGGCAGTTGCAGGCGTTGCATTGAAGCCTGTCCCACGGAGGCCATTGTAGAGCCAACCGTGGTGGATGCCAACCGCTGTATTGCCTACTGGACCATTGAGTACAAGGGCGAACAGTTCCCGGCAACCATACGTGAGCATTTGAACGGCTGGGTGTTCGGCTGTGACATTTGTCAGGATGTGTGCCCCTGGAATATCAAGTTCGCCCGCCCCACCGAGGAAGCGGCCTTTCAGCCCCGGTCCTTGACGAGGCATCCACACCGGGAAACCTTGATGGCGTTGGATGAGGAGCAGTTTCGGGAGGCGTTTCGCAAAAGCCCCATCAAGCGCCCCAAGCTGGCGGGCCTTCAGCGGAATGTGCGGATGGCCACTGAATAGCGTCCGCCCTCTTGGCTTGTGCCATCTTTGCGGTATGATATGTCATCTCCTTTCTAGGGGTGGCTGCTTTGGCAGTCAGGGTTTTTGGGCCTTCATGCAGCGCTTGCGCAAACTGGCGCGCGGGGCCCCATGGCAATTTGAAACCCGGGATTTGCAGCCCTTGATTGATTTTGAGACTGAGTTTGAATTGATTGCATTTGAATTGAGACGAGAAGGCCACTGATGATTAAACTGGATTACGGCAATATTTCCACTGAAAAAGTGGGTCAAGCCCACGGATTGAACTTGCCTCAGGTGTTTGAGGACTATCGCGAACAGATTCAGGACATTGTCAGTCGCATTTACGCGGAAAAAGACCAGCCCGGCGGCTGGAAGCGCTGGCTGAATTTGGGGTATGACCAAACACTGCTGGATGAATTGAACGCCTACGCTCAGTCTGTGAAAGGTCGCTTCAGCGATATGGTGATTTTGGGGATTGGCGGCTCCTCGTTGGGGGGCTATGCCATGCTGCGGGCCTTGCTGCACCCTTACTGGAACCAGCTCAGCGATGCCCAGCGCAACGGGTTTCCCCGGTATTATTTTGTGGAAAACGTGGACAGCGACCAGATCAACCCCTTAATGGACATGCTGGACCCCCAGCGCACCCTGTTTGTGGTGATCTCCAAGTCGGGCACCACGGCGGAAACCATGAGCGCCTTTATGATCGCCAAGGACTGGCTGGAGCAAAAACTGCCTGCGGATCAGGTGAAGCAGCACATTGTGGCCATTACGGATGCTCAAAAAGGTGTGCTGCGCCCGGTGGCCAACCAGTTGCATTACCAGACCTTTGAAGTGCCCGATGACGTGGGCGGTCGTTTCTCCGTGTTCTGTGCGGTGGGGCTGCTGCCTGCCGTGTTATGCGGCATTTCACTCTCCGAGATTCAAAAAGGCATTCAGGATCTGGATAAAGTGCTGCAAAACCCCGATCTTCAGCAAAACCCGGCGGCGCAAGGCGCTTTAATTCAGTACCTGCTGTATCAGCAAGGCAAGCCCATTTCCGTGTTTATGCCCTATTCCTATCGTCTGGCCTCCGTGTCAGATTGGTACGTGCAGTTATGGGCGGAATCTCTGGGCAAAAAGCACGACTTGCAAGGCAATGTGGTGCATGTGGGGCCCACCCCGGTTCGGGCCGTTGGGGTGACCGATCAGCACTCTCAGGTACAGTTGTTTAATGAAGGCCCCTTTGACAAGGTGTTTACCTTTATTTCGGTGGGCAAGCCCGCCCAGGATATTCAGATTCCGGCCAATCAGTTTAGCGACGTGGAGGATCTCAATTACCTGAACGGAAAACCCATGAGCCAGCTGATGCAAGCGGAATTTGAGTCCACCCGGGCCAGTATTACCAATAACCAGCGTCCTAACATGACTTTGCACCTCCCGCAGGTGGATGCCTATCACTTTGCCCAGCTTCTGTATCTGCTGGAAGTGCAGACGGCCATCGCAGGGGCCTTGATGGGCATTGATCCCTTTGATCAGCCCGGGGTGGAGCTGGCCAAGAAGTACACCTACGCCCTGATGGGTCGCAAGGGGTATGAAGGGCTGGTATCGGAAGCCCGTGGCCTAAAGAGCCCCCTGGGTGTTTAACGGCATCAGGGATACGGATGAGTTCTTCTTGATGGGTTGCTCTTTGAGAAAACTCAAAAACATCCCCCCTTAAGCAGTTATAATGCAATCAGCATCAACTGATGAACAGTGCTTTGTTTTATCTCTCAACTTCACCGTATCAGAACGCGTTTCAAGTCAATATTGTATTGGAGGTAGTATTCGATGCCTTTTGTAATTACCGAACCTTGCGTTAATGTTAAAGACAAAGCCTGCGTTGGCGTTTGCCCCGTAGACTGTATCTATGATTTTGATGGTGAGAACCAGCTCTACATCCACCCGGATGAGTGCATTGAGTGTGGTGCTTGCCAACCCGTTTGCCCGGTCAGCGCTATCTTTATGGACGCCGAAGTCCCCGCTGATCAAGCCAAGTACATCGATTTGAACGCCGAAAAAGCCCGCGCCCTGAAAGGCTAGTTTTTTCGGTTGGCATTCAGCCTTCCAATACAAAAAAATGCCTGGAGCTTTTCAGTTCCAGGCATTTTGCTGCTAACCGATTATTCACTGCGTGTTTGAGAGGACTGATGGTTCAGGAGGGGTGAGACGGGCCGACAGTTCCTGCACGACGTGGGTCATGCTGACTTGCGCATTATTCAGGGGGCTCCAGATTTGCCGGGCACCCGCCGAATAGGGGGTCAGGCAGTAAATGGTCAGGATGGTAGCCAGTAACCCGAAGCCAATGGGTAAATTGCGTTTAAAAAATTCTATCAGGACAGGAATGATCACCAGGCCACTGACGAGAATAGAAGTCCACATGCCTGTCCAGGCCAATGTCGATTCCATGGTAAGAATTTCCTCATGCGCTGATTCAAGGCGTTGCACTGACTTCAAGAATGAACCAGAAAATTGGAGTGATGTTTGTCCTGCTAACAGACAGGGCTGACTCCTGTGGATGCAGTACTTATACCAAGCTGAATTCGTTTTTAAACCTGTCACTGGTAAAATCATTGATGATGATGTCACTGCCTCGATTTTTAGTGCGTTTGAGCGCTTCTTGCATTGCATTTCTGCTGGTGCTGGTTTTTGTCATTCGGGTATTTGCTCCCGGAAACCCGGACACGGCGGCGTTTTTTCAACTGCTGGCCCTGATTCAGCCGGTTTTGGACACTGCCGCCTTGATTCTGAGCTGGCCGGTTCAGCAGATTTGCCAGTGGGTTCAACATTTTTTACCGACTGCCTGGCAAGGTGGTTTCCCGGTCAGTTCGGCGGCCGGGTGCGCGCAAGCGCTGGTGGATGGGTTTCTGCAATTGCCCGGTATGATGACCTCCCCCTTGGCGCCTGCCTTGCTGGATGTTCATTACGAGTCGCAGTTCCCCGGGGTGCTGGATTGGCGGCTGTTGTTGTCCGTTGCCTTTTGGGGCTGGGTGGAGTCCCTCTTTTTAAAGGGCCTTAACATTGTGGATGCTCGCCTCTATCGGCATCAGATTCGTCAGCGGGATGAGGCTTTGCTGCGTTCTTTTCAAGGGGGAGAGGCGCGTTCAGAGGAGCCGTCGGTCGCGACGTCCAAAAACTTGCTGTTCAACCAAGTGGTGCGGGGCCTGAAAAATGAAATTTCCGCTTTGAATCAGTCGGTGAATCTGGACCCGTTGACCCAGTTATTCAACCGGGGCTATCTGGATGTTTATCTGGACGCGGAATTGCAAAAAGCCCGCTGGAATGGTTCGGCTTTGGCGGTTTTATTGCTGGATGTGGATAACTTTAAGCAGATCAATGATCACTACGGTCATGCCTCCGGCGATGAGGTCTTGCAAAAGGTGGCGTCCGTGCTGCTGAACATCAAACCGCCACAAGGAAAGGCCATGGCCTTTCGCTATGGAGGGGAGGAGCTGGTTGTGGTACTGACCAACACCAGCCCGGTGGAGGCAGAGCAAGTGGCGGAGACGGCTCGGGTTTATATCCAGAAGCTCAAACTGGATCTGGCCCCTGAGCATTCCATTAGCGCCAGTGTGGGTTGCTGTACGCTGCAATTTTCTGAGACGTTGGCCCAGATGGCGTTGACCTCCGCTGACTTGTTGGCCAAGGCCGATGCGTTGATGTATCAGGCCAAGCAAACCGGTAAAAACCGGGTCGTGGCCAATACGTTTGGTTGAATCGGCCTCGGGTCAGTCCCGAAGATTTCAGCTAAACCTGGCTGAGTGATTCGCTGAGCAGTTTTTTCAGGGCGTTGATCAAGGCGGCCACGTCCTCGGGCTGGGTATAGTAGCCAATGCTGGCCCGCACCGTCCCACCCCGATGAATGCTGCCAATGGCCTCATGCGCCATGGGGGCACAGTGGAAACCGGCCCGCAGGGCGATGCCGTACTGTTCAAACAGGCGCTCGCCCACCACTTTAGGCTCTTGTCCCAGTATGTTGAAGGAGACAACGGGTGTTTTGTGGGCGACATCCGTATGGCCGTAAATGGTCACTTCCGGGATTTCCTGCAAGCCGCTCAGCAGTTGAGCAAGCAGGGTGATTTCGTGCCGGTGAATATTGCTCAGGCCTGTTTCCTGCACCCAGCGGGCTCCTTCGGCCAGGGCCAGGATTTGGGGCAGCGGAATGGTTCCCACTTCAATGCCATCCGGCGGGGAGGCGTTCAAGGTGTGCTTGCCGGAGTCGTTACCGGTGCCGCCTTCCATAAAGGTGTTCAGCTGTACCGCCTCGGACACGTACAAAGCACCCACGCCCGGTGGGCCGTATAGGGACTTATGACCGGGAACGGCCAGCATATCTATGTTCAGGGTTTGCGCATCCACGGGCAGCACCCCTGCCGATTGGGCGGCGTCCACCAGGTATAATTTGCCATACTGATGGGCCAGACGGCCAATGTCCGCCACCGGGAGAATCGAGCCAATGACGTTGCTGGCGTGGGTGGTGGCCACCATCCTGATTTCCGGATGGTTTTTTAGCAGCGCTTCATAGGCGGTCAGGTCAAAGGGGAGGGCGTCGGTGTAAGGCACCACAAAAAACTGGATGCCTTTTTCCCGGGCCATTTTGCGAACGGGACGCGATAAGGCGTGGTGTTCCACGGCGCTGATGATGATGCCATCCCCCGCTTGCCACGGGTAGGCCTGAATGGCGAGGTTCAGGGCGTGGGTGGCCCCGCTGGTAAAACTGATGCGCTCCGGGTTGGCCACGTTGAACAGGGTGGCCAGCGTTTGCCGGGCCTCCTGCAGTTGATTGGCCCCCAGTCGGGCCGCCTTGGCCGTGCCTCGCTTGGGGCTGAACAGGCTGCGGAAGGATTGATCCATGACGGTGTAAACGGTTTCCGGTTTGGGCCAAGAGGTGGCGGCATTGTCCAGGTAATGCATCGGGTAAAATCCTTTGGGTTGGTTCTACAGGCCGGGATCGAGCAGGGCTTGGGGCACTTTTTCGCAAGCGGCCCCCAGAAAATAACGGATCACATTGTTGGGCAGGGTCACTTCTTTGGGGATGACATCGTTGTGGTAGCCCATGTCCGCCCCTTGTAACTCCCGATCCAGCGGGGGGGCGTAAATGTGCAGGCTGACCACATCCTGCTCGGAGGTGTTTTTGACCTCGTGCCGGACGCCCAGAGGAGTGTGTCCCACATCGCCCGCTCGCCATACCGTGGACACTTTTTTACCATCCGGGAAGTAGCTGGTATTCACAATTTCCCCTTCCAGAATGATCATCAGCCCATCGGAGGGGCCATGGCCGTGAATGGGGCTGGTGTGGCCGGGGCGCCAGCACACCACCAGAATTTCCACGCTGTTTGATTTGAAAACCAGATGCCGGGTGTAATGCGATTCTTTAAACTGTTTCAGGGCTTGCAGGTTAATCATGGGAAAACCACCAGATTGTTGAACGTAAAGGGCATACCGGCGCCATTTGTTTTTATTGGCCTTTATCTTACCCCAAAGCCTGCCGCGCAGTCAGTCATGATATTTCGATTAGAATAGAGGCACGATGTTTATTTACCTGCATGTCCCTTTTTGCCTGTCCCGCTGCGTGTATTGCGATTTTTACGTGGTGCTGGACAAATACGGCGGGCATGAGGCTTATGTGGACGCCGTGTGCCGAGAGATTGACCTGCGTTTCGCTTCTATCAATCCGCTTGATTTTCCGCAGGGCATTCAAACCCTGTACGTGGGCGGCGGCACCCCTTCCTTGCTGGATTCGGCGGCTTACCGGCGTATTTTTCAGAAGCTCAATCAGTATTTGCCTTTTGCCAGCGATGCGGAAATCACCCTGGAGGCCAACCCGGGCGCGCAGCGCTCGGAGATGGCCGATCATCCCGAGGCCTATTGGGCGTGCGGGTTTAACCGTATCAGTGTGGGGGTGCAAACCCTCAACAATGCCGAATTGAAAAAGCTCAGTCGTCTGCATGCGGCGGAAGAGGCTGAGACGTTCATCCAAGGGTTGCAAGCGGCTGGCTGGCGCAATATTTCGCTGGATTTAATGTACGGCATTCCCCTGCAAACCGAAGCCTCCTGGCAGGAGACCTTACGCCGGGCCATTGCCTTGAACGTGCAGCATATTTCCATGTACGGCTTAAAAGTGGAGGAAAATACCCCGCTGGAAACTTTAACCACCTTGCCCATGGCCAAAGGCAGCTATCCCTTGCCGGAGGAGGAAGCCATTGTGGCGATGTATTTTAGCGGGCTGTCCACCTTGGCTCAGGCGGGTTTTCGCCGTTACGAATTCAGCAATCTGGCCCAGCCCGGGTTTGAGTCCCGCCATAATTTAAACTACTGGAACAATGGCGACTTTTTAGCGCTGGGCGTGGCGGCGCACGGCTATTGGCAGGGCCAGCGTTACGAAACCATTTCCGATATCAAGCAGTACTTAAACAATCCACTGGCTGGAACGGTTCAGGATTGCCCCCCTGCCGAGCAACTGGAAAACGCCATTATTTTTGGTTTGCGCAAAGCAGAAGGCATTGATATCGCAGCCTTGGAGCAGACTTTTGGCATTGATTTCCGGCAGCGATACGCTGATATTTTAGATCGATATACCGGTACCGCACTGATTCTGAATGGCCATCAACTTCGATTGAAAGAGTCGGCCATTCCGCTTAGCAACACCCTTTTGGCCGAGTTCTTGGGGGACGCCTGAACACAAATTTTACAATCGTGGCACAAAAAAGCATCGAATTGTTTTTATGCAAACACAGGGACACAGGGACAGTGAATCGAACCAGGGAGCGGCCTTTGGGCAATCATCTGGTGAGACTCATTGCCAATGACGCGGATCAATAGGGGACTTTAACATGGCAGCAGGGGCGGGTGGGCCAACAGGGCCTTACGGTGGTTATATGCCAATGACGCGGATCAATAGGGGACTTTAACATGGCAGCAGGGGCGGGTGGGCCAACAGGGCCTTACGGTGGTTATATGCCAATGACGGCGAGTGATGCCAAATTTGCCAAGATCAATCAAACGGTGACGTCGGCCAATCAGGAATTCAAGCGGGCCATGATTACCACCGATCCCCGGTACAAGGCGGCCATGGCGCAAAGGGCTTCAGCGCCCGCTGGGCCACTGGCATCACCACCTCAGGCATCACAGCCACCGGCGGAGCAAAAGGGATTGTTCGGTAAAATTTGGGATGGCATAACCAGTATTTTCTAACGTTGTATCGGGTTTCAGGTTTTTTTTTCAGGATTTCATCACACCACACACAAACAACACTACCCAGGAGGTCGATCAATGACGCATCGATACCGCGGGACCGAGGAGTGGGCCTTCTAACCCCCATTACTTGTTCCCATGGATTCTATTCCATTGAAACATTCCTATTCATTCACCGGTCTTCGGGCCGGTGTTTTTATTTGGGGTGAGGGCAGCCTCGCTAGATGTTAAATTTAAAGTTTAAATATTTTTATAAATTTAATAACAAAAAATAGAGGCGGGCGGGTTTTATGCGTTTACAGGGATAGCAGGTGGCAATAGGGACACCTGTCGGGTATGGGAGGTTTAGACTATGGTTTATGGTGGGTATGGCGGCTATGGCGGTTTTGGTGGGTATGGTGGCTACGGGGGACTAGGCAGCACGCCTGGGTTCGCCTCGGGTATTTATCCTCCGGGGAGCGCCCCCGGTTCGGAGGCCTATCCTGGCGGCGGTCTGCGCCCGCAGAAATCCAAAGGATTTTTAGAAGGATTATTCAGTGGTACCTGGGATGGTATCCGCAAGATGTTTACCACGGTGCCGGGCGTGCTGGCGACGGTGGGCGCGGTCGGATTAACGGTGGCCACGGGTGGGGCGGCCCTCATTCCATTGGGTGCCCTGGCTGCGGGTGTGGGGGTTTACAACACCGCCAAAGGCCTGCTCAATCAGGATGGGCAAGGGTTTACCAAGGGCTTGTTGCTGGGTTTGGGTGGCTTACTGGCCATTCGGTGCGCGCCCAGTAAAATTGTGATGAATGGTCGTAGCTTTTTACTGGGTGGCGATCCCACCAAGCCGTTGGGTTTGATGGGGCGTTTTAAAACCCTGTGGGGCGGCAACCATTATGTGGATAGCAAAGGCAACGCCTCCAACTGGCTGAAAATATCCACCGATAAAATCATGAGCCGCTTCAGGCCGAATCAGGGTTCTCTGGAGCATTTGAAAGACCTGAAGCAGAAAGTGAATGGTGGCGTTCATAATCTGGATAATGTGATGGACGCTGAGGACGCTTTGCGGGCTGGACTCATCTCGGACCCGCAGGCGGCAAGCCAGGTTAAACGGTTTATTGGGGCCGATCACAAAGATGTGTTGGAGCTGAAAAATTTAAATCGCAAGCTGGAGCGCCGGGAATTGGCCGGTAAGCCTACTGAGGAAATCACAAACAGGATTCACGAGTTGCAAGCTCGTCGAGAAGGCCGTGCTGTGGCGTTTCAAAAGGTAGCTCCTGCTGCTGCCGCCGCTCCTGCTGCTGGCGCCGCTCCTGCTGCTGGCGCCGCTCCTGCTGCTGGCGCCGCTCCTGCCGCTGCCGCTGCTCCTGCTGCTGCCGCCGCTCCTGCCGCTGCCGCCGCTCCTGCCGCTGCCGCCGCTCCTGCCGCTGCCGCCGCTCCTGCCGCTGCCGCTGCTCCTGCTGCTGCCGCCGCTGCTGCTGAAGCTGTTGCCGCAGACGATGCGCCTGAATCTCCTGCCGCCGCTCCTTCTCATAGTCGGACACTATCGCAGGACAGCTTTACAAATCTGAGTGGCATTGATGGTGCGTTTTCAGTAGCGGGCTCAGAGAATGGGGCAAGTAGCGTTGCCGCTCCTAATGCTGGGGCAGCTCCCAGTGGAAATCCCTTTGCTGAACCCTATTCAGCTGTTGCCGCTGGGCCAGCGACAACTGGAAATCCTTTTGATCCAAAAAATTTACGTGCCACTGCCACCGCTAGTGGCGTCACTCCTGTCGCTCGGCCTCAAGCCGATGACAATGTAACGCAACTTCCTCGGGTGAATAGCAACTCTGAGCCGTTGTTGCCATCTGATCAGTTTGAGTCTTCTGCTCCTGTTAATCTGGCTCCAAGTATCGATGAATCTGCCCAGTTAAAGCGTTCTGGCTGGTTTAAGCAAGTTGGACAGAAGTTCAAATCAATGTTGGGCATTGCTGAGAACTCGCCACACACTCCTGCTCCTTCACAGGCATACCGTTACGAACGTTTCGGTTCATGATTTCAAGTCAGGTTTTGAGCAAATACAAAAGCACGATGAATCGTTGAACGAAGGTTTATTTTAAAAATTTAGCAATGGGCTCACAGGCCAGATTAGGGGGATCATGCAATGATTGGTAAATCGGTGGGAGCTGCCCCAAAAACAGGTGGGGCTGGCAGTTTTTTCAAGAAGTTATTCGCTGGAAAATCCAAGTCTGGGGCATCGACGGTTAATACGTCCAAAAACCATTGGGCTCAGGTGCAGGCGGATAATTTGACTGCCCTTAAAGCGGATCAGGCCTTTTTTAAGCAGGCCGCCCAGCAAAACAAGCAACAGTTGGCCAAAGACATTGGGGCGTTTCGCCAAGCCCAGAAGCAAACTCCTGCCGCCTCAGGCTTTGCCAGACCGGTTCCCGCTGGGTCGCCCGCCGTTAAGGCTCAGGAGGCGCTCAGCAAGCCGCCCACATCCGCTGGAGCTGGCTCAAAGACAGGGCTTTCCAAAGACCTGGAAGATCGCTTTGCCCGGTTAAAAGGGCGTGACCCCAATCAAACGCAGGCGCAAGAATGGGCCCAGCTGGAGAAGCGCTTTGCCGAGCTGAAGCGACCCACTCCCCCCAACCCCAGGGTGGCACCGTCCTTGGCCCGGGAGACCGCGGACTTGAACAGATTGCAGGCCATCTCGCCCGCGGTGCGGATGTCGCCCGCACAATATCAGGCGGAAGCGAAACGGTTAAACGCGCTGGATCAAATCGCCAAGACCCGCCAGGACATTTTGAAAGACAGCAAGCTGAGTGCCGCCCAGCGCCAAAAGCAATTGGATGGCTTGCGCCAAATTGAAAAAGAATATTCCTGACACCGTTTGAGTCGTACAAAAACAGGGAGCGCTTTTCAACGCTCCCTGCCGGATTTTTTAGAGTGGTGAACCCTATACCCGAACCAGCTTCAGGTTGTTCACAATCTCGTTGGCAAAGCCGGAGCAGCTGACCAGGGTGGCGTTGCTCATCTGGCGTTCCAGATCGTAGGTGACCTTACCGCTGGCGATGGTTTTCTCAAAGGCATCCACTACCAGTTTGGCCGCTTCCGTCCAGCCCAAATGCTCCAGCATCATAACGCCGGAAAGAATCAGGGAGCCGGGGTTGACCTTATCCTGACCCGCGTATTTGGGGGCGGTGCCGTGGGTGGCCTCAAACAGGGCGGCATGATCGCCGATGTTGGCGCCGGGCGCCAGACCCAAACCGCCCACCTGGGCGGCGCAGGCATCGGAGAGGTAATCGCCGTTCAGGTTCATGGTGGCGATCACCTGGTACTCATCGGGACGCAGCAGCAATTGCTGGAACATGGCGTCGGCAATGCGATCCTGAATCATGATTTTGCCAGTGGGCAGTTTGCCGTTGTGTTTTTCCCAGACTTCAGCCTCGGAAATGACCTGATCGGCGTATTCTTCACGGGCCACTTCGTAACCCCAGTCACGGAAAGCGCCTTCGGTGAACTTCATGATGTTACCCTTGTGGACCAAGGTCACCACGGTGCGGTTGTTGGCGATGGCGTAGTTGATGGCCCGACGTACCAGGCGCTTGGTGCCTTCCACGCTAACTGGCTTGATGCCGATACCGGAATCGGGGCGAATGTCTTTCTTGAACTCGGATTTGATGTAGTCGATGATCTTTTTGGCTTCAGCGCTGCCTTGCTGGAACTCAATGCCCAGGTAGATGTCTTCGGTGTTTTCCCGGAAGATGACCACATCCAGCTTTTGAGGCTCTTTCACCGGGGCGGGTACGCCTTGGAACCAGCGTACAGGGCGCACGCAAGCGTATAAGTCATGAATCTGACGCAGGGCCACGTTCAGGCTGCGGATACCGCCGCCCACCGGGGTGGTCAGGGGGCCTTTGATGGCCACTTTATATTCGCGAATGGCCTCGTTGGTTTCTTCGGGCAACCAGCTTTGGGTCTGGTTGAAGGCTTTCTCCCCGGCCAGCACTTCTTTCCATACAATTTTTTTCTTGCCGTTGTAGGCCACTTCCACGGCGGCATCCAGCACTTTTTGGGTGGCGGGCCAAATGTCCACGCCAATGCCGTCCCCCTCGATGTAGGGAATAATGGGGTGATCGGGGACGTTGAGAGATAAATCGGAATTGATGGTGATTTTTTCGCCGGCCGTGGTCATAAAGTGCCTCCAGTGGGTCGCGTGACGATGAAACAATACTAAAATGCGTAAAGCATTTCCAATCTAGCATAAACCATTGCGGCGGACAAAAAACGGGCAGTCGGAGTAGGCTATTTGTGGGATGAGGGGCTGAATCCCCGGATGATTGCCACAGGGGCGCCGGTTTGCGCCCTTGGGCCGCCTGCCTTGCTCCTGCCCCTTGCCCGGAGTAGAATCAAGGGAGTTTTGTTTCATACAATCCCGCCAATCTCAGTTTGGATAGGAGACACACCCTCATGAGCGGCAACTCGACTGATATCGAAATGGTAAAAAAGCATTACGCCAAAATTGGCCCCAGCCTTGAAAAAGCAAAAAAACACTTTGGCAAGCAGGCTTTCACCGCTGCGGAAAAGATTCTGTTTTCGCACCTCATCCCTGAAACCTACCCAGCGCAAATCGTGCGGGGTGAAACCTTCCTCTCTTTACAGCCAGACCGGGTGGCCATGCAGGACGCCACCGCCCAGATGGCCATTTTACAGTTCATGCAGGCCAACCGGGACACCGTGGCCGTGCCTTCTACCGTGCATTGCGATCACCTGATCCGGGCCTTCTCCGGCGCGGAAGCCGATGTGGAACGGGCTTGCGATGAAAACCGGGAAGTCTATGAGTTCCTGCGCTCCGCCGCCGCCAAGTACGGCATGGGCTTCTGGAAGCCCGGCAGCGGGATTATTCACCAGGTGGTGCTGGAAAAATACGCCTTCCCCGGCGGGTTGATGATTGGCACCGATAGCCATACCCCCAACGCCGGTGGCCTGGGCATGGTGGCCATTGGGGTGGGTGGCGCGGATGCCGCCGATGTCATGGCTGGTCTGGCCTGGGAAGTGAAAGCGCCCAAGCTGGTTGGGGTACACCTCACCGGTAAACTCAGCGGCTGGACGGCTCCCAAGGATGTCATCCTGTACCTGTGTGGCCTGCTGACCACCAAGGGCGGCACCAACAAAATTGTGGAATACTTTGGCCCCGGCACGGAAACCATTAGCTGCACCGGCAAAGGCACCATTACCAACATGGGCGCTGAGCTGGGCGCTACCACCTCGGTCTTCCCCTTTGACGCCCGGATGGCCGCTTATCTGCGGGCTACCGAACGGGCGGAGATTGCGGCGTTGGCCGAGCAGTACGCAGCCGATCTGCGGGCCGATGAGGATGTGCTGAAGCATCCTGAGAATTACTACGATGAAATCGTGGAAATCAACCTGTCCGAGCTGGAGCCTTACGTGGTGGGCCCCCACACCCCGGATCGGGCCCGTAAGCTCTCCGAATTTGCCGCGGACGTGAAAAACAGCAACTTCCCGGAAGACCTGAGCGCCGCCCTGGTGGGCAGTTGCACCAACTCTTCCTATGAAGATCTGGAGCGTTCGGCCAACGTGGCTCGTCAGGCCAAAGCCAAGGGCTTGAAAGCCAAGTCCTACTTCCTGATCACCCCCGGTTCCATCCAGGTGCATGAAACCATCCAGCGGGACGGCCAAATGCAGGATTTCACCGATATTGGCGGCATTGTCATGGCCAACGCCTGCGGCCCCTGTATTGGCAACTGGGATCGGACCGATATTAAAAAGGGCCAAACCAACGCCATCATTACGTCCTTCAACCGTAACTTCCCCAAGCGGAACGATGGTAACGCCGAAACGCTAGCCTTTATCGGTAGCCCGGAACTGGTCACTGCTATGGCCATTGCCGGGAAAACCACCTTCAACCCCATCACCGACACCATCGATGGGGTGAAGCTGGAAGCGCCCACCGCGCCGGAATTACCGCCCAAAGGCTTTCAGATTTCCCATGAGGGCCTGTTGCAGCCGCCTGCCGATCGGGCTGCCCTCACGGTTTCCATTGATCCCAAAAGCCCTCGTCTGGAAAAGCTGGCTCCCTTCAGCGCCTGGGATGGTCAGGATTTTGTGAACGTGCCGGTGTTGGTGAAAACCCAGGGCCAAACCACCACCGATCACATTTCTCCTGCCGGGAAAGACTGGCTGCCCCTGCGGGGTCACCTGTCCGGCATTAGTCACAACATGTTGCTGGGCGCTGTGGATGCCACCACCGGCCAACCGGCGGAACCGGTCAAAATGCTGGTGAACGGCGTGGAGCGTGGGGCTTCCCCCTGGGCGCTGAAAGCCATGGAGTACAAGCAGCAAAACGGCAGCATCATCGTGGGTGATGAAAACTACGGGGAAGGCAGCAGCCGGGAACACGCCGCCATGTGCCCCCGCTATTTGGGCGTAAAAGCGGTCATTGCCCGCAGCTTTGCCCGCATCCACGAAACCAACCTGAAGAAGCAAGGGGTGTTGCCCTTCACCTTCACCAACAAAGCGGATTACGAGAAAGTCAGCAAGGGCGATCACCTGACCATTGCCGGGTTGAGCGATCTCAAGCCGGGCCAGACCATCACGGCGACGGTCACCCATGTCGACGGCACCACTGCTAGCATTGAACTGAGCCACTCCCTGAACGCCGAGCAGATTCGCTGGTTCAAGGCGGGTTCGGCCATGAACGCGGTCAATCTGCCCAAAGCCGCCGTATAAACACCCACTTTATAAAATAAATCACAAAATAAACCACAAACTGCCGCTTTCCACACAATGGGGAGCGGTTGTTTGTTGGATTTTTGGAGGTGCATCTGTGAACCGGGCAAAGCTCGGTTATTATGAAAAGGTGAGTGGGATTGCCTGATCCCACCATTGCCTGCCCCGCAGCCTACCCCAGGCATTGGTTCATATTATTTGGAGAAATCAGAGTAAGTAATGTCCAATAGCCCACCCCCTCTGTTGCAACCGAACATTCCGCCGAACGGCTTGACCGTGCTGTCGCATCGCTATTTACTGCGGGATGCGCAGGGAGCGGTTTGCGAAACGCCAGCGGATTTGTTCTGGCGGGTAGCCCGTCATGTAGCCGCAGGGGAGCGGGCTTATGGGGCGACTTCGGAGCAGGTAACGGCAATGGCCCACCAGTTTTACAACTTGATGGCCCAACTGGCATTTCTGCCCAACAGCCCCACCTTGCTGAATGCCGGACGTCCCCTGGGGCAGCTTTCGGCCTGCTTTGTGCTGCCCATTGAGGATTCTCTGGAACGTATTTTTGAAACTCTGAAGCATGCCGCCCTGATTCATCAAAGCGGCGGAGGCACCGGTTTTTGCTTTTCCAAACTTCGGCCCGTGGGAGATGAGGTGCGGGAAACCCAATCGGTGGCCGCTGGGCCGGTGGGTTTTCTGGAAGTCTACAACGCCGCTGTGGACAGCATCAAGCAGGCCGGGCAGCGCAAAGGGGCCAATATGGCCCTGTTGCGGGTGGATCATCCCGATGTGGAAGCCTTTATTAGCGCTAAAGATGATTTGCGGCGGGTGACCAATTTCAATATTTCCATTGGCATCACCGATGCCTTTATGCGGGCGCTGGCTGAGGATCGCGATTTTGATCTGATTCATCCCAACACGGGGCTGGTTTCGAAAACTTTGCCTGCCCGTGAGTTAATGGCCCGCATTGTGGATTGTGCCTGGCGCACTGGGGAGCCCGGTTTGATTTTTCTGGCTCGGGTCAATCGGGATAATCCCACCCCGGCGCTGGGGACGCTGGAGGCCACCAACCCTTGCGGGGAAGTGCCGCTTTTGCCCTATGAGGCCTGCAATTTGGGTTCGATCAACCTGATGCAAATGCTGAATGATCAAAATCAGCTGGATTGGCAAAAATTGGCCGAAACCGTACACTGGGCGGTTCGCTTTCTGGACAACGTGATTACCGTGAACCGTTACCCCTTGCCGCAAACCGAGGCGATGGTGACCGGGAACCGTAAAATCGGGCTGGGGGTCATGGGCTGGGCCGATTGCCTGATGGCCCAGGGCATTCCCTACGATTCCGAGGCGGCTGTGGCCTTGGCCCATGAGCTGGCCGCCTGGATCGATTATCAGGCCAAACTGGCCTCTGTAGCCTTGGCGGAACCCCGGGGAGCTTTTCCGAATTTTCCGAAAAGCCGCTATGTTCAGGCGGATTGGCTGTTGGATCGGGTGGGGGCCGTGCCAGTGGGGAAGGTGTCTATCGACCAATGGCAGGCGCTGGCCCAGCGGATGTCGCAGCTGGGGCTTCGGAACGCCACCACCACCTGCATTGCCCCCACGGGCACCATCAGCATGATTGCGGGCGTCAGCGGGGGGATTGAGCCGGTGTTCGCCCTGGCTTTTACTCGCACCGTGCTGAACGGCCAGCGGCTTTCCGAGGTGCATCCGGTGTTTGCTAAATGGGTGCAACACCATGCCATGGATCCGCAAGCCATTTTTGAACGGGTACAGGCAACAGGGCGTCTGGATTCGGTTTTCGATGGTTGTTTTGAAGCAAACGCTGCGCATCTTTTAGCCGGGCACAACACCGCTGAAGGCTTGCCCGAGCCGGCCCGGCGAGTGTTTGTGACCTCCTTCGATGTGGCCCCGACGTGGCACATTCGCATGCAGGCGGCGTTTCAGGCATTTACGGACAATGGGGTTTCTAAAACCATTAATTTGCCGGAATCGGCCACGCCTGAGGATGTGGCGCAGGCGTTTCGGTTGGCTTACGAATCCGGCATTAAAGGGGTGACTGTGTATCGCAATAATAGCCGTCAGGATCAGCCGCTATCGGTTGTGGTACATGCCCCTGAGTCTGCTGAAAATGATGCCTCAAGTTGCCAGAACTGCCATTAGGGGCGGGCGGGGGCCGGATCGCAATTGCGCTCAGGCAAAAGCCTGTTCCAGAATGCGGGTTAAATTGACCTCGAAAATATCGCAGACCTGATGCCAGGTGTAGCAGCGGGTCACGGTCTCAAAGGCGGCCTCGCCCATGGCTTGGCACAGGGTGGGATTTCCCAGCAAATGGGTGACACTTTCCACCATGGCCTGCGGGTTATCGGGCGGCACCAACAAGCCACTTTCATAGTGCGTGACCACTTCCTGAAAATCCGGATTTTGCACGACTACCGCAGGCATGGCGCTGGCCATGGCTTCCAGCACGGCCAGGGGTTGGGCAGGTGTTCTGTGGGGCTGAATGAACAGATCGTGCTGCAAGTACAAGTCCGGCAGGGTTTCTTCTTGCTGAACCCGAACGCTATGCAAGGCGGGCTTAAGCGGCTCTGGAAAATCGGCGAATAGTTCATCGGGAGAGGGCAACTGGTTGTCGCCGGCCACGGTCAGGGTCACTTGGGGGTGGGCTTTCAGGATTTGCTGAAAGGCCTCCACGACGGGCTGTGCAATGGGTTTTTCCGGGTGATTGTTGCCAATGAGGAGCAATCTGGAAGGCGGGGTGGCCTTTTGCTTGAGCCGTTGGGGGCTGTAAAACTTGGCGTCCACGCCACGGGGCTGATACATGGCTTTACTGGCGTACTGGGGGTATTTCCGGCGGATGTGATGCACATCTTCCAGCCCGGTTAAAAAGCAGCCGTCCTGGGTTTTTAGCGCTTGTTCCACCGTCCACACGTTCAGTTGCCGCAGCAGGCAATCCTTTGGAATGGGAGGGATTGTCAGATCCGGGGCGGCATCCGGCAGGTCCTCCAGTAAAGGCTCCACTGGCTTGCCCATGGCCGGATCGTCGTGCAAGTACCAGGAGACTACCCGTGTTTCCGGTGGCAGCAACCAGTCCCGAAAAGAAGACAGACACCAGCCACTGCTGCCGGTGGCCAGGACAATGTCATACTGTTTTTGCTGACATTTACGGCTGGCCAGGGGGGCGATGCGCATGGGCCATTCCAGCAGGGAAATGGGCTCTGGTTGCTCGTCACTGTCTTGCGGGCGGCGAAAAAAGTAATCGACCTCATGCCCTCGCATCGCCAGTTCCCGTCCCAGATAACGCATGGCCCGCACGGTGTCGTCCAGGGTGTGTTGGGTCAGGTGGCAAATAAACAGCAACTTCATGATGATTATTCCAGCCTTTCCGGTTGCTTCGGAATTTTAACGGTGTCTGGACAGTGGCTGACTGAGCTTTGCAGCGACGCTCAACACAGAAATCAGCGGAAAGACAAGCCACTGGCTAATAATGCCGACCTGAAATATGACACTCACTCATCTGCCCGATTTGGATACCACGATCATACCCCACAACCGAGGATGGGGAAACCAGCCGGTTAGGGATTCAAATAATTTTTCAGGCTTTTAATATTGCGGTTGCTGCGGCACATTTTGCGCAGCTTGTTCAGCGCGCGGGTTTCAATCTGGCGAACCCGCTCCCGGGAGACCCCGAACAGTTGGCCAATTTCTTCCAGGGTGCGCTTGTTGCCGTCGTTTAGACCAAAGCGCAGTTTTAATACATCCCGCTCCCGGGGCCGCAGGCTGTCCAGAATTTTATCCAGCTCCTCGGTCAGATTTTCCTGAGACACCCGGCTATCGGGAGATTCCGTATTTTCATCCACCAGAAAATCCCCGATTTTGGAGGCCTCATCCTTGGTGTGCAAGGGCGTTTCCAGGCTGATGGTGGACTGGGTGGCTTTCAGCACCAATCGCAATTTGGACAGTGAAATGCCCATTTTACCGGCCAACTCTTCCTTGGTGGGCGTGCGGCCCAAATCGTGGGAGAGATCGCGGGTCACTTTTTTCAGGCGGCCAATGGTCTCAATCATGTGAACCGGTAGGCGAATGGTTCTGGATTTATCGGCAATGCCCCGGGTGATGGATTGCTGAATCCACCAGGTGGCATAGGTGGAGAACTTAAAGCCCCGTTTGTAGTCAAATTTTTCAGCGGCCCGAATCAGGCCCAGATTGCCTTCCTGAATGAGATCCAGAAAGGAAAGCCCCCGGCCAATGTATTTTTTGGCAATGCTGACCACCAGCCGCAAGTTGGCTTTCACCAATTGCCCTTTGGCCACTTCATCGCCTTCTGCAATGCGTTTGGCCAGTTCAATTTCCTGCTCGGAGTTAAGGAGTTTTACCTTGCCGATTTGTTGCAAATAAATTTTCACCGAATCATCGGCGGAGCCCCGTTCCGCTTGCACTTTCTCCTGCTCAGCGCCCTCTTCCTCTTCTTCCTCCTCGAAAAAATCGACCCGTTCCTGACCATCGTTGAAGGGCAGTTCGTTTTCGTCATCCAGAGCCATGAACTCGTCCTGGCGTTTGGCTTTACGGGGTTCGTCCAAGGGGGCGGATCCTTTGCGTAGAGAGGCAGCGGATTGTCGAATACCGGGTTTCTTTTTCTGGGAAATGCTCATGCGACCTCAGTATCGGGTTTTGTGGGCAGTGCGTTTCAAGCGGGTGCTTTTTGAAAGACAAAAAAATTATATCAGTGCAGGTTGGTAGCGGTTGGGTTTGGGGCCTAATCCCCTTTATTTGGATGAGTCAGACGGGGTGAGTGTCGGTTGCGGGATTGAGTGGGGCCGGTGAAGGGGAGCTTCTTTTTTTCTCATAACTTTAGGGCCTCAAGGCTTTAGGGCTTGCGTCACTATATTGAGGTTGCTTTGGGCGATTTGCAGGTTTTCCTGGGTGCCGCTGGGAGGCGTGCGATGACGACTGACTTCGGTGTAAAGCCGACTGGCCTCCTCAAAGTTTTTTTGGGCCGCTTGCAGTTGTTGTCCTCGGACCAGGCGAGTGCCTTCATTGATTAGCAAGGCCCCCAGGTTGAACTTGGCCTCTACCAGATCCCGGTTCAGTTGCAGGGCTTGCCGGTAGTAGGTCATGGCCTCCGTTACGCGGTTTTGTTTTTGGGCCTGCACCCCCAATTGGTACAGTTCGTAGGATCTCTGGGTTTGGGCGGTGCTGCCGCTGGTGCTGTTCTGCACATCGGCGTTTAATTTGTACAACATGCCGATGGTGTTGATATCCCGTTGACTAAGGCTTTGATCGCCGCTGTGGCTGGTGGAGTAGTACATAATATCGTCCGGGTAGGGACTATGGCCCTTTAGACCAATGGCATGCCCCATTTCGTGGGTGGCGATGGTCACCAGACTGTTGTAGGGAATGGGCTGATTGCTGTTGGGGTAATAAACGGCCAAAGTAATGTCGGAGCGAACGAGGGTATCGCCCACCGATTGAAAGGGGCTCACGCCCAGAATGTTATCGGGAAAGTTTTTTTGCCAGCGCACTGTAATATCCGCCTGATTGGCGTTGGCGGTCTGCACAAAGGAGACTTTTCCCCCGGAGGCCGATTGCCAGCGGCGCATGGCCATGCTGACCGCTTGCTTCATGCCGGTATGCCAGCCACTGACGTGAAAGCCGTTGCTAATGTAAACTTTGAGCGGCATTTTTTGGCTGGAAAAATGCACGATTTTTCCGTTGGGGATGACATGGGTCAGGTAGTTGTCCTTGCTGGTTCGGGACAGGGCGGTTTTAATGATCTGATTGGCCTTGCCGCTGTTACTGGCCAGGGCGATTTGCTGACTGGTCAGGTAGCTGATGTTATTGCGGGACTTGGCCGCCAGTTCGTGACTGGCTGGAACCAGCTGGATGACATACTCAAAGGCCTTCCGGGCTTCTTCATAGCGTTTCATTTGGGTATAGCTCAACCCCAGATAAAACAGGGCATCCGGGTTGGGCTTTCCCGATTCGCTCAGGCTGGCTTGTAGCAGTTGGGCGGCCCGGCTGTAATTTTTCCCTTTGTAGGCACTGACCCCGTCCCCGTAGTAATCCCCACTGGCTTCGGGAAACAGCAGGGCCACCAGCAAAAGGCCCGGCAGCAAGCAAACAAAAGAACGCTTCAACATAGTCGGTATATCGAGAGATCGGGCGACTCTCTTGAATGTTTGCGGACAAACTGTATGAAAAATTTACAAAAAATCAGCCGCTTGAAATGGCGTTCAGCAAATCCTGCGCGGAATCCATCTCGGCCTTCAGGGCGTGCAAATACCGTTCCAGTGAGGCGTCATCCAGCCCGAAATAATCCATCAGCGCCGGGCTGAAATGTTCCCGGTTGTAGATGCCCTGCCGCTCATACCGCACCACGGCCAACTCGTTGGCCAGGGCTACCAGATGCACCAGACGGGGGCAGGATTCCGCCTGCGCCGGTTGATGATGGTGCAGAATGACCTCGCTGATGCCCACCGGCAATTTCCATTTGCTGGCCAGATAATTGCCAATGCTGGCATGATTCACCCCTAAAACGGATTCCTCCAGCTGGTAAAAGGGCAATCCGTGCAGGGGAAGTCCTTTAAGCTGGGCTTGATGAAGCACCTGGCTGTAATCCTGCTTGAAGTAGACATCCAGCACCACTTTGCCAATGTCGTGCAGCATGCCGGCGCTAAACACGTCATCGCTATCGGCCATTCCAAGAGATTTGGCCAGCAGTCGGGCGGCCACGGCGGTCCCCAGAGAATGCTCCCAGAACTGTTGGTGATTGAGGCCGCCGGGGTGGGTGTGTCCCTCGAAGAGTTTAAAAATACTGGCGCTCAGCACCAGCCCCCGCACGTTGGTAAAGCCCAGAATCATGATGCCGTGCTGAATGGAGCTGATTTGTCGCTGAAAGCCATAGGCCGCCGAGTTGACCATGCGCAGCACCTTGGAGGTCAGCCCGGGGTCATAGGAAATCAGCTTGGCGATTTCTGAGGCCGGGGTGTTGGGCTGGTTGATAATGGCCAGAATCCGATTCACCACATCCGGCAAGGACGGGATATCCCGAATGCGCTTCAGGATCAGTTCGTGGGCTCCCGAGGTGAACTTGTTCATGGCTGGCTTCGGTTAAACTCTCAGGCTACGGGTTTTTCAATGGGCCGCTTCGGGCTGCGCTTTGGCCGGTGGTTGGCCTCGTTCAGCAGCAGTTGCAGATCAAAGCGGTTGACTGGCCGGGTCAGCAGTTTGATGCGTTTATTCGGGTTGATGCCTTGCAAGGCCATTTGTTCCGCATCGGACAGATCAATATGCGGAGGGGTAATGAGAATGAGGGTTTCCACAAAGGACAGCCCTGAGAAAATCTGCAACAGGCTCAGCCCGTCTATGGCGTTGGACAGCTCATAGTTGGCCACCAGAATTTGCGGACGGTATTTTTCCACGGCCCAGGGCACACTGGCGATTACCCGCACCGGATGAATCTGATCCAGCGGGATGCCGCACACAAACAGGCAGTCCACCAGTCGCTTCATGTGTTTGTGATCCGGTTCAATGATGAGAACCTGTTTATGGGGTACCTGGGTGGATTTTTGCAGTCGTTTAAAGGGGTCCAGAATGGAGTTGCCCATCCCGTTTTGCTTGCGAATGCCCTGGGCGTTTACCGGCGCTTTGGCCAGACGGTGCCCGGTGTGCTTGTAATGGAACTGGTGGGGTTGGGCGCCACTCTTCAGGAAGCGCGGCAACTCCTCCGGGGTCAGCTCAAAGCCTTTCCTTAAAAGCAGGATGGGTTCCAGACCGCGATCGAAACGGTAAATGTCCTCACTGCTGACCAGAAGATCCTGTCGGGCTGCCGCCGGGTTGCTTTGCAACTGATTGGGGTTGAGTCGAATAAATCCAAACATGGAAACGGTCTCCACGATCGTGACTTTCCTGCTGTTTGGGATGTCGGCAAGTTTGCCCGAAAGTCCAGCGGATGCGTGGAAAGTCCACCATTCAGGGGAGTGACGGACCGCAGGTGAAAAGCAGATCAAAACAATCGCAGGAGCGCCCCATGGGTTGCCTCGGGATGAATTCGAATATAAAAATGGGCCAGCCCAAAGAGTCCGGAATCTCCAGATGCTTTGAATCAGAGGGAATTAAAGATGGCTGGGCAACGTTTAGCGGCCTAACTGGGCAGAAAGCCCTGCCAGTGCGGTGCCTTGCCGTTGGTATTGGCCCACCATGCGATCCATGGCCAGAAACTGCTGCCGCAGGGTTTTTTCCTTGATGGCCAGTCGGTCATTGGCCCGCTGAATGCTATCTTCTAGCGCCTTGATCCGTTTCCCGGCGGAGTCCTGATAGGTGGCAAATAGCCCTTTACCGGAGTCCCCCAGGTTGTATAACGCACCAAACCCGGTTCTGCCCGTTCCATCGGTGTAGGTTTTATCCGTCAGGAATCGTTGTAACTTGGTAAAGGTACCATCCAGGCCATCATCAACGCCACTGGCCCCGACTGGTAAATCCTGGGCGATGAGCAGGCGCTTGAGCTTGTTGGGATCTGCGCTTAAAGCGGCCCGCAGGGCATTTTTATCCAGGTATAGCTTGCCATCCGCCGAGGAGGAAGAGGCGCTTGTACTGGGCGTATTATTGGTGTTGTTGGTCGTGGGGTTGGAACTGCTGTCGCCTTCGGAATTGTTTTCGTCGGTGGTATCAGTGGTATCGGTGCTTCCAAGCGCTTTGGGGCTGGAGGAAATTCCGACCATTTGTAAACTTTCAAAAGCGGTGTTGGCTAAATCTCCACCGACGGACTGGGTAAAAATGGAACGCAGCTGGTTTCTAAAACTTTTGATTCGGCTATCGCCCGCCAGAGGGCCGTTGGAGGCGCTGGCTCCCGTTTTGCTGGCTTCGGTGTCAATTTTGGTTTGTTTGGCGATTTCATCAATCAGGCTGTTGTATTTTTTAATAATGTCATCCACCTGATTCACGATGGCGTCGTTGTCTTTCTGGATGGTGATTTGGGTGGTGGTTCCGACGGCCACTTTTTTCAGGTTGAGGGTCACGCCGGTCAGGCCGGTCACCGTCTCATCCACCGTATCGCCCGTGGCGTAGAGGGTTTGGCCGTTCAGCACAAACTTGGTGTTATTGCCTGCCTTTTGGGAGGAAATGGCATCGGTACCGTTGACAAGTTTCATGGCTTGCAGGAAGTTTCCACCGGGCAAGTCTTCAATACTGATTAAATTGCTGCCGGTTCCCTTGGCCGTGAGCTGAAAGCTGTTGGTGCCCCGGTTAAAGCTGGCCGTGACACCGGCTTCGGACTTGTTGATTTCATCAATGATGGTGTTAATGGACTTGCCCTCGGCGTTAAAGGTAACGCCGTTAAGTTTAAACTGGCTGTTGGTGTTGACGGTGGTGGCCAGGTTGGCCCCGGCGGTGGTCACGGCGGTGTCCCGGTTAATGGTGCTGACCCTTTGGGAGGCCGTGGTGGTAAAAACGCCTCCTTCGTTAATGGCCACTGCCGTATTCAGGAATGTTTTTTCCAGAAAGTTGCTGGTATCGCCCCCCGCGCCAAAGGTGACGGCGTTTCCCGAGCCGCCGCGATTGATCTGGATTCTGCCGTCCACAATCCCCACCGTGGCGCCGGGGATATCGGTTTGAATAGCCGTTTGCATATCGGCGATAATATCGCCCAGGGTATCACCATCGGCGATGCTAATCTGATAGGCCTTTTGGCTGGCCCCCACCTGGGTGTACAGGGTGAAGTTTCCGGCAGTAATCCCCAGGTCGGTATTGGTCATGGCTGTATCGAAGCGACCCACCCCTGCGGTGCTGGTGGCTATGGTGGCCGTGGGCAGAGCCAACACTTCCACGTTCAGGGTTTGCGGAGCGGCGCTGCTGGAAACGCTGGCCGTGACCGATTTACTGTCGGAGGTGGTGGCTCTCATGTTCTCAAACAGGGTTTTCTGGGTGGCCACGTCCCGACGGGCCAGCTGATCGATGGCCGAGAACAGGCTGCGGGCTTTGTTTTGAATGCTGGTATAGGCCGCCTGTTGCCGACTGATGGTTGATCGTTTCTGGGTCATCAGGGCGATGGGGCGTTGTTCCATAGCCAGCAACTGAGAAATAATGCCATTGACGTCGAAGCCGGAGTTGAAACCCCCAACGCCTCCCAGGGAATAGTTGCTACTCATGCGCGATGATCCTTCGATTGGGCAGGAGTGCCAAGTGTTTATTCAAAGGGTTTTGCAGCAAACCTTTTTTTTATCATTACCCACTTCTCGGGTGGTTTAATCGTTTTTATTAATGAATTGGTTTTTGGGGCGTCATTGGGTGGCGGGGGAAAATCGCTCTGAGGGAACGCTCACCCATTCGGGTGAAATTTTAAGCCCGGCCCTGTAAATGCTCCGTTACAAGTCGGTCCGGAATCAGCACTTTTATGGTGTTTTCCTTTTTTTACATGGAACAAGGGCCCACGATGATTCGGGCGGGCATCCACCACCTGATGGAGTGTTGTTTGCTTTTGTGATATGTTCCGGCTTTATAAAGCAAAATATGTCACAGCTGGCTGAATTTACGGGTTTTCGTCAATCGCTGTCTGAAGCGGGTTTTACGAGTCGATAAAAGGCTCAGCGTGGATATAAAAAGTACACAAATTCAAGGGAGTCCCCACTTTATGTCAGGAATAGCTAGCGTCAAGCAGCGATCGTTATTGTCCAGACTCTTTCGTACCAAGAACCTGGACAAAATCCTGGCCGATAACGCCAATCAGGAGCATCAGCTTAAAAAAACCCTGAGTGCTTTTGACCTGATTATCTTTGGTGTTGGAGCCATGATTGGGGCCGGTATTTTTGCCTTGACAGGTGCCGCTGCCGTTGGTTCTCCTGATCATGCCGCCGCAGGGCCCGCTTTGACCATATCTTTCGTCTTGACAGGGGTTATCTGCAGCTTTTGTGCCCTCTGTTATTCCGAATTTTCGGCCATGGCCCCTATTTCCGGTTCCGCTTACACCTACGCTTTTTCCACTATGGGCGAGTTTGTGGCCTGGATCATCGGTTGGGCGCTGGTGCTGGAGTACGCCGTGGGTAACATGGCGGTCGCCGTCAGCTGGACGGGCAGTATCAAGGAATTTCTGGCCATGGCCTTCCACGTTCACTTGCCCAGCTGGCTGGTCAGCAATACCATTGACACTGTTTCCCGGGAAGGATTGAAGACCGTGGATATGTCCATCGTCCTTAAGGCCATCCCTTTTGTCATTCCCTTCACCACGGAAGAGAAAATCCTCCTGGTGCAAAGTGCTTTCAACCTGCCCGCCTTTTTTATCGTGCTGGCAGTGACCGCCCTGTTGCTGGTAGGTGTCTCTGAAAGCGCCCGAACCGCCGCGGTGATGGTGTTTGTAAAAACGTTTGTGGTGCTGTTGTTCATTGTTATTGGGGCGCTGTTCCTGTTTGGTGGGCACATGGATGTGTTGCAGCACAACTGGTTTGCGGATGGCTGGAAAACCTTTGCGCCCAATGGGTTTAACGGGATTATCACTGGCGCGTCCACCATTTTCTTTGCCTACATCGGTTTTGATGCTGTTTCCACCGCCGCCGAAGAGACCAAGAACCCTCAGCGGGATATTCCCATCGGTATTATGGGCTCTCTGGCCATTTGTACCTTGCTCTACATTCTGGTGACGGCCGTGATTACCGGGATCGTACCCCTGCACGAGATTAATAAAGAGGCCGCTGTGGTGGGCGCCATGAAGTACATGGGCTATCCGTGGGCGTCCTGGCTGGTCAGCATTGGTGCCATTGCCGGTTTAAGCTCGGTATTGCTGGTGCTGCAAATGGGTGGTACCCGTATTTTCTACGCCATTGCCCGGGATGGCCTGTTACCTGCCGCTTTGGCAAAGATTCACCCCAAGTTTCAGACCCCGCATGTTTGCACCCTGCTGGTGGGCGCTTTTGTGGCCATTGGGGGCGGGCTGTTGCCCATCAACCTGTTGGCTGAAATGTGCAACATCGGTACCCTGGGCGCGTTCATGATTGTGTGCATTGGGGTGGCTATCCTGCGCTTTACCGATGCCAATCGTCACCGTCCCTTTAAAGCCCCCCTCGGGCTGACCTTCCCCATTCTGGGTACCCTGGGCTGTCTGTACGTGATGACGGGCCTGCCTCTGTTCACCTGGGTGGTCACCGGTGCCTGGTTCCTGCTGGGGATGGCCCTGTATTTCGGCTACGGCTTCTGGAATAGCAACCTGAACAAGGAGCTGGATGGCGAAGTGCTTTCCTAGCCTGCCTCATATCGCTTTGGATAAAAAAAAGCCCCTCGGATTATAGCTCTGAGGGGCTTTTGGTTGTTGGGAATGTTCTAGCTAAAGACCATAATGATAAGTTCTAAAGGTGGATGGCATGGGCTGGATCTTTTTGACTGTTCATCACCGGCCAGTCGTCTTGAAGGATGACGCCATTCGGCTAGAGTCTGTAGTCCTTATATGCCACCAACTGTAAATACTTTATCACTCCTTTGGGCTAATCTGTGTCATTTTAATGAAGGATTTTTAAAAGAGTTTGAAATTTTTTGGGGGTGGGTCTTTTTTTCTTCTTACCCGAAATGGAAGCAACTCTTATCAGGCTTCTTTTTTTATTGTATAAACCTCACTGTGTATTGCCGGTCGAGTAACGGCCAATGGATGTAAGAATCAAGCGTTTGGGCTTCGCCTTGGGTTGAAATCAAGGCGTCTAGAGAAAAAAAGGATATTGGCGATGAAAGATTTCCACGGTTTTGTCAGCAAGTTACTGGGTGTCTGGCTGGTTTGCTACGCCCTGATTTTGATGCCCGGTTTGCTGAAGGGCTTGGTCATGTTTGTTCTGGCGGACTTTACCATGCCGGCCAAGCATTACTTTGATATAATCAGCACCATCCACCGGGGAGCCTTATGGCTGATCCCAACGGTTTTTCTGGCCGTTTCCTACTATCTGTCCCGCCCCGGCAAGAAGATGCTACAAGGCTGATACTTCCCTTTTATGTCACTGAACTTTTTGCCAGACACGCCAAAACGAGTCGCCGTTGCCATGAGTGGCGGTGTGGATAGCAGTGTGGCCGCCTATTTAATGGCCAAGGCCGGACATGAAGTGGTGGGCCTGACCGCCTGGACGCTGAACGGGCCGGGCAAGTGCTGCAATGACGCGCTGGTCAATGCCGGACGCGTTTGTGAAATGCTGAACGTGCCCTACGACACGGTTGATCTGCGGGCCGAGTTCTCCCACTTTGTGATGGATTACTACAACAACTCCTACCAGGCTGGACTGACCCCCAATCCGTGTGTGGAGTGTAATCGCTACGTCAAGTGGGAGTTGCTGGTGCGCTACGCCGTGGATGTGCTGGGGGTCGATTATGTGGCCACCGGTCATTACGCCATTCTCAGCCCGGCGGCCCATGGGGTGAATGTCTATCGCTCCGTGGACGAGCATAAGGACCAGACCTACATGATGGCTCGGGTGTTTCCCAAAGACCTGAGCAAGACCCTCTTTCCGCTGGGAGAAATGACCAAGCCTCAAGTGACCGCCCTGGCCCGCGAGCTGGATTTGCCCACGGCCTACAGCAAGGAGTCTCAGGACATTTGCTTTGTGCTGAACGGGCAGCACAACTACATGGATTTAACCTTTGGCAAGCAGCCCGGCAACTTTGTGGATGCCGATACGGGCAAAGTGCTGGGTCAGCACGATGGCTACTACCGGTTTACCCTGGGCCAGCGCAAAGGCATCGGGGTGGCTGCCGGTCGCCCGGTTTACGTGACCAAAATCGACCCCCATACCAAGACGGTCTATTTGGGCGACGCCCACCATTTGGAGAGTACCACTTTTAGCGTACTCTCTCCCAATTGGCTAGTCCCTGGGCTGGACGAGCCGGACGCCTTCCCGCGGGAATTGATGGTCAAGATTCGCTACAACTCCCCGCCGGTGTTGGGCCGAGTGGAGTGGCTGGATTACGCCGCTAAGAGTTTGAAAGTGACGTTGCATACCCCTCAGTCGGCCATTACCCCGGGCCAGATCGCCGCTTTTTACGACACCGAATTCCGGCAGTTGTTGGGCGGCGGCTACATAGAGCGCTACCTGTCCCATCAGCCGTTTGACGAGCGCAAGCGGGACAATTTACCGGATCTGTACTGTCAGGTAACTCCTGCCTAGGGGCTGTGGTCAAGGCCAGCGCCGTTAGTCCTGCTCGATGAGTTTGACGTAGATGAGGCCTTGCTGCTCTGGCTTGATATCGCTGGGAAAGACGGTATTATCGTTGTATTTGGCCCCTTTCAGGATGGCTCCTTGCAGATCAGCCCCTTTCAGATTGGCGTTTTCCAGATTGGCCAGGCTGAAAATGGCCCCTTGCAGGGAGGCCCTGCCGAGATCGGCCCCTTTCAGATTGGCTTGACTGAAATTGGTCTGAAAGGCTTTGACCCCCTGCAAGGAGGCCTCGCTCAGGTTGGCCTGGGTGAATTGAGCCTGGTTCAGGTTGGCCTGCTGCAAGTTGGCCCGGTGAAGGGTGGCTGAGGGGAACTTGGCGTTCCGCATCAAGGTGCCCTGCAGGCTGGCCTCAGTCAAATCGGCCCAACCCATTTGGGCCATCTCCAGATCCGCTTTGTCCAGGTTGGCCTGAATAAATTTGGCGGACTGGGCTTGCGCTTTCAAAAAGTTGGCTTTCACCAGATGGGCTTCCGTGAAATTGGCATGGGCAAA
Organism: Vampirovibrio chlorellavorus; assembly: GCF_003149375.1. Taxonomy (NCBI): domain Bacteria; kingdom Bacillati; phylum Candidatus Melainabacteria; class Vampirovibriophyceae; order Vampirovibrionales; family Vampirovibrionaceae; genus Vampirovibrio; species Vampirovibrio chlorellavorus. Next base: position 283,032 of record NZ_QFWH01000002.1, read on the forward strand.
CTTGCCCTCCCACAGTTCGGCCATTTCCAGGTAGGCTTTGACCAGTGTGGCCTGCCCAAAATCGGATTGGCTGAGATCGGCCAGCCGCATATTGGCGCTGGTAAAGTTGGCTTTTACGCAGTGGGCGGTGGACAGGTTGGCTTTCTCCAGCATGGCGCTGCTCAGGTTGGCGCCCTCCAGTTTGGCCCCTTTGAAGATGGCTTTGCCTAAATTCGTCTCCCCTAGATTGCTGTTGGTCAGGTTGGCTCCCCGAAAATTGGCATTGGCCAGATTGGCCCCGGCCAGGTTGGCATTGAACAGCACAGAGTGACAGAATTCCGCATTCGGCAGCTCTTGACCGCTTAAATCCGCGTAAAGCAGATTTTCAGCGGCAATTTCCAGCAGCAAAGTGCCATTTTGGCTTTTGATGGCAAGCATAATACGGGTTGAATCACTTTCCCTGGGTGTTTTGGCTGTTTGAAGGGTTTCAGAAGCAAGTGCATCTGCAATGCTATTTTCTGAATATACTTTTTATGGATTAGTTTATCAGAAATTAAACCTTTATGACCATTTCGCCTATTACGCCCTATTATTGCAGGTGGGTGTTCATAAACCGCAGCAGTGGTTCTAAATCCGTAGGGTCGTGATAACCCAGCCGAGCGCTTAACGCCTGCTGGGGTAAATTGCCATCGGCCCACAGGGCTTTGAGAAAGGCGCCCGCTTCGGGGTTGGCGTACCAGTCTTCCCCGTTTGTTTTCGCTGTGCCAAAGTGCTGACAAAGGTATTCTCTCAGCTGAGCCTCCAGGCTCCAGGCCGTAAAGTAGTCGGCCACGTAAAAGCCGGCGTCCACATCCCGGGTCCAGCCTTCCGCGTCGTATTGAAAGCCGCAACCCAGACTGAGCAACCCGGCATAAACGCCTCCCTTGTCGCTGAGGGTGTAACCCGCCTCATTGACGCCTTCAAACAGGGCCAACTCAAACTGCATTTTGCTGGCATAGCGGCGCAGCATGTATAAATCTTCCAGGGCGCGCCGTTGTACCGCCAATTGGGCCTGCTCCGGGGGTAGCCCGGCCATGTGGGTCAGCCAGTGGGCGTTCATAAACAGATTCTGGAACAGGTAGGCATAGGTTTCCGTGGTGGTGTTGTTGCCCATTAAGGCCATGGCAAAGCTGAGTTCCGGTTTTTCATAGGCAAAGTGCTGGGCATGGCCGGATTCATGGAAAAAGGCCGAGTAATCATCCAGCCCACCTTCCGGTTTGACCGAGAGATAAATCTCGGCGGGCACGGCGGCGGGGTATACATAGGCTCTGGAGCGCTTGCCTTCCCGGTTGGCAATGTCCAGCAGAATGCGGCGCAGGGCTGGCTGGCTGGGATCGTGTTGATCCGTTTTTTGAACCACTTCCTGCTCATAGGTGCTGCGATTCTCGAAGTTGGCGGGTTGGGCAATGGTGGAAAAATTCAGGCCCAGACCGTCAAAGGTCTGGGTGGCCAAGGGGACTAGCTTGCTCTGGGGGAATTGCCGGTTAATGGCGTCCATTTCCGGGGAGGCGTGCCCGTGCAGGACATAGGAAATATCGGCCCGGGTGGCCTCGGTGGCGAAATCCAGCCCGGTGACCGCATGATAGTGCTGTCCCATCAAGCGGGTGTAGAGAGCCTGGGTTTCCGTGACCAGTTTTTTGCCGTTTTCCCCCAGCTTTTTGAGATCATGACCGCTGGTGTGGCTGTAGAAGTCAATGATGTTAGCGTATCCCAGCCCTGCCAGCAGGCGGTTCTCTTTTTCAAACAGTTCAATAAACTGGCCGGACAGGTTTTCGGTGTATGCCTGGGCCATGCGATCGTACAAGGCTTGCCGGGTGGGCTTGTTGGCGGTTTTTTTCAACCACTCGGAGACATCTTCATACAACAGCGATTCAATAATTTCTCCGTTCCCGTTTCTCAGGCCCAAATCGGCCACATGCACCTTGAGCTGGTTTTTGGCGTTCTGAAACGCATCGGACAGGGCGGCCAACTGGCTGCCAATATAGGTGCCCAGCACCGAGGTGAACAGGCGTTTGGTTTCTTCGTGTTGCGGGTTCTGATCGTACAGTCGCTTGAGGCGATGAAAGGTGGCCTCCTCGCTGAGAATGGGGTACTTGGCGTAAATTTCCTGAGAGTTGTAAGTTTCCGCCAGTTTGGCCGTGGCAAACAGGTAGTAGGCTCGGGCAAAATCCTTGTTCGAGCTGGAAAAGGCTTCTTCCAGCGCTTGCAAAAAGGCGGAATCGTTTTCGATGGCAGGTGCGGTACTCATAGCGCTCAGTCCCCATTCAACATAGCTGGGTCGCTCAGAAAGGCGAAATTGTATTCAGCCTTTTCTGATGAACCCCTTGTTTCATATTATACGCCTTGCCGCTGTGGGTGGTCGCAAGAGGGTACCGTATCTCAGGGGCTCAAGTGGGCGGTTAGTGGGGACAAGCCCAAGGCGGCCCGGGCCTGACGCTCATAGTCAAAGGCCTCGCGTTCTAGCGGGGTGTGGTATTGCAATTGTCCGTGCATCAACCATTGGGCCAACCGATGACTGATTACTTTGGGCCAGTTTTGCCGGGCGTGTCGATATTCATGGGCCAAAATAGCCGCTTTTTCTCCGTCACTCAGCGTCCAAAAATCAGCGCCAATATAAAGTTTCCCGCTCCAGGGCTCATAGGCGGCCAACAGGGGTGTTTCTGAAGATTGTCCGTATGCGGACTGCCAGTGCGCAGGCGCTGCGTAAACAATTTTTCGCTGATGATGCAGTTGATACAACCAGTCCGCCAATGACGGGGAAAGGGCCAGTAGCAGGCTGCGCCCGCCGGAGAGGCTTTGCCAGTGGGCGGGGCCTTTCAGGCTTCGGGAGCTGTTTTGCCGGGCTGCGCTCCGGATTTCCCGGATGCCGGAGAGATCGTTGAGGCCGGGCAGTGTGCCATCTCCCACCCCCTGATCGTAGAGGGTGCAGAGGCCAAGCAGAATCAGTGTTGCGCTCAGCCATCGGGTTGCCTGGCGCTGGAGGCTTTGGCCGGACTTTAACAGCTCGGACTTAATCAGGCCGGTAAGCGATTCTCGCTCGCTTGTGCCGGGTTTTGGCCCGTGCAGGGCTTCCGACATCGCAGCGATTGGTGTGGCCGGCAATGAAAAGAGAGCGGTGAACGACATATTTTTAGGCAATTCCAGTTGGGATGAGGAACTACGGTTTAAACGCGGCTCACTGGAATTTGATGCCTGATTATTTGAGTTAGGAGCGCCTCTCGCCTATGAACCTTAAACCAGCGGCTTCAGCGGGGTCAGGGTCAACTCCTTGATAAACACTTTCTCCGGCTGATTGAGGATATAGGTCACCGCTTCGGCCACGTGTTCCGGGTCCAGCATGCCGTCTCGCTTGGGGGCGGCTTCATCGGTGTGCAGACCCTGCCAGATGGCGGTATCCACCGCGCCGGGATAGATACCGATGACCTTGATGTTGTTGCTGCGTTGCTCTTCGGCCACCGCTTCGGTAATGGCGTACAGGCCAAACTTGGAGGCATCGTACACGCCCCAGAAGGGGTAAGCGGTTTTTCCGGCCACCGAGTTGATGTTGATGATAATGCCGCCCGCCTGTTGCACCATGACCGGCAACACCCCGTGCATAAAGTAAATGGCCCCTTTCAGGTTGGTATCAATGGTGCGATCGATATCGGCAATGCTCATTTCCTGAAGCAGTCCCAGTTTTGCGGCCACCCCGGCGTTGTTGATAAGGACATCGATTTTGCCGAAGGTTTTCTGGGTGGTTTCAATGACCCGTTGCACCTGTTCGACGTCTCGCACATCGCAGGCCAGGGGCAGGGTTTGTATGTTGGGGTGGGCCAGCGCCAAATCGCGGGAGAGTTGGGTTAATTTTTCCACGTTGCGGGCGCACAAAACCAGATGAATGCCCAAGAGGGCCAGATGGTGAGCGATGGCTTGCCCAATGCCCTGACTGGCCCCGGTGATGATGGCGACTTGCCCCTGAAGGGCGGTGGAAGAACTGGCTGGCATGGAGGCTCCTTTGGCGTAAAACGATGATGATCTGTCTGTAAGCGTATCTCTAAATTCCGGATTTGCAAAATGGGCAGCAGGGCTGTTTCTGTCTGAAATGTAAGGGCTTGTAAAGGGTGAAAAGGCCCTTACTGAAAGTGTGTTATGATATTTTTAATTGAATTATTGAGTGATGTACGTTTGGCAGTTTAGTTTGTAATTTGGCAGGGCATTTTGCTTTGCAGAATCACTTTTTAGTTGTGTGATTTGGTTGAGTTATTTGTTGAAGGAGAATCAAATGAACCGTTTTTTTAAAGGCGCCCTGTTGGCTGCCGTCGTTGCTGTGGCCATGGTTCCGGCCAACGTATTCGCAGAAGAAGGCCCTTACGCCACGTTTGAGATTAAAGTCAATTCCAATCCGTCGGTCTCCAACCTGAGTCCCGCTATTGTTGCCCCCATTACCAAGGATCAGGTGTCTTTCCACATTATCAACAACACCGGCAAGGCCCTGTTTTTCAACGGGAATGATGGCCAGTACATTCCCCTGGTTTCCAACAACACCGTGACCGTTCCCTACAAGGCGGGTGATGCCTACAAAGTGGTGGACGCCGATGGCGCTACCGTGGCCGAGTGGGATTTGAATGGCCGCATGGAAGGTCAGGTTCCCAACGTGTCTTCCGCTTCCAAAGAGCAGTTTGCCGCTTGGGGCAGCACCCTGCAGCAGGTCATCGAGAACCAGAAAGTGGCCTATCAGGAGCCTGCCGCCAAGCCTGAGCCTCGCTACTATGAAAGCCGCTCTTCCCGCAGCGCTTCCAGTGGCACCACCGTTCGTGGCTACTGGTAGTCGTCTGCTATAGCGGATTAAATTCAAAAATCCCGTCCCGGTTTAAGGCCAGGGCGGGATTTTTTTCAGGCATGAATTTCAGGAGTCAGAGTCAGGAATCAGAACGCTGCAAAGCGTTTAGGTGGAAAGCGGCTAGGCGGATCGACTGGCAGCGCCATTCAGCCGTTCTGGGTACCACAGGGTAATGGGGCTTTCAAAGCCCATAATAAAAAAGTCGAAGCCAAAGGTTTTGAGTTGCTCCAGGGCTTGATGCACTTCGACCGCGGAGCATTCAAAGCATTCAGCCATACTGAGCAAGGAGGGCAGAAATAGGCACTGCTCCTGATCCTCGTGATATTGGGACAACATGAGGGCCAGGTAGCTTTGTATGTCCATCGACCGCAACTGTGTGCAGGTTTGGGTGGCCTGAGTCGTGAAATCATCAGTCGACAGGGTTTGACTTTTGAACATGGTAAAGCCCTCTTGTCTCTTCGGGTATTTTATTGGGGAAGATTTTTAGGGGGGATTAGGTCTGTTCTTATTTAGGCCTGTTCTTTGGGTCGGGGTGGAGGATTCACGGTGCTGGAAGTGTCTGTTTCGGGGCGTCGCGGGTGTGTTGTCTCAGTGTCCTCAGCTTGCTGACGGGATTCATTCCGGTGCGTGGCGCTCCAGTTGTAAAGCCCGCTGCTGTTTTTGAGAGTGGCGTATTTCAACTTGGACACTGACATGGCGTTTCGCATGGTATGACGCTCCACTTGGCGACTCTGCTAACTCCAGAATTCCAGCATGAGTTATATGGTTTAAAATCACCCAAGTTAAACCTAGCCGATAGAGGGGTTCTACTTTTACGAATTTTGTTTTCACTCGTGTTCTCAAGCCTATCCGGGGAGTGTCCCGTTCTGGGGGCTGTTGAAAGCGGTCGTTGCGCAGCGTGATTGCGTATCAGCGTGATTCAGTATCAGAACAAGCGCTTGACCGGCCTGCCCTGTGTTTGATTTGGCGGTCTGATTTTTGAGATCGGATAGCCCTGCTGATCGGCGCTGAACGGCCGATCGAAACACTTGGCGGAGCGTCTTACCCGCCGGGGGATGCCTGCCCGATGCGGGCGTGCTGGCTCCAATAAATAATGGACTCGGCGAACTCCTGGGCGGTGTAGGGCGTTTCTGGCCGTGTGCCCCCTTTGAGTCCCAGAAAATTACGGGCCATAGTCATGGGGCTCATCGGTTCGGCTTGCCCGGAGGCGTAGGCGTTAATGGAAATAATATAGTAATCGGCCTCCCGGGTGGCCGGGGCGTCCCCGTCCTGGGCCAGGGTTTCATGGCTGTACAGGATAATTTCCGCCCGGTGAGCGGGCGCCTTTTGCCCGCCACAGACCTCCACCTGAATAAACCCGGCTTCTCCCGCCATGCGGGGCGCAAAATGAGCGGTGAGGGGCGTATTTTCATCCACGGCAATCACGCTGCCCAAGAAGCGATGACACTCAGCCTCCGGCATGGGAATTAGCAGTACGCCGCTGTTGTGCGGAGAGGGCTGGCGTTGTTCCCACTGGCGCTCGACCAGGTTTACCAGCTCATCCCAGTTTCCGGCGAAGTGGTCGTCCTTACTATCTGGGGTTTGTCGTTTTACAAAATCAGAAACACCAATGAGGGCCATGGGTCCATCTTCTTTCTGTTGCGTTATGGGGTTGGGCACTGCCTAACAAAATAAAAAACGCCGAACCCAAATGCAATCGGGTATGGCGTTAAAGCGCAATATGAAAGAAGAGTTTTAAATTTGTTCCAGCCTTGTCCTTGTGATTGCATAAAAACAAACATTTGTCGGTCTGGAACGATTTATTTCGTTTTGTAAAGTTGCTTTGCCGAAATGCTGGCCCTCAGGGCTTATGCGCCCAATGCCAGTTTCAGTTGTTCCGACTGGTGCGCTACGGGAGAATCGGTTTCGCCGGGATGCCACAACTTGGATACAGAGACTCCAAGCAGGCGGACAGGCCGGTGGTTCTGCGCTTCGGTTTGCGCTAGTAGCTCTGCCAAGGTCTGCATCATGCTTTCCAGGGTGTCAAAGGGGGTGGCCTGGGTCCGGCTACGGGTAATTTGTTGAAAATCGGCGTATTTTACTTTCAGGGTCAGGGTTCGGCCATAGGTCTCATGCCGCCGCATCCACGCCAGCACCTCGGCGGCCAGCGTGGAGAGTGCTGTCAGCATGGGAGCCGGATCGCAGAGGTTCTGGCTGAAGGTTGTCTCTGATCCTATGGATTTTCGAACCCAGTCCGTTTCCACGGGGCGATCGTCTCTTCCCCGGGCCAGGTGATAATAAAATGCGGCGCTTTTCCCGAAAATAGACTCCAGCGTTTTCATGCTCTGTGCTTTAAGATGGGCCCCGGTGTGGATGTTCATGGCCTTCAGCCTGGGTTCGGTTTTTTGCCCAATGCCGTAAAAGCGTCCAATGGGGAGTTCCTCAATAAAGCGCTGGGCCTTGTGGGGCGGGATCACGCACAAGCCGTTGGGCTTGTTGTAGTCGGAAGCCACTTTGGCCAGAAACTTGTTATAGGACACCCCGGCGGAGGCAGTCAGGCCGGTTTCTCGCAAAACCCGCTGCTTGATTTCGTAGGCGATGAGGGTGGCCGACGGGCTGCCCTCGCCCTGGCCTGTGACATCCAGATAGGCCTCATCCAGAGAGAGGGGCTCAATCAGGTGGGTGTAATCGGCAAAAATGGCCCGAATCTGTCGGGAGACTTCCTTATACGCTTCAAAGCGACCCGGTACCACGATTAGGTGGGGGCACAGCCTCAGGGCTTTGTAGGTGGACATGGCGGATTTCACACCAAAAGCCCGGGCCTCGTAACTGGCGGTGGCAATTACCCCGCGTTGCGCCGTGGTGCCACCCACAGCCAGCGGCAAGCCCCGATACTGTGGAAAGTCCCGCTGCTCCACGGCGGCGTAAAAGGCGTCCATGTCGATGTGAATGATTTTTCGGCAAGGCGGTGTCATGGGGGCTGGCGTCTTTTAAATGGGAGATTACAGATTGGTTGAACAATAAACATCGAAAAAAAATTCGATAAGCCCAGTTTAGCCAACCTCAGCGATTTGGGCAAGAGGACGGAGATTGTGGAATGAGCGTCCCGGGTTTTAAATTTTAAAAAACAAACTTTGTTGCAATTCAGAACGCTTTCGCAGCTTTTTGGCTGTAGGGGGTTTACATAGCTACCATCCCTTCACAAGATGCACCTCACCAGAACAATTTGAATGGGTGATCTTGTGGGGTTTTCCCGACCCTTTTCCAACAGGAGACTTCATTAATGGCAATGCCTTTTCCTCCCGCCGGGGCCCCTTTTACGCCTCAGTTCCCGCCGCAGCTTCCGCCCGCCATTGGCTACGGAGACCCGGCCATTCCACAGGGCTCTGCCCCTCTTCCCGGCCCTGCACCCTTCCCCGCAGCGCCTTCTTTCCCGGGTGCGGCCCCATTCCCGGCGCCAGGCATCGCTCAGCCATTCCCGGCTAACGCTGCCCCTCTGCCGGGCGCCTTTCCGCCCGCTGCCCCGAGCTTTGGCCCTCCCATGTTTCCTACCGCCCAGCCTTTTCCAGCGCAAGCCTTTGGAGCCCCTGCCGCTCCCATGTTCGGTTGCGGGCAAAAGCTGGACACGCAAGCCTAGTTGGTCTGAGCCCGGCTCAATGATTGCTTCAAACTCCCTGAACGCCTTGGGCTTCAGGGAGTTTTTACGTGGGCCGGTCAGGGAAAGGTTTCCTCATCAAGATCGGGCGTATTATAATAGGGCTCAAGTTATTTGATAGAATGGGCCGATATTGATTGGACCTGAAAAGGATAGGGAAGTACCGTGAGCGAATACGTTTTCAAGCTGAAAAAAGGGGATCTGGAGTTGGAGCTGAAAAGCGATGACGCCAAGTTTATTGAGACCCAGATGGACAACTGGCGCAACATGCTGGTGACCCAGGAAGAGAAGTAGTCGTTTCCGCCCGGCTCAGGCCCATTTAGGACCAGGGCTGCCCGTTGGGCCGGTGCTTCAAATCTACACCACGCGTAGAATGTATTATGGCGTATTACCTCTTATATAATGATTTCAATCGGCAATAGGCTGGGCACAAAAATTCCGCGGGTTTCCGCTCCTCTCCAGTTGCCAGACCTTACCGATGTCTTACAGGTTGCTGATGGTGAGGCCCCGTTCTTTGGGTAAACACCCGCTGATAGAGAGATAGTATTTGGCCCAGGCCCGCACGGCAAGGAGTCTCGTAGTCATGGATGCCCCACATCGTTATGAAATGAGCCTTAAAAAAGATGGGCTGTTTATCAACCTGTCCTCGGATGACGTCTATTTCGTCTCCAAGCAAATGGACAAGTGGTTTCGGATTTTGCTGGATGACAGCTATGTGCCAGTCAGCCTGCCCAAGCCCGCTGCGGTGGCTCCGCCCCTTCCGGTTCAGCCGCCCAGTGAACCTGTAGCCTCTGAAATCGTACCGGCAGCTCCCCCTCCTGAGCCGGTGCTTGCATCTCCGCCGAAAGAAACTTCGGTCCCGGTAGCGCCTTCCCCTGAACCTGAACTAGCACCTGTGCCAGCAGTCAGCGTCCCGGAAGCGCCCGTGTTACCTTCCTCGACTTCCGTGTCAGAACCTTCCGTGCCAGAGCCGTCCGCTCCGGCCATGGCGGCCCCGATACAAACGCCCCCGGAGCCTGTTGCCCCCTTGTCGCCCCCGGTTGAATCGCCTGCCCTGATTGCGGCTGCTCTAGCCGTGGCGCCTTCAGACGTTTCCGCCCCGCCTGCTTTATCGGTGGTGCCCCCAACGGTGACAGTCCAGCCCGATAGCACCACGCCCCCCGATATAACACCGCCCAAAGATGATTTTGAGTCGGTCATGGACACGGTGATGCGTGATTTGGAGGCCCCCCCGCCGCCGCTGCCCACCGCTCCGGTGATTGAGACGCTTTATGAGCAGTCCCCGGTGTCGGCTGCCCAGCCCATGAATCTGGATTTGGTGAACTCGCTGGCCGACCTGTGCGATCAGGCCCATCCCGGCAGTTCCGAGGATTATCTGTTGTTGGCTGCCTATTACCTCAGCCAGGTGGAGGCGCAAGCCTGCTTCTCCCTGAAGCGGATAAACGCCAATCTGGTGAAATCGGGCCTGACGCCGGTTAACCACAGCGCTCTGGAGACGGCCTTGTCCCGGGGGCACTTGTCCATGGTGCCGGATCTCAGCGGTACTGCGGAAGTCAGCGAGTACAGCCTGACCGATGACGGTTTGGCCTTCGTCAACCAGTTATTTTAAGGCAGCCTTGCCTATTTTAAAAGGCGGCTTTCCCGTTTTTGGATGTTCCGATATCCCCCGGGCAGTGGGATTCTGAAATTACGAATCCTGTTTTTACAGGCTGAAAAGCACTTTTTTTTCTGTTAATCTTTTATAGAAATAGGCGAATCCAACAGTCGGGAAATTCACTCGAACCCTCTGGTAAATTTCCTGCGGGCAGATTGGCATAAAAGGTCAGGCGTTGTCCTGCCAGAGTTCTCGTTGCCGCCCGATTGCCCTACCCCTCTCACTCTCTCTCACGACACCAATCGAAGGTATCAACGTCTTACAGTATTCCCTCTCGTTAAAAGCACCTCTTGCAAGAAGGTACCATTATGGAGGATAACGACTTGGCTATCGAGCTTCGCTTGCCGGATCTGGAAATCGAAAGCGGTATTCACGACACCAGCAAGGTTAAAATCTTCACCGGGCGAGCAAACCCCCGTTTGGCTCAGGAAATCGCCCGTTATCTCGGTACCGAACTCGGCAAAGTGGAAATCAAAAACTTCAGCGATGGGGAAACCTACGTGCAGGTGAAGGAAAATGTGCGTGGCTGCGATGCCTTTATCGTGCAACCCACCTGTAACCCGGTCAACGACAACATTATTGAGTTGTTGATGATGATTGACGCCCTGAAACGGGCCAGCGCCAATACCATCACTGCGGTCATTCCCTATTATGGCTACGCTCGCCAGGATCGCAAAACGGCGGGCCGTGAGCCCATCTCCGCCAAGTTAATGGCTGATCTCATCACCACCGCCGGGGCTACCCGGGTGGTGGCCATGGACTTGCACACCGGCCAGTTGCAAGGCTTTTTCAATATTCTGGTGGATCACCTTTACGCCACCCCGGTCTTGCTGCGCTACATTCAACAGAAGAATCTGGAAAATATCGTGGTGGTCAGCCCCGATGCCGGTGGCGTGGAGCGGGCCCGGGTTTACGCCAAGAAGCTGAACGCCCCCATCGCCATTATCGATAAACGCCGTAGCGCCCACAACGTGGCCGAAGTGTTCAATATTATCGGCGATGTGCGCAACCGAACGGCCATTATTGTGGATGACATGATTGATACCGCTGGTACGGTCTGCTCCGCCGCCCAGTTGATTTTAAACGAAGGAGCCGAGGCGGTTTACGCCATGGCGGCCCATCCGGTTTTCTCTGGCCCCGCTGTAGAGCGCATTGCTGATTCCGTTTTTAGCGAAGTGATTGTGACCAACTCCATCCCGCTGAGTCCGGCGGCTCAGGAACTGGAGCGCACCGGAAAAATCGTGCAGCTCTCTATAGCCCCAATTCTGGGCGAAGCGCTGGGCCGGATTCACGATCACCAGTCTGTGAGCGAGATGTTCCAGTAAGCGGACAGCAGTCCCTGCCTGTGGCGCTTTGAGAAATCGGCCATTCACTTTTTCAGAGTGGCCATTCACGGCCCGAGAATAGACCCTGCTGCTTCTTTCATCGTATGATGAGGCCTTCCTCGTTTACTGCTTTGAAGGAGTGTGACTGCCATGCCCAAGCTGGAGTATTTTGTTCCCGTCAATGCCTCGCTGCAAACCATTTGGGACGTACTGCTGGATCGCATTGAGCATCCTGAACGCTACATGCAGGGCATCGATTCCTTTGAGTTTGTGGAGAGTACCGAAGACTTTGCGGTGCGGGAGATCCTGATTCAGGGGTTTCCACTGAGAGAGCGCATTACCATTGACGAGCGTCTTGGCGAGGTGCGCTATGCGCTGGAGGATCATCCGCTGTTTCAGGGCGCTGTCTATAACGCCCTCATCCCCCCGGCCAATGACGACCCCAAGGCCTTGCCGGTGGTGCAGTTTCGCATGGACTGGCAACCGCTGAACAGTGAGGCCCAATCCGCAGAAGCGGAGGGCGCGCCGTTGCTGGAGGCTTCCCTGAAAGACGCCGTGCATTACGTGCGGGATCTGGCCGAGCATATTGAAGCGAAGAAAAGCCAGGCTGAGGCCCAGACTGAGCAGCCCTAAAGACCGCTTTCCTGAGCGTCCGTCCGGTTAAGGTTTAAACTCGCCGGGTTTTAAAATCAGGTGATTCAGGGCGTCCCGGTAATCGTGAACGTCTTGCTCCGTTTTTTCCAGCATTTGGGTGGCCTCAGCGGCCTGCGGGGATAGGGCGGCTTTTGGCTGGGCGCTGTGCGGTTGCCGGGTGCCTTCCATGGCCTGCTTTAAAAAGTCATCAACGGCTTCCAGATTCCCCTGATAGCTTTTGAGTCCGGCGCTTAACCCCTGGGTGTTGGTAAAGTGCTTGGGCTGATGACTGTTCAGATCTTGTAAAAACCACTGGCGCAGGGTTTTAGACAAGCCGTTGTTGAAAAAATCCACAGCCTGAAGGGTTAAAGCCTGAGCCTCCGGGTTGGGTAAATTGCTCAGGTGGTTCTGCATCAGCTGTCTAAAGTCCTGCTGAACGGCCTGCTCTTCATCGTTGAGCAAGCGCAGGATCTTTTGGCTGATGGTCAATTTTTGCTTGTCCAAGGGGAGCTGGATGCTGCGTCGATCCAGAAATCCGCTTTTAATGGGCTCGGGTCGATGCACGGCCTCTTTCAGGGCTTGACTGCTTCTGCTGAGGGCGGAGAGTCGCCTGAAAATATTGCTGGTACTGCTGCTGGTGCTGGAAAGGGTCACCGGGTGAGAGTCCAACCTGTCCAGCGTGGCGGATTCGCTGGTCAGTCTGGTGGAGGACTCACCGGAGGGCGAGGGGTGGCGGGCGGCAAAAGTCAGCTGTCTGGGCTGGTACTGTTGAACCGGCGAAAAATGCCCTTGCTGACTTTGGGTGTGGCTCAGGGAGCGAAGGCCTTTCAAGCCCGCTCTAAAAGTCATAGTCGTCAGCAACGGTTAATCCTCCTTTGGGTTAATCGCACGGGTTAATCGCGGTTTATGGGTTGAAGATGCTATTTTTAACTACATATCCAGTGGATGACGAGAAGACTGAGATCTACTGGGTCGAACTGAAAGCCGGAATAATAATCGCTGGGTGATGATCCAGGGACTCCTGCGATTCAGACGACTCAGTGCCAAATCTGGTGTCAATTTTGTTTTAATTTTCTTGTTTTCATTTTGACGCTGGCAAATCATCACTCCACAAATAAGGGCGCAACGTCAAACAGGGGTATCATACGGCAAAAAGTGGTGAGCCGCAACTGAAACGTGAGTAAAAGAAAAACGCTCGGGATTTAAAATTGCCTTTCAAATTGCCTTTGGCGCGCTCAGGTGTCCGATGAGCCTGACAGACCGTTTGTCAGTCGAATGAAATTACGCAACAATTGGCCGCCTTCCGGGGTTCCCACCGATTCTGGATGGAATTGCACCCCATAGAGCGGGCGCTCCCGGTGGGCCACGGCCATGAGCAGAGGCGTGGGTTCCGTGGGGGTGGGCTCCGTCTCGGCCAATACTTCCCAGTCCGCCGGTAGGCTGGTTGTTTCTACCATCCAGGAGTGGTACCGCATGACGGTGAACGGATTGGGCAGCCCGGTCAGCAAGGGATGGTTTTTTACAATGCGAACTGCCGAGGTTTTGCCGTGCATGATTTGGGGGGCCGGAACCACCTGTCCGCCCATGGTGTAAACCAATCCCTGATGACCCAGACAGACGCCCAGAATGGGACAGTTTAACTCCTGTTGGCGTTCAATCACCGTTTTGCAAATGCCAAAATCCTGCGGGCGGGAGGGGTGCCCGGGCCCCGGGGAGATGAGGATGCCTTGCGGGCTGAGGGTTTTGACGGCCTCCCAGTCCAGTTCATTGTTACGATAAACCTGCACCGGCAGGCTGGTTCTGGCCTGCACCATCTGGTACAGGTTGTAGGTAAAGGAGTCGAAGTTGTCGAGAATCAGGAGGCTCAAAGGCGGGCACTTTTTGGGGTTGGATGGTTGGGTGTCTCCAAATTAACCCAGACCGGCCTCGGGCTCAAGGCGCTAGAAGATTACCTGAAACCGTCCGTTTTCGTCGTTTTCATCCAGGGAAATACTCAAATCCACCGGGTCTTTCCCGGAAACCGGCCCAATTTTTTGGGCGCAAAGCCTGAAGTGTTTGAGGGGGCTGAGGTACTCCACCGTGGGGGCATCGGCTTGTTCTTTGGGCAGGGGAATCCATTTGCCGGGCAGCAGCCCTGCTTTTTGCACCTGTTCGCTGTTCAGGCTGAAACAGTCTCCTGTGTTACGATCCACGATGAGGTGGCTGTTCTTCAGCCGCTCCCAAGGGGTTTTGGGGGCATGGGGGGATTGGTGGGGCGTGTGGGCCCGCTGGTTTTTGCCCTTTGAGTCTTGTCTGGCTTGAGGGCCTGTGGCCCTTGCCTGTAAGCTGACTATCATCCATTCCCTCTTTCTGTTTTTATCCACTCTATCGCTGGTTTTTCCCGGCTATCTTGTGCGTTTGTTTCTCAAGTCTAGGCTTCCAGATCCAAGCGCTTTTGGCTCCACAGTTTTGGTAAATCCTCGGTGGGAAAGACCTCCAGTTCCTCGGTGTAGCCATCGGGAAGCAGGCTGGTAAATTCCACCACAATGTCCATTTCCGGCGACTGGTTGGCTTTGGCTTTTTCCTGCTCCGATTGAAAGCGTCGGATGGCCATTTGCCAGGGACGGTAGGCCCTGCCGTGCTGTTTGGCGGGAGCTGCGCTGGCGCTTCCCGGGTCTGCCGGAGACGCTCCTTCGGTACTGTTTTTTTCGGATGGCAGCGGCCAGAGAATGGGGCCCTTCAGTCGCACCAGCACTCTGCCTTCCTTGTCTTGTAACGGAGCGGCTGACAGTTTAATTTGATGAAAGCCATCCACAAAACTCAGACGGCCCGCATGCGGGTTTTTCTGTAGCTTGTTCTCAAAGATCAGCTTGGCCTGTTCGGCGGTGACCACTTGTGGGTATTTGTGGCGATCCACTTTGAAGTAGGTTTGGGTGGGCGGGTGGTACAACACGTATTTCAGCGTGTAGTTTTTCAGGCCGTAAGGGTTGCCTGTGCTTCGTTCACTTTCATGGCTGAGGGTTTCAAAAACGCGCTGGGTGGTCGCGCGCTTCTCCTGCGAGGGAACGGGGCGGGTGGGATGATGGGGACGGATCAGAGGTGGAATGTCTTTGGCTTTTTTACGGGAGTCGCCATCATTATGCTGGGAGTGCCGCCAGGGGAAATGGGGGCTGGCAACAGCCTGAGGGATCAGCGCACGCGTCATCATGATTGTGAGTCGACTCCTTCCATAAATCGATAAAAAAGAAGATAAAGAAAAAAGAGAGACAGAAAAATGATAATTACAAATGTAGAATGCTCGGGCGCCGGGCCTAACCTGCGTTCAGCAACCCGCCCGGGTGGCTACTGGTCTCCGTCACTCAGGACAATCAAAGCCCCTAAAACACCCTCGACAACACTATGGTGTGGCGGTTGGTATTGGCACCCACTTATTCAACGCTGCCACAAACAAGAAACCGGATTAGGCCTGAATTGGATGCTTTCTTTTTAAAGCAAAAGGGCACCCGGGGCAAGATCTTTTTTGAGAACTTCTCTCAGTAGTGCTTTACAAGTGAGAATCTTTATCATTTAATTTTATTGTTGAGAATAATTCTCAGCCAAATGGGTTTCCTATATCAACCGAATCGTCAGATTAGTTATTGCAAGTCAGTGGCCCCGTTTCAACATCAGTCGGGGCCTTTACAGGAGCGCGTCGGCATGGATTTGAGCAGTGCAATCGCAAGTACGAAACTTAACCTGAGGGCTATGGGGCATTATCTGGATCAGCCCAACGTGGTTCGCTCCTCCACCAAGGTGGCTGGCGTTGCTGGCGTGGCGGGTCTGGGGGCCTTAATGGGCTACGATGCCTGGAAGGCGCAGCCTCAGGAGCGAAAAAAAGTGCTGATTCGGGATGGTATTGTACTGGGTGCCACCACGGCGGGGACTCTGGCTGCCGCTGCCGTATTGATGAAGCCACCCAGCAAGAAGCTGATTCAGTATGAAATGAAAGAGCTGGGCGAAAAGCTGGCGAATTTGAAGGACCAGTACCCGGTCATTCAGGAGCTGCTGAAGGCAAAGCCCTTTGAGCAACGGCAGCAGTTGAGTGTCCGGGAATTCAAGGATTTGATTAAGGGCATGCGGGATACCCCGAAGCTGGATAAAGCCCTGGACAAAGCTAAGATTGAGGCGGATTTGGACGAACTGCTGCCCATTGGGAAGAATGAAGTTCTAGAGGGCAAAGGATGGGAATTGCCCAAAGCCATTTGGCAAAAGCTGACCAAGGTGGAGCAAAAAGGCGAGATTTCGGTGAAAGAAGGCGAGCTGTGGAAAATGCGCGACTTCTTCAGCGTGGGTCTGGCCTCGGTTATCAGTGGTGGCTTGGGCGGTGTTTTGGCTAATAAAGTGAACAAAGTGCAAGATCCTGATGCCATCGTGAACATGTGCAAAGAGGGAATTTTCCAGTTTGTGGCCAATATTGCCCTGTGCGCGGTGGGGGCTTCTATCGGGCTGGTGACTGTGGAACTGCCCCAGGTGCAGCAACTTTTGCAAAAGTTAGACCCCGCTGTCGCTCGGGTGGGCAAATTTGGCATTATTGGGACGGGCTTGAGTCTGGGCATTCTGGGTGGGGGCAAAATCGCCAACCAGTTGGGCACCAAAGTGGTGAATCCCTTCTTTGATAAATTACAGGGCAAAGCCCCTCAGCCGCAGAACGCCCCTGAAAAACGGCGCATTGAATTCGCCGACGCCATTTTGCACGTGGACGATTTGCCCACGGCGCTGGCGTTAGCCGGGATGGAAATTATGGAACCGTTTATTCCCCTGTTTTTTGCCTTTTCCGGGTACCGCACCGGCATTGGTTACCGTAATCATGAATCCGCCACGAACGGCGCTTCTACCGCCAAGTTTACCGGCCAGGTGATTCCGCCGCT